>JAQZBV010000099.1 GCA_029237685.1 Cytophagaceae bacterium | reverse complement strand
CGATCAATGTCCAGGCATCCGCCCAATAGGCGCCGGTTCCCGGTTGATAAGCCCAAGCTGCACCGTTGCACCATCCGGAATAAGGGAATGGTTTGCATTCGTATTGTTTGCCATCCAGTTTAACTTTACTACCTGCAACATAGCCGTTGTTCTCTTTGTATTCAGAAATAGCTGCACACGTTCCTCCGGAAGTGTTGTTGTTTCCTTCAGAACAAGAAGCGCTGGTCTTTTGGTATACTCTTACATATTCCACCAACATTTTTTGAGGGAACACAGTAGAAGCATCCGGAGATCCCGGCCAGTCACCGCCTACTGCTACATTTAATAACAAATAGAACGGTTGTTGAAATTCAGACATGGCGGCAGAGCTGGTATTCAAGGTGTAGAACACGTTGCCATCGATAGACCATTTAATGGAAGTGGCAGTCCATTCTACAGCGAACACATGGTAATCATCTGCATATTTACCGGACGCTAGTATCGGTGCTTGTGTACCGGCAGATTTATCTCCATTGTCAGACCACCAAGCATAACCGTGTGTTTTGTTATCGCCGCATTCGCTGCCGCATTTGTTACCGCCTACTAATTCCATGATGTCGATTTCACCATTAGCCGGCCAATTGCCGCTATTGCCCATCATCCAGAAGGCAGGCCACATGCCGTTTCCATAAGGAAGTTTCATCTTGGCTTCGATCTTTCCGTACTGCCATGATTTTTTATTGGAAGAATTCAAACGACCGGAAGTATATTCTCTCCCAAGGTATGTTTCTTTGCGTGCTTCAATCACCAGATTACCATTTTCAATTCTTACGTTCTCTGGTCGATTGGTGTAATACTGTAACTCATTGTTGTATCCTCCGAAGTTGTTTACTTCGACGTTCCAGTTGCTGCTGTTCAATGTCGGTTGATCAAATTCATCTGACCACACTAAACTGTAGCAATCTGCATTAACAGCATTTACTGTGACAGTAGAAACGGCAGTAGTTGTAGTTGCACCTGCGTTATCTGTGGCTTTTGCCGTGATCGTGTAAGTGCCTGCTGCTACGCTGGTCCAGGTATAAGCATAAGGAGCCGTTAAGTCTTCTCCTAATTTTTGTGTGCCGTTGTAGAATTCCACTTTACTTACTGATCCGTCGCTGTCACTGGCATTGGCTGTGATGGCTATGCTTGCCGGCGCAGAAAGCGTTGTGTTATTAGCTGGAGCAGTTAAGGAAATAGTAGGTGCTACGTTAGGAGTAGTAGTAGCTGCGGAGAAGATGATTTTATCTACGTTGAAGTCAGAAGTAGTGGCGTAAAGTCTCAATACTTTTTGACCGGCAGTGACCGTTACATTATTCACCGTAGCGACTTGAAACGTTCCCCAAGCACCTGTATTAGGCACAGTAAAGGTGGCAATCGTCGCACCGTCCAATTCCAATCGGAAGGTTTTGCCTGCTGCAATCGCTGCTACATGCGCATCGATCCGGTATGATCCGGCGGTCACATTTACTGTGTATTCCAACCATTCACCTGCTACAATGTATCCTACATCATATCCTGTGCCCAAAGGTTCAATGTCTACAGCATCTGTTCTGAAAGCACCGCCTTCATTGGCTGTGGTCACATCGTTGAAGGCAATGCCTTGTCCGCCCAAGTCATACTTCTCTGCTTCAATGGTTCCGGGAATGGTACCAAAGATACCGGCATAAGGTGTTTGATTATTCACCACTACTAAGGATACTTTAATCGAAGAAGTTAAATCGTTAAAATTAACAGACGTTAAACAATCTACATTTCCTGTCGCGGTATGAGAGGTGCCTGCTAAGTTATCATCGTTATATAATGTTACTTGATAACCTGCTTGCACGGTTATTCTTGAAATGTCATTGTTTTTAATCCCTAAGGCAACAAGCTGTGCAGTGGTATAAGTACCCACTGGAAGTGCGATCACATAACCCGGATCGTTGTTACAGTTTTGATAAACAGAAACCGGTCCGGTAGATACCACGGGATTTACAACTACTGTCGCAGCGGAAGAAGTCGTAACGGCTCCGGCATTGTCTGTTGCTTTGGCTGTAATGGTATATGTTCCAGCAGCAACACCATTCCAAGAGAAGGTATAAGGAGCCGTCGCATCAGAACCTAAAGAAGCGGCACCGTTAAAGAATTCTACTTTGCTGATGGTACCATCTGCATCTGCTGCATTGGCGGTGATGTTGATCGAAGCCGGTGCAGTATAAGTAGCATTATTTGCGGGAGCGGTAAGACTCACTGTAGGTGGTTGATTGCTCACGACCACTTTAGAAAAAGTCAAACGGTCAATGTTAAAGTCTGTGCTTGTTGCATACAGTCTTAATACTTTTTGACCGGCAGTTAACGATACGTTAGACACGGTCACCGTTTGCCAGGTCTGCCATGCCGTGGTGTTGGGCAATGTAAAGTTAGCAATCGTCGTTCCTCCCAGTTCCAAACGGAAAGTTTTTCCTGCAGCCGTTGTCGCTACACGCGCTTCAATGTTATAGGCACCTGCCGATGTCACGTTCACGGTGTATTCCATCCATTCGTCGGTGACTACATAACCCACATTAAATCCTCCACCTGTAGTGGCTTCGATGTCGATCGGTTCGGCCGTTCTGTAAGCACCGCCCTGATTGGCTGTGGTGGTTTCGTTAAACGCTACACCCTGGCCGCCGAAGTCATAATCTTCTAGTTCTACCACGCCAGGAATGGCGATAGGTGAACCTTTGTATGGAGATTGTGTAACTGCTACCGGTGACACCGTAACAGAAACAGCAGGCGTAGTAGTGGTTAAACCTAAGTTGTCTGTTGCTTTCGCAGTAATGGAATAAGTCCCTGCTGCTACATTGGTCCAATTGAAGGCATAAGGTGAGGAATTATCTGTGCCGATGAGCGCACCGCCGTTGTAGAATTCTACTTTTGCTACACTGCCGTCTGCATCAGAAGCATTGGCCGTGATGTTGATGCTTGCAGGAGCGGTATAACCTGTGCCGTTGGCAGGCGCTGTCAATTGTATTTGTGGCGCTTGGTTGCTCACACCGGTAGAGTAGGTCTGACCGGCCATGTTGCGTCTTTGCAAACCGGATGCGCGGTAGCTGTTCACCAGCGCCGTTACTTCTGCAGGAGTCAATGCGGTATTTTTATAATGCAAGGTCCAGTCAACTTGCATGGTGTTGGTGCGGTTGGCGGTGCTTGGACCCAAATCATTCGCTGCGATCCAGTTGGCATAAGCGATGTGCATGGTGGAACGAGGATATACAGGTAGTCCAGCCTGCGTTTCATTGTCTGTCACGGAATGTGTAGCGATCAAGTTGCCATCTATGTAGTAACGGATGTTCACCTTATCTGTACACACCGCCATGAAGGTATGCCAGCCCGCGTAAGATTGTCTTTGTGCGGTATAGGTTTTCCAGGGTTTCCATGGATTGGCAATGTATTTATGGTAAGAGGTAGTATACAACACCTGATTGTTAGGACTCACTCCCCATTTATCAGCGGCCATGTATTCCACGATATCCATTTCACTGTACTTTGTTCCGTCTTGTGCCAGAGAAGAAGGTACAATGGTAAAGTAGGTTTGAATGTTACCGTCTTTTGTTCCGAAAGCTTCGTCCGATATGTACACACGAGAAGCATAAGTTCCCTCGAAATATTCATAGGCACTTTCAATTCTGGAATTGACGATGGCTCTGGTTTGACCGTTGACGGTGGTACTCACTTTCATCAACCGGTTGTTCGGGTTGGTCGGATCGGTTATAAATTCGATGTTATTGGAGCTGTACATGGCACCTTCCGGTGGTCCGCTTTGTCCATTGACTACCGACCATCTGTTAGAGGCAGTGCCTGGATTGACAAGTTCATTTACCCCTGAATAGGTAAAATCATCGAACATGATGTTTTGGGCCTGAATGACCTGGGGGAAAAGGACGGCGAGGAGCGGAAAGGCAAATGCCTTTATCGCTTTTCGCCTCAGAACGTTTAGTTTTTTCATAGTGCTGGTTGTTTAGGTGAAATAAATAAACACAGTACAAGTAGTATGATTCCTCGGTTTTATGGTACTTATTTCACATCATATATATAGGACATGCGCTGAAATCTTACAGGACATAAACTGGACAGGAAGGTCTAGTTTTTTGAATGACAGAAAGTTAGGTTTGGTATGGGTAAAAAAGGTTTTAAATTTTTAGGATTGAGAGAGTAGATAATAAGGATTTGGGCGTGCCCCTCCGGGTCGGGCTATCCGCTACAAGTCCTCGCTCGGATCAAAGTTTTATGGAGAAAAAGAAGGTAAGGCTCGCTGTGGGCTTTTCGCTGCTAATCCCTCACGCGGCTTTAGTACACATTTCTAAAAAGTCGAAATAAAATCCGCCAGTCGATCTTCGCCTTCCATCCCCAATTTTTCACGCAGCCTGTACTTGCGTTTTTCGACTCCGGAAACGGAGATGTTCATCAGGGCAGCGATTTCTTTGTTGGATTTATTCATGCGGATGTAGGCACAGAGGAGCAACCAACTCGGGTTTAACTTCGGGTATTTTTCTCTTAGGCGGTGTAAAAAATTATGATGCAATTCGTCAAAGTGGATCTGAAACTTCGACCAGTTGTCGTCGAAGTCAAGATCCTGATCAATGGTTTTGATCACTTCTTTGAATACACTTTGATCGGTGCTGTCGGATTCTTTATGAATGATCTCCAGTTTGTCTTTCAGCTGCGCGAGGAATTCTGTTTTTTGAGTAACCGTAGTCGCCAGGGAAGCCAACTCATTATTTTTTAAGACCATGTCTGCTTCCAGCTTTTCATTGCGCAAAGCGATCAATTCTTTTTCAGTCTGCAAGTTTTCTGTGATGTGCTTTTGTTCCAACAGCAAGAGTTCTTTTTGTTTTTGCAATTCGAGTTTCTCTTTTTGTTTTTGGAAACGTATTTTTACCGTACGGTACAATGCCAGTCCTGCCAACACCAAAGCGATGATGTAAACCGCATAAGCCCACCAGGACCTGTACCAGGGAGGAAGAATGATAAATGAATAGGTACATTCTTCACTGACTTGTTCGTAAATGTTTTTTGAACGCACATGAAACACGTAAGTGCCTTCCAACAGATTAGAAAAATCTACTTGTGTATTGCTTGTCCAGCCTGACCAGACCAACTTGTTTTTGTCTTTACTGGATGCTAAGGCATATTGATAGGTTATTTTCTCAGGATTCTCATACGATAAAGCGGAATAGCTGATGCGTAAGGCATTGAAATCATAAGGTATCCTTAGCGTGCGGCTGTTTTCAGTGGCCGTGCCGCCGTATAATAAAGAATCATTTTTGAAATTGGCTTCTACCTTTCTGATCAGTACATGGTAGGGTTTTCTTTTTTCAATCGTTCCTTTCAGGTTAAAAAAAGTAAAGCCTTCCTGAGAACCCATGATGGCGAGGTCAGGACTTAAGGGAAGAACAAACTCGTAACTACCGACCAACTCTCCGGCTATTTTTCTGAAGACGTTTTCTTCCGCTTGGTATTGACCTTCGGCGGTTCTTCGGTAAAGGTTGACATCTGCCCAATTAAAGGTCCAGATGTTGCCGTCTTCATATTGTACGATGCGGCTGATGAAACGATCGGCTCCTATTATTTTTTCAAGGGCGCTGTCTTTGATAAATTTTTGCTGTGTTTCATCAAAGAGGAATACTCCGTCGTCTGCTGCAAAGACCAGGCGTTTGTTGATGTTCGATACAAAGTTAAAATAGTCAGGTTTATAACCTTTCAACACACTCATGTTCTCAGCAGAAGCAATGGTCTTCAAGTCCTCGGACAAGCGTATCTTGTATAGGCCTTTGTTACCGTGACATACCCAGATATTGCCTTTGTCGTCTTCTTCAAAGATTCGGCAGGACTCTTCAAAACCTTCCAGCTTATTTATAAATCTCCATTTGTTCTGCTCCTGTTTATACAATTGAAAACCGAGGTATGTTCCTTTAATGGCATATCCAGGTTTGTTTTTAAGTGCTGCCATTTTCCAATGGCCTTCATCGTCTTTTGTGCCGGGTATGAGTTGCGCCTGATCCTGTTGAATCTGATAGGTATGATCGTGCTGGCAGCATAACAAGGTGTTGTTGATGATGGACAAATTCCAAATCTGACCGCTGATGCCTTTGACCGGGTAGAATTTTTTTTCAGCATATGCGCCTTCAGCAGAAGTATAGTAGAGTCCTTGAGAAGTTCCTACATACAATTTATTGTCAAATTTTACAGCAGCATAACCCATGCCTTCTATGCCGGAATGTGTTCCTATAAAGGAAAATGGAGTATTGATTTCTAGAAAAGCAACGCCGTTGTCCAGCGCCAGCCAAAGCCCTCCGCGTTGATCGATGTATGCATAATTGATGGTGTTGTCAGGCAAGCCGTTTTCTTTGCATACATGTTTGACAATATTGCCTGCCGGATTGACAAGGTAAAAGCCGCTGTTGTAGGTGGTGATTAATAAATGATCATTGGGAAGTTTGATGGCATGCGTGATTTCCTGTTGTTGAAGTACTTCATTGGCATTGCCGGGAAAGGTTCGTAGCGTCTTTTGATTAAACAACAAAAGCTTGTTTTTTTCTACAATCAGAAGTTCATCATTTGCCAGTGGAAGAATTTCTTTGATGGCATGCGCGTGTAATAGTTCACCTGCAGGCGTCAGCACTAATGCAGTATCACGCAATGTTAAAAGTCCGCGATCTTTTTCGTGTACGTAAATTGTGCCATTAATTTTCTGGAGGTAGGTAAATAGACCTCCTTTGGAAAGTGGTGTAATGGTTTGAAAGGTGTCGTTTTTGAAAAGATGCAATCCCAACTCGGTGTAGAATATTACCCGATCTTTTTCTTCTACTATATTGACAACGTCACGGTTAAATCTTTTTGTTTCTGGAATTTTAGGGTACAACGTTTGGTAGGAGAGTCTGCCTGAACCATCGGCTTTCAGATATCCCAATTCATTGAATGCTCCTACATATAACGTTTCATTAGTAGAGTAAAGAAGCGAAAGTCCGCTGTTGCCATTTGGAAGATTAATTCCTCTCCAGTTTTTCCCATCGTATTCCAACAAGCCATACGCGTTGCCGAAGTAAAGCACTTCTCTTTTATCCTGGGTAATATTAAAATTGCGGGGATGCATGCCGTATGATTTTACACCGTAGTGGCGTATGGTGTAACCTCCCGCGGTGTTGCGTGTTTGCGCATAACTGCAAGTGGTTAGAAAAACCAAGAACAACAATACCTGTACAAGTATTTTCACAAGGATGAATTGAATTTATCAATAAGGTAGTAAAATAATGGGCATGTTGGTAAACCGCCCTTTTCTTTTTCTGTAAAAAAAGAAAAGGGAACAAAGTATTCACTTTGTTCCCTTTTGAATAAAACCTAAAAATCAGTTAAAGCAAACTACTCGGTTTTGATAATTTTTCTTGTGATTACTCCGTTTGGAGTATTGCATTTTACTAAGTACATGTCAGCCGGTAGACCTGAAGCATCAAACACAAACTGATGAGATCCTGCATTCAAAGATCCTTCCGTGATGACTCTGATCAATTGACCTGTTTTGTCGTATACTTTTACAGATACATCACCGGCTTCTGCGGTTACAACTTCAATCGTGGTGCTGCTTGAGAATGGGTTAGGAGCATTGCTTACTAGCGCATCATTTACTGAAGCAGGTGCTGCTTCTTCACGGCCCGTTCCACAAGAACCAACCAATGTCCAGGCATCCGCCCAGTAAGCGCCTACACCAGGACCATAAGCCCATGATGCACCGTTACACCATCCTGAGTATGGGAAAGGTTTACATTGGTATTGGTTGTTTGCATTTTTCACTTTGCTTCCTGCAACATAACCACCGTTTTCAACATATTGTGCCACACCTGCACAGCCGCCTGACGTTACATTGTTTACGGTAACGGTTACAGAACCAGAAGTAGTGTTAGCTCCTTTATTATCTGTAGCAATGGCTTTGACGGTGTACGTGCCTGCAGCAACGCCTGTCCAGCTGTACGTGTAAGGGGCTGAATTATCAGAGAACAGCAAGGCAGAACCGTTGTAGAAATCTACTTTAGCAATTGATCCATCGGAATCAGATGCATTAGCAGAAATCGTAAAGGAACCCGGTGCATTCGCTGAAGCTCCGTTGTTTGGAGATGTCAACGTTACAGATGGTGCGATGTTGCCTGGATTTGTAGTTGCCAACTCTACTCTGATCGAAGAAGTCATGTCATTGAATCCTACGGAAGTCAAACAAGAACTGTTAGTCGTTGTAGTGTAAGAACCGCCGCTCGCATCTAGGTTATTGTTGTTGTACAAAGTCACTTTGTAACCAGACTGTACTGTAATTGTAGAGATATCATTATCCGCTACACCCAATGCATTCAATTGAGCGGTAGTGTATGTACCCACATTCAAACCAGCAGAATAACCAGGATCGTTGTTGCAGTGTTGGTACACGATAACCGGTCCTGTTGGAGGAGGAGTATTTGCTTTAGAGAAGTTGACAAAGTTCAGGTTAAATTCACCGCTGATGTTCAATTTGATGATTTTTTGTCCGGCAGTCAGGTTCACATTGTTGAGGGTTACCGTTTGCCAAGTCTGCCATCCGCCTGTGTTACCAACATTGATGGCACTGGTTGTTCCTGTACCAGGAATTTCAATGGTGAAAGATCCACCGGTTTGTGAGGCTACACGTGCTTCGATTTTGTATAGACCAGCAGAAGTAACGTTGACAGTGTATTCCAACCATTCGCCGTTTGCCGTATAGCCAATATTATGACCACCTTCTGTACATGCTTCCACGTCCACATTATCGGTACGGAAGGCACCGCCAGAGTTTCCTGTTGTTACATCATTGTATGCTACACCTTGTCCACCGACGTCATATCGTTCTGCTTCCAATTTACCTGGAAGAGAAGTGACAGTACCTTGGTAAGGTCCTTGAGTCACTGGAGGAGGGGGAGGGTTGCTAGTACCTAATGTGTTGTGAATAACAGTAAGCAAAGAGTTTGCACCTGCAGCATCCTGAGAAAGTTCCCAGATCATGATACCGCCGTAGCCGTTATTTTTTACATAAGTCGCTTTACTTGCAATGGTATTTTTTCCATTGTATCCGTTACCGGCAAAGAAATCCGCATTAGGATCTGCGCCTTGTGAAACAAGTGTGGCAAAAGAGCTCCAGCTAGGTCTTCCGTAAAATGGAACACCCAAAACGACTTTATCTTTGGCCATTCTGCCGCCCCAATAGTTCAAGCAAGCCAAGGCGTAAGAATAAGTAGAGTGATCGTAGTTATTGGCATCGTAGGCCATTACGTTCAGGTGATCAAGTTTGCTCAAAGCAAGATTACTAACACCAGCACCCTGGGCACCGCTTCCTATTACAGCCGCTGAAAGTAACTTACCTTGTGGTTTTAATGCATTGGAAAGAGCAGTCATCAAAGCATCATAGTTGTTTGAACTTTGACCCGGATCCGGATATTCCCAATCCATATCTACACCATCGAGTCCGTATTGATTCACGATATACATCGCATCATTTACAAAACGAGCTCTTGAATCTGCATTGGCTGCTAACGATTCAAATACAGGATCAAGATCAGCGCCCTGGTAGGTCCAGCCACCGATAGCGATCAATACTTTGCAATTTTTAGCGTGTGCAAGTTGAACGATTCTTCGAAGCTTGTCGCCATTTTCCACCGCCAGAAGAGATCCGTTCCATTGAGGAATCGCAAAGGAATAATTGATATGGGTCAGTTTATCGTATTGGATGGCATCTGCAGTCCCTGCCCAAGAAGGCATGTAACCTACTTTTCTACCTTGCGCTTGGGTGGCATAGCTACTGAGGAGTATAAGTAGGCCAAACACAATCTTTAATGGTAAATGTGAAATCTTCATAACTTATTATTTATTGGTTATAACTAGTTAAAAAATAGGAGTCGCCTGCTGGATAAAGACAGATCTCTGGATCAAATATAATGTAATTATTTGACTAAAAAATATGAATGAGCAGATATTTAATTGAAATAGTTGTAAAAAATATAAGTTAAATGCTATAATAAATGTTGCTTAAGCGCAAAAAATGTTGAACCATAAGCTTGGAGGCAGTTTTTTGATTAAATTTAGACCGTGATGGATTCTCTAAAAATTGCGATTGTCCTAATTTTGTCTTTCTATATTTTATAAGTAAAGGACTGAAAAAGGTCAAAACTTACCAATTTACATAATTTGTGATAATGCAAGGAACTGGTCCAAACGTACTTTGCAATTTTTGTAGCGGTTTTTAAAGCATCAGCCCATAAAGTCAATTAGCTAAAAAACAATTTTTTATGAACACAGAGGAAAAATCGATATTTCACAGAATGCGCGGTCTGATCAGTGATATCTCCGATCAGGATTTTTTTCGAACTGAAGATCAATGGGAGGATATTACCGCATTGACAGGCAAAGCGGAATTCAGGTTTTTAATTGGGCATTTACCCTGTATAGTAGCCATTTTTAATTTACAAAAAGGGTATTACGAATTCATCAGCGACAATATGCGATCCATATTGGGATATGATCCCCGGAGGTTTGAAGGTGAAGATGGAGTCAATCTTATTTTTGAAATTCTCATGAAGGAGGATGCGGATGTATTTACCAGTGTAATCATGACGAAAATATTGACTTATATATTCGAACAGGCTGCTACTAACAACGCGAAGGATTATCGTTTTACCATTTGTGCGAAACTCAAAGCCAGTAACGGATTGTTGCAATGGTACCTGATGGACACCAATATTTTACAAGTTAACCAGAGCGGTCAGCCAATGCGGACTATTTTTACGATGATCAATGTTGACCTGTTCAAAAAAGACGATGCCATCTATTATGATATATTGAAACGGGATGAAAATGGAATCTATAGACCAGTATTGCAGAAAAGCATATCACAAAACACTTCTATAAAGACACTGACTGTGCGGGAGTATGAGATTCTGGGATTAATCAGTAAAGGGCATACCAGTTCTCAAATCGCCGATCATTTATTTATCAGTCTTTTTACCGTACAAACACATCGCAAAAACATCAAACGCAAATTGAAATGTAAGAGCAACGGTGAGTTGATCAACTATGCATTGGCAAGAGGGATTATTTAATCACTTGCAACGACTAAAGACCTTTAAAGTCAATAGCTAGTGCAAGACGAGGTTTAAAGTTAGACCATCTGATTTTAGTCCCCATTTCCCATACTGTTTGAATGCACACTACACACTCTTTTTTGTATACTCAGTTTAAATTACCCACATGTGGGTATTTCATGGCAGATCTTCAACATGGTACTTTGTTTAAGTAATAAAAACCAAACAAAATCACCATGAAAAATCTGAAATTTTTACCAGCACTTCTTTTTTTAATCAGCAGTTATGCTCAGGCACAAACAGGTACAAATATTTTCCCAGCGCCGACAGGTAATGTAGGAATTGATGCAACGGCTCCCTTAACTACCAACCTTACGATCGGCACCAATGGTCCAAACTCAGTAACAGCTTCTACAGTTAAGCTGCGGATTAATGAACACAATCCTTTCATTGAGTTGAACGATAATTCTACTTCGGGAGGCCCGATGACGATGGCCAACTGCGGGATTCGTTTTACAACATCTCCCTATAATACCTTTGAACTAAAATCTTTTTCCAATGGCTTGACACAACAACAAGGAATGGGTTTGTTCAACCATGCACAAAATTTTGGATTGTCATTTTACAACACTAATAAAATGTACATCGGCCTAACGGGTACAAGCGGTAGTCCGATGATTTGGCAATTTGGAGATGTGAACATCACATCGGATGCTTCGGCTCCTAAACTCACTATCATACAAAGTTCTGTTTGGAATCAGCCCGTATTGGAAACAGGCTATAGTTTTGGTGTATTAGGAGGGAAGTCAATTTTTAAAGAACAAGTGGTCATCGGCGGAAGAGTATCTGATTTTGCGAATGGTTTTCCAGGTACTTATTCTTTGTATGTAAAAAATGGAATATTAGCAGAAAAGGTGAAAGTAGCATTGCCGTCTTCAGCGGCATGGGCTGATTATGTATTTGACAAAGATTATCAGTTAATGCCATTGAAAGAGGTGAATGCCTTCATACAAAAAAACAAACACTTGCCTGGCGTTCCTTCAGCGACAGAAGTGTTTGAGCAAGGTCTTGATGTAGCTACTATGGATGCCACCTTATTAAAGAAAGTGGAGGAAATGACATTGTACATGATTCAAATGGAAAATAGAATCAAGGAATTGGAAGCGCAATTATCCTCTAAATAATTTTTTACGATGAAGACGATCATTAATCAGATAAGGTGGTGGTTTGCCATCTTATTAATAGTGTCTCTATGCTCTAATGCAAAGGCACAAGAGTTCCCTTACTCTAAAACATTTAATAACACGCAAGGCGGAGCAGGTTTTGCGCCTGTGGGCATTGCTGTAGACGCTTCTTCCAATATTTATATTGCGGATCCTGGCAATAACCGTGTTAGAAAAATTTCTACAGCAGGGAATGTATTACTTACTATTGGTGGAACGCTTGGTACCGGTGTTGGATTGTTTAACCATCCCATAGCTGTGGCAGTAGATGCTTCTGGAAATATTTATGTGGTGGATCAATTGAATAATCTTGTTCAGAAGTTTTCTTCTGCAGGAACATTTATTACTCAATGGGGTGGATTATATTCTCCATCAGGTATCGCTATTGATCAGAGTGGTCTGGTGTATGTGGCAGACAGCGGTAATGACCGGATTGCAAAGTACAATGGTACAACTGGAATGCTAATCAATAGTTACGGAAGTACAGGTAGCGGTAATTTTCAATTCAGACAGCCTAGTGGCATAGCCGTTGATGCATCGGGCAACATGTACGTTGCCGATCAGAACAATCACCGCGTGATGAAGTACAATTCAGCTTTCACAACGGTTACAGAAATAGGCAGCGGTCAAGGTAATACAGATGGAAAATTTTATGCACCGTACTCTATCGCAATAGATGGAGGAGATGTATTTGTATCTGATGGGGGCAATGATAGAATTCAACAGTTTAAAACCAATGGAATATTTTTAGCCAAGTGGGGAAGTTTTGGAACTAGCGGTGATTATAAATTTAATTATCCGGGTGGTTTAGCCGTGATTCCTCAAAAAGCAGTATTGGTTGCGGATCGCGGCAATTATAGAGTACAAGTGTATACAAAAGGCTTTACATTCACACCGGTGTACGGTCCTTATGGTACTCAAGTAACGATTCTAGGTTCGGGTTTTTCAGGCGTGAGTTCGGTTTCTT
>JAQZBV010000098.1 GCA_029237685.1 Cytophagaceae bacterium | reverse complement strand
TTAGAGATAGGTACAATACAATCTCCAATATAACAAATATTATTGCTATTTTTGGATTAACAGGCACTATATTAACTAAATATACACTGTAACAAACTGAAAATATTAAAGATACCGAATGAAAAATAAAGTATTCTTCCTTACTTTCTTACTAGTAGGATATCTACAAACCGTTGGCACTTGCCTAGCAACCACGTTATTAGTACCCATGGATGCTTCTCAAAAGAACCATTTAAAGGCCTATGGAATGGCCTATTGGGTCTTAACGCAAGGATCGGAAGTAGATTGGCTATTAAATTATAGAGCCGGTAGTTTTGCTTTTCGGGCGGAAAGTTCTTTCCAAAAAGAACTATTGATTCGCGGGATAAGCTTCGAAATGATTTCCGATGGCGCCTATCAGCATATCCTAAGTGAAATCGCTTCACCTGAGGCTAACATGGAGATTGTAAAGTTGGAGAAAGCACCCAAGATCGCAGTGTATTCCCCTAAGACTAAGCTCCCATGGGATGATGCCGTAACGATGGTATTAACTTATGCCGAGATTCCCTATACTGTCATTTTTGATGATGAAGTCCTGGCCGGTGAATTACCAAAATACGACTGGCTCCATCTTTTTCATGAAGATTTCACCGGGCAGTATGGTAAATTCTGGTCATCCTACCGTAACCAACCCTGGTACCTCAAACAAACAGAGGAGTACGAAACCTCTGCACGAAAACATGGATTGAATAAAGTATCAGAACTCAAACTGGCTGTGGTGAAAAAAATACGTGACTTCTGTGCCGGCGGAGGATTCTTATTTGCGATGTGCTCTGCAACAGATACCTATGACATCGCCCTAGCCGCGGAAGGTGTGGACATTTGTGAACATATGTTTGATGGTGATGGCATAACACCGGGTGCGCAACAAAAAATTGACTACTCTAAATGTTTTGCTTTTGAAAACTTCAACTTAAGTTTTAACCCTTACGAGTACGAATACTCCACTATTGATAACAACGCTCAAGAACGTGGTCTTACAGAACAAAACGATTACTTCTCGCTCTTTGAATTTTCTGCCAAATGGGATCAGATTCCAACCATGCTCACTCAATGCCATGAGCGTGTACTTAAGGGATTCATGGGACAAACCACCGGTTATAAAAAGGCTCAAATCAAATCAAAAGTTTTGGTACTAGGCGAAAACAAATCTATCCAGGAAGCGAAGTATATACACGGGACATTTGGTAACGGAACATGGACATTCTATGGAGGACACGATCCGGAAGATTATCAACATTTTGTAGGAGAAGAACCTACTGATCTCAATCTTCATCCCAACTCCCCAGGCTTTCGATTGATCCTGAATAATATTCTATTCCCGGCAGCTAAAAAGAAGAAGCAAAAAACGTAATAGTTGTTAGTTGTTAGTTGTTAGTTGTTAGTTGTTTAATTAGAAAATAATGGGATGTAAATATACCTTAAGCTTTCAAGTCAAAAATACCTGCCGTTTTAGTCAAAGATAAAACGGCTTTAATTCTTCTAATTTTCTTAAATTTGTTCGCAACTAACAACTAACAACTAACAACTATTAACTAAATTATGTTAGGCCTCAAACTCCCTACCGATCCGCGCTGGGTTAATATTGCAGAAAAAAACATCGTTGATATACTGATCGACCATGCCTGGTGCGAACAGAAAGCGGCTACATCCTGTATTACATTCATCGTCAAATATCCCGATCATACCGAGTTGGTAGAAACACTCTCTCCTATTGTAACGGAAGAATGGGGTCATTTTAGAATGGTACTTCGGGAGCTAGAAAAAAGAGGCGCAACATTAGGCCCTGCCCGTGCAGACAACTACGTGGTGCAGCTAAAAAAGAATGAAAGAACGGGAGATCGAAGAGAACGTCAATTGATGGATAAGCTCTTAATCAATGCGTTGATCGAAGCAAGAAGCTGTGAGCGCTTCAGGTTATTGTCTTTGCATATAGCAGACAATGAATTGAAAGCCTTTTATCATGAATTAATGAAGTCAGAAGCAGGTCATTACCTGACGTTTGTAGAATTGGCAAAAGTATACATGCCAGAAAAATTAGTAGAGGAACGCCTGGAACAACTGCTGATTGCAGAAGCCGAGATCATTGCCAACCTGGAACTCAGAGGAGATCGGGTCCATTAACGGATTTCGATCGGCACATTTTCAAATTTACCTTGCTTGATTTTCACAATCTTAGTTTGGCCATTGTTTGTAATTTTCATTTCAAACTCAAATTCGCCGGATACTAATTTGTCTTTTTGATTGATGCTTGTGATATAAGCATATCCTTTTACAGGCTCTCCTACCAATAAACTTGCAGGATCTTCGTAGCGAATAAATGCTTTTCTGCCCGGATTAGATAAATCTATCTTTTCCATAGGTCTGGGATTCAGGAAGGAAAACTTAACAAAACGGTCATTACTGATAGATAATTGAGTTTCTCCACCTGTAATCTTTCTTAAAATGCCCATCACATTATCCATTACAAAAGGCTTATCGTTGATTGTACACGAAAAAGAAGCCTTATTGGATGAGCTAGTGACATATAAAAATGAAAAAGAAGAAAGTGTTGTTACTAGAATTAACAAAAGTCCGAGTTTACAAGCAATCCTTTTTACCATTCAAGAATCCGTTTAGCGTTTCATAAGTATACGGACAAACTTGAAAAATGTCAATAAAAAATATAATTTTTTTTATCCAGAACCCGTCAATTGCATTTTCCGTATAAAGCTGTTCTAACTTATAACAGCTTATTTACCTAGCTGATACGCTAATAAAACCTGATAATTGACCAAATTTCCATTGTTTAGTTGGTAAAAGCGAATTCCTAGGTCAATGGGGGCAAGAAAATTGGCAAAATGAAAATCCATCCGGATGTCTACACCTTTTGAGTCATAAAACGCCGTACCTGCATTTTGAGAAGCCCATGCCGCATCGTAAAAAAGATTGGCTTTGATCCTTTTAATATAAAATAATGAGGTGATACGCCAATCAGGGTAAAACAAAGGAAATGCATAATCTACACTTCCTCTTACAAGATCTTGAGAAAACAAATAAGCATAGCCTCTAGGAAAGGCGATGGGAGAAGAAAGATAGCGCCCTCCCCCTTCGTAATGATGGCCCTGTACTTTCGCTAAAATAGAATGGTGTTTCCAGAAAGAAGGAAACCAAGTGCTGACGGATCCGGCTAAAAAAGAAGCATAAGAAAAATCCCCTACTGGAGCATGACGGTATTCAAAAAAAACAGCTTGTCCTCGTTCTGGTCTAAGATCTCTGGGAGCCAAACGAAATAAGCGTGAATAGTCTAAACGATAAGATACATTAATCAAATCCTGATTCACCAATCCTCCTGTGTTTTCCCGCACATCGTAAATACTTTGCCAACGAGGGAAGAAAGACAGTGTCAGCTTTTCAGAATAAGGTCCATGGGTGAGATTGAAAGGCAAAGCGATTCCAATATCAAAGTTAAATTGTTTCCAATTGCCATACCGCTTCATGAAACGATCCCCTATAGAAGCGTTGAAAGATAACACAGGATAAAGGCCTGTGTATTGGTAATTCATGATCCATTTTCCTGTTTGCTCTGTATTGTCATATAAATAGCCGGCCGATAAAAAGGATGTACTCAACAAATTCTGTGAAAAGACGGAAGCTCCTGAATTGAGGGTTGCATTGTCTACATCGACATACAATGGCGCCCAGCTATGAAAATTGAACAGGTGTGTGATCTTACTGTATTTAGTGATGGTGTAGGAAAAAGCAACACTGTCGGCAACAGATTTGACTTTCTGTTCTTGCTTAGTCATGGCACTTGTAATGGCATTATCCCAATGATCATTCGCTAAAGTAATTTCTATCCACTCTGTGGTATCAAGGGGTTGTTCCTTTAAGACGTACCCATTCGCCGTATAAGAAGAAAACAATAAGCGATCGTTTAGGATAGAAGGATCAGTCGCTTCATAAGTTTCTCTAGTGATGCGAAAGTGTTTATCCCTTAAGGTATCGTAAGCATATACTTGTTCTTTGCTTTCGTAAGCTGCCTTATGAATGATGTAGTGATTCCATACTAAAGGTTGATTGATGTCATAAAATACTGGTTGGGATAAAGACGTCCATTGTTTGGTGTTAATATTTAATCGTGTAAAATGTTTTCCTTTTTCTTTATTCAATGTGATGCAAATAATGGTGCTATCACTCTCCCAAGTCGGAGTAAAAAGCATTTGATTGCTAGGACTATCAAAGTGAAGCATTGGTATGTTTGAATTAGTGTTTACCACTAGCTCAAACCTGTTCGATTTATTTTGCTCTACATAAACTAGCTGTTGTCCTCTAGCAGCAGGAGAATAGATGTATTTTTTATTGGTTATTCTTTTTTTTCTTTTCGTATGTAAATCCAATTGCTTCACATCTGCCCATAATCGATGCGTCCAGCGTTTATCAAATTTATACTCGGTATAATATAGTTTCCCATCCGAAACAGAGGTATTGCTTATGGTGTAAAAACCAGGAAAGGCAAGGTGTTGTTCTTTCCCTTGTCGATCTATAGTTACCCATTCTTTCACATAGGATAACCCTGATTTTTCAACAACCACTGTAGAGTCGTTGAGGTAATGAGGATAACGATAGGAAACAAAATCTTCCCCGTTTTGATTGGTATTGAAATCCTTCGAAACTTTTTCCACCAACACAACGTCCTCATGATAATGCGATTTAATGCGTTGTGCTGACCATTGATACCATTTAAATTTAGGTAAACCTGTCCATTTTTTTAATGTGTGAGACACCGGCGTAATACTATAAGGTCTGCGTGCCGCACGGTCAAGCATTGACTTCCATACGCGTTCTCCAAAATAGAAACGGGAGTAAGAAACCAGGTGATAGCCTACCACATAATGATCAGGAACAAAATGTTTATAGGAGCCGAATATGGCTTTTTCATAAGTAAATCCTCCATACTTATCCAACATGGAAACGTAGGGGATAAAAAATGAAGGTATTCTTCCTCTGCCTACTTTCGTATAAGCGGTTTCAAAAGAAACCGCATCTCCTTCAAGAAACCAAGTAGGAATATACAATCCGATGATAGCGCCAACTGCTTGTTCTCCTAACAAGAACGACAATACTTTAGTCATACCTTGTCGCATGTTACTGATTTGAACCACATGACGAAACTCATGAATAGCCAATTGCTTTAACCAATCTTGAGGATAAGTATTTTGATCGGCCAAAGTGAACATCTCCATTCGCTTAGGAGCCCAGGTAACAAATCCATTGGCCTGACTGGTTTGATTATGAAGAACTACTGAGATAGAAGGAATTCTAGCAGGCAATGTTTGCGCTGCTTCTAACTTTACTTCTTTTAAATACCGGAGTAGAGTAATTGCCTGTTCTTCATATCCCTCAGGAAAAACAATACGAATGCGGTCGTCGCTGATCTGCTTCCAGTGCACACCGGAAGGATCTACACCCGATGAATAAAATTGTGCTTGGGTACCTGATGAAAATAATAAAACAAAAAGTATAACTGCAGAACAGCTGCGAAAAAAACAGTAGTCTAAGTGCTTAGTCTGTAAACTCCTTGGTTTCATCTTGCAGCAAAGTAGCTTTAACTACCATGACATTTCGTTTAGATTTTTTCAGGATACTATATTCGTAATTTTCCGTTCTTATTTTTTCATTGACCTCTGGAATTTTGCCAAACAATTTACCCATGTAACCGGATACAGAATCGTAATCAGTGCCTAGTGGGATGGCTATAGGCATGAATTCATTGATGTCATCAATCGAACATAAAGCGTTCAAAACATATTCTCTTTCTCCAGACTTTTCTACGATTGGAGCCTCTTCATCGTGCTCATCCTGAATTTCTCCCACTAATTCTTCAATGATATCTTCGATGGTTACTAATCCTGCTACCCCTCCGAATTCATCTGTTACAATCGCCATGTGCAAGTGCTTTTCCTGTAGCTCCTTCAACAATTCACTGATGCGCTTTATTTCCGGAACATAGACCGGCTGACGGACAATGTCTGCGATTTTCACTTCTTCTGTTTCGCGCATTTTGCGAAGCAAATCTTTTGTATAAAGAATACCGATCATGTTATCGATGCTGTCCTGGTATACAGGCAAACGGGAATATCCTTCTTGTATGACTTTATCATAAACACGTTCGTGATCTTCTTCTACATCGATTGCATTGATGCTGGTACGCGGTGTCATGATTTGTTTTACTGTAATTTGATTAAACCCAAATACATTCTTTATCAATTCATGCTCACCTGGTAAAATAGCTCCGGAATCTTTTCCCTGATCAATCAGCAGTTCTAATTCTTCAGCAGAATGTTGATCGTGTTCACTGGCTTTAGTTAAGCCCAGTCCTTTAATCACGACATTGGACAACCAATTTAAGCCTCCGATAAACGGTTTGAAAATCGTATAGAATATATTGAGTGGATATGCGATGGCCATCGATACACTTTCTGAACTGTTGATGGCAAAAGTTTTTGGCGCCTGCTCACCCAATACGATATGTAAAGTGGTAATAAGAAAAAACGCGATCACAAGAGATACATCATGCACTCCAACGTTTAAGGCAGGAATAAGGGGTAAGTCTAAGTGCCATGCCATAGAGATATGCATCCAAACCATAATCTTTATGATCACAGCGGCTACAACCTTCTCTCCGATCCAGCCTAAAGCCAGACTGGCTAATGTTATACCTAGTTGACAGGCTGATAAATAAGCATCTAAATGCCTGGTAATTTTCAGCGCTAAGGAAGCCGACTTCTCGCCTTCTGCAGCTCTTACTTCCAATTGTGAAGAACGCACTTTTACCAAAGCAAATTCTGCAGCAACGAAAAAACCATTTAGCCCTACTAGAAATAGGGTGAGCAATACATCAAGTAACATGATTATGAAAGATAAGAGGTTAATTTAAAACAAACTAAATCACTTACCTTCATGCAAAAGGGAAAGTATTGGGGATGCGTTTTGGGGCCTTCGTCCATTGAAAAACACTCATTGTTTTTAGATAATCAAAAGTAGTAAAAAATCCCAGCTTCACAAGTCTGAAAATGTCGCTTTAAACGTTTTCCTGAACGTTCCGTATACTGAAACGATAAGAATCAAACGGTTGGTTTTAATACCACCTCACAGCCTATTTAGAATGGGTAAAAATAGCGTTCATTCCTTTGTTTTTATACCATTTTACCTAATTTTGAGGGTCGCTAAGCTGTTTGAACCTACAGTTTAGACCCCTCTATTTAACTATTCATATTCTCATGAATGATAACAGTCTTGTAACAAATTACTTACCTATAGGTATTCAAGTGTTGGTTGCACTTGGTTTTGTTGCTTCAAGTATTTTAGGAAGCTGGTTATTAGGTCCCAAATTCACAAGTAAAAATAAGTTGGAAGCATTCGAGTCCGGTCTACCTTCAGTAGGCAATGCCCGTATGCAATTCTCTATCAAATATTTTCTGGTAGCGACACTGTTTGTATTGTTTGATGTGGAAGTGATCTTCTTTTATCCTTGGGCAGTCAATTTCAGACATTTCGCACAAACCATGGGTTATGATGGATTTCTCCGTATGCTCCTGTTCATGAGCACTGTAGTGATCGGTCTCATCTATGTTATAAAGAAAAAAGCATTGGATTGGGAATAAACTTTCATCTCCTTTTATCGGTTATAGATAAAACATTAAAAGATTAAACGTATGGCAGAAGTAAAGATAGATAAAGCCCCTGCTGGATTGGAAGGTCCTGGATTCTTTGCTACATCGCTGGATCAAGTGGTAGGAATGGCAAGAAAAAATTCATTGTGGCCAATGCCATTTGCCACTTCTTGTTGCGGAATTGAGTTCATGGCAACTATGGCTTCGACGTATGACCTGGGTCGTTTTGGCGCTGAACGTTTAAGTTATTCTCCAAGACAAGCCGATATGTTATTGGTTATGGGCACCATCGCTAAAAAAATGGGGCCAGTATTGAGAAAAGTATACGAACAAATGGCAGAACCTAAATGGGTAGTTGCTGTTGGAGCCTGTGCCTCAAGCGGAGGTATCTTTGACACTTACAGTGTTCTTCAAGGCATTGACAGAATTATTCCAGTAGACGTATATGTACCTGGCTGTCCTCCAAGGCCAGAACAAATTCTGGATGGGATCATGCGCGTTCAGGATCTGGTTCAAAGTGAATCCATTAGAAGAAGAGATTCACCGGAATACAAAGCATTACTAGAAAAATATCAGATTCAATAATCCTAAAAGTATGTCTGAATTAACTCAAGAGCGTATCCTGGAAAAACTGACTGAAAAGTTTGGTGATAAAATCCTACAACACGAAAATCCATATAACCTCCTTACGATTACAGTAGATCGCTCTATCGTACTTGACTTGGCTTCGTTTTTACACAGCGACGAAGAATTAAAATTTCAATTTTTAACAGACATCACAGGCGTTCATTATCCAGAGCCCAATGACGAGCTGGGGGTTATATACCACTATCACAACTTATACAAGAACGTACGCATTCGTATCAAAGCATTCTTTCCAAAAACAGATCCTGTTATTGCTTCTTTAACGCCGGTATTTTCCGCAGCCAACTGGATGGAAAGAGAGACCTATGACTTCTTTGGTATTTTGTTTCAAGGGCATCCTAATTTGAAGAGAATATTAAACGTAGACGATCTGGGCTATTTCCCGATGCGCAAAGAATATGCGTTGGAAGACCCAACCAGAGAAGATAAGGACGATACAATGTTTGGCCGTTAACAATCGAAACTATGTTGCCTGAAAATACATCGAATAAAACGGTAGAAAAAGTAAACGAGGATCATTTCACCACGTTGAACTTTGGTCCTACCCACCCTGCTACTCATGGGGTGTTTCAAAATATCATCACGCTAGACGGAGAACTTATCGTAGATGCAGTGCCTACTGTAGGTTACATTCACAGGGCTTTCGAAAAGATTGCTGAAAGAAAGCCGTTTTATCATATTACTCCATTAACAGACCGTCTCAACTACTGCTCCTCTCCTATCAACAACATGGGCTGGCATATGACAGTAGAAAAATTAGCGGGCATTGAATTACCGAAGCGTGTTGAATACATGCGCGTAGTCATCATGGAGCTTTCACGCATTGCCGATCACTTGATATGTAACAGCGTACTCGGAGTAGATACAGGAGCTTTAACTGGTTTCTTATATGTCTTCCAATCCAGAGAGAAAATTTACGAGATCTTTGAAGAAATTTGCGGAGCGCGTTTGACCACAAACATCGGTCGTATCGGTGGCTTTGAAAGAGATTTTAATGATATCGTATTCCATAAAATTGATCTGTTCTTAAAAGAATTTCCTGCTGTCATGGAAGAATTTGAAAACCTGTTGAACAGAAACAGGATCTTCATGGACAGAACGGTAGGCATCGGACCGATCTCAGCAGAAAGAGCATTGAACTATGGTTTCACAGGTCCTAACCTGCGTGCAGCCGGAGTTGATTACGATGTAAGGGTTACGAGTCCTTATTCTTCTTACGAAGACTTTGATTTTGAAATTCCAATCGGAACAGCCGGAGATACCTACGATCGTTTCATGGTGAGAAATAAAGAAATCTGGGCCAGCGTGAGCATCATCCGTCAGGCGATGGAGAAAATCAAAGCCATGCCGAGAGGATTATTCCATGCAGACGTCCCTGAGTTTTATCTTCCGCCAAAAGAAGATGTGTATTCTCAAATGGAAGCTTTGATCTGGCACTTTAAAATTGTCATGGGAGAAACAGAAATTCCTAAAGGCGAAGTTTATCACTCTGTAGAAGGTGGTAACGGAGAATTAGGATTTTACCTGATTAGTGACGGGGGGCGTGCACCTTTCAGATTGCACTTTAGAAGACCTTGCTTTATCTATTATCAAGCTTATCCTGAAATGATCAGAGGACAGCAACTGGCGGATGCGGTAGCTACGATGAGTAGCTTGAACCTCATCGCAGGAGAAATGGATGCTTAATAAATAATAAAAGAACCACAACAGATACAGAACATGGCTGAAACCACTACCGGTGAAATAAAATTCTCAGAAGCTTCTTTGAAGAAGGTCGCTGAGATTATTGCCAGGTACCCGGAAGGCAAACAAAAGTCGGCATTGCTACCCATATTGCATCTCGCGCAACGTGAGTTTGACGGATGGTTGAGCGCTCCAGTAATGGATTATGTGGCCAGTCTTTTAAACATCAAACCAATCGAAGCTTACGAAGTGGCTACCTTCTACAGCATGTACAACTTGAAGCCGGTGGGAAAATGTTTGATCGAATTTTGTCAGACAGGACCTTGCTTGTTGAGAGGCGTAGAAGAACTGATCGATTATACCGAACAAAAATTAGGCATATCTTTAAACGATAATACAGCAGATGGCAAGTTCACCATCAAAGCAGTAGAATGTTTAGGGTCTTGCGGATCAGCGCCCATGGCTCAGATTGGCAAGTTCTACTATGAGAACCTGACCAAAGAAAAGATCGATAAGATCATTGACCTTTTCGGGAAACCAGATTTCAATCCAGACATTAAATACGATATCTAATGGCAGGGAAACTATTATTAGAGCACATCAACGTGCCAGGTATCAAAACTTTTGACGTATACAGAGCCAAAGGCGGATACAGAGCGGTAGACAAAGCATTCAAAACTATGGCTCCGGATGAGATCATGGAAGAAGTGAAGAAGTCAGGTCTTCGTGGCCGCGGAGGAGCAGGATTTCCTACGGGTATGAAGTGGAGCTTCCTTGATCGCAGTAAACCAGAGAAACCGCGCTACCTTGTATGCAATGCGGACGAAAGTGAGCCGGGAACATTCAAAGATCGTTACCTGATGGAATTTATCCCTCACGTTTTGATTGAAGGATTAATCCTTTCCAGCTTTGCCTTAGGATCAAACAATACCTATATCTACATCCGCGGTGAATACAAGTGGATCATTGATATTCTTGAAACTGCAATTGGCGAGGCGAAAGCCAAAGGCTATTTGGGTAAAAATATTTTAGGTACAGGTTTCGATTGCGAAATCCATGTACAAACAGGAGCAGGCGCTTATATCTGCGGAGAAGAGACCGCCTTGCTGGAATCATTAGAAGGCAAAAGAGGGAATCCTCGTATCAAGCCTCCATTCCCTGCTTTCTTTGGTTTATACGGTTGCCCTACTGTTGTAAACAATGTGGAAACATTAGCTGCCGTTGTACCCATCATCAATATGGGTGGTGACGAATATGCGAAGATTGGTGTCGGTAAAAGTACCGGAACTAAATTGATCTCTGCTTGCGGACACATCAACAAACCGGGTGTTTACGAAATTGACTTGGGTTTACCGGTTGACGAATTTCTAAACTCAGACGAATACTGCGGCGGTATACGCACAGGACATCGTTTCAAAGCGATCATTCCTGGCGGTTCTTCTGTACCGATCATTCCTGGTGATTTATTTCTAAAGACGTTAGAAGGCAATGGCCGTTTGATGACTTATGAATCATTATCAGAAGGCGGATTTGTATCCGGCTCTATGTTGGGCTCAGGCGGATTTATTGTGATGGATGAAACCACTTGTATCGTTCGTAACCTATGGAGCTTATCACGTTTCTATCACCACGAATCGTGCGGCCAATGCAGTCCTTGCCGTGAAGGTACAGGATGGCTGGAAAAGATACTGCACCGTTTAGAACACGGTCACGGTCACATGCACGACATTGATTTATTGGTAGAGATCGCCAAAAAAATTGAAGGAAATACCATTTGTCCTTTGGGAGATGCGGCGGCATGGCCTGTAGCCAGCGCCATTAGACACTTCCGTGAGGAATTTGAATACCATGCAAAATACCCGAACAAAGTAGCGGGACGCTTTGCACACGTAGCCGATTATAAAAAAGAACTAAACGCTATAGCCCTCTGATGAAAATAACCATAGACGGAGTAGAAGCAGAAGTAGAACCTGGAACTACGATACTGAATGCAGCACGTGGTATTGGCGGAGAACTTGTTCCCCCAGCGATGTGCTATTATTCCAAACTCAAAGGAAGCGGTGGTAAATGCCGTACCTGTTTGGTAAAAGTTACTAAAGGTTCTGAAAAAGATCCTCGTCCTATGCCTAAGTTGGTGGCTTCTTGCCAGACACCTTGCCAGGATGGAATGGAAATTCAGAGTGTAAGTTCTCCTGAAGTAGTGGAAGCACGCAAAGGTGTAGTAGAATTCTTATTGATCAACCACCCTTTGGATTGCCCTGTGTGTGATCAGGCGGGTGAATGTCATTTACAAGATTTATCATACGAACATGGAAAGGCCCGCTCCCGATACGAGGAAGAGCGTCGTACCTTTGACATGATCGACATCGGAGATAAAATCAAGTTGCACATGAATCGTTGCATTTTGTGCTACCGTTGTGTAATGCTTGCCGAGCAATTGACCGAAAAACGTGAGCACGGTGTATTGTACCGCGGTGACCGTTCTGAGATCAGTACGTTTATAGAAAAAGCCATTGACAATGAGTTTATAGGAAATGTGATTGACGTATGTCCTGTAGGAGCATTAACAGATAGAACATTCCGTTTTAAAAGTCGTGTGTGGTTTGTAAAACCATTGTATGCGCACCGCGATTGTCCTACTTGTACCGGCAAAACTACGATCTGGTTGCATGGTCAGGAAGTGTACCGCGTGACAGCACGTAAGGATAAATACGGAGAAGTGGAAGAGTACATTTGTAACACGTGCCGTTACGATAAAAAATCACCATCAGACTGGACAATAGAAGGTCCGGCTACAGTAAGCCGTCACTCTGTGATGTCTGCTACACAATACAAAGAAGGAATTAAAGTTGAAGCGCCGAAGAAAATAGGATATGGAAATATTTCTCCTCGATAAGACGATTGTTGTCGTTATCGTATTTTTAATCACTTTATTGATTGCCATGTACAGTACATGGGCAGAACGTAAAGTTGCTGGTTTTATTCAAGATCGTATCGGTCCAAACAGAGCGGGGATCTTTGGTATCCTGCAACCTTTGGCTGATGGCGTAAAGATGTTCATGAAGGAAGAGATCATCCCGACACATGCGGATAAAGCTCTTTTCATTATGGCGCCAGGTATCTCGATGTTAACAGCTCTTTTAACAAGTTCTGTTATTCCCTGGGGATCTTACCTTGAAATCAATGGAAGACAAGTAATGATGCAAATCACCGACATCAACATCGGTGTATTGTATATCTTCGCTGTCGTATCCACCGGTGTATATGGCATCATGATCGGAGGATGGTCTTCTAACAACAAATATTCTCTGATGGGAGCGCTTAGAGCTTCTTCGCAGATGATCAGTTATGAATTGGCCCTTGGCTTGGCCTTGATTTCTGTGATCATGATGACAGAAACTTTGAGTTTAAAAGCCATTGTAGAATATCAGGCCATCAACGGATGGAACATCATTTACCAACCGCTCGGTTTCATGATCTTCTTTATTTGTGCTTTGGCAGAATGTAACCGTA
>JAQZBV010000097.1 GCA_029237685.1 Cytophagaceae bacterium | reverse complement strand
GTTGTGGTCTTTCCGTTTGTACCCGTCACTCCTACCACCTTCAATTTTGAAGAAGGATTATCGTAGAAATTAGAAGCCATAATACCCAAAGCTTCTGAAGAATCTGCGACCTGAACATAGTTGACATCTGCTGCCAATTGTTCAGGCATTACTTCGCAAACGATCATCTTTACACCTTTCTCAATGACTTGAGAAATATAGCTGTGACCATCCGAAGCACTTCCTGTAATGGCTACGAATACCGATGCCAGGTTTACTTTTCTGGAATCAAACTGAATGTCCGCTACAGGCAAATCCGTTTTGCCTGAAACTGATTTCAGAGAAACTTTATACAATATGTCGCTTAGCAACTTCATTATTTTAATTCCAGCAATACAGTTGACACTCCGACCAAAGGGCTGTTGGCAGCCGGTGTTTGTCTTACGACTCTGCCTTCTCCCACGACTTTTACACGTAGTCCTTTATTTTCTAATAAATACAAAGCATCGCGCAAGCGATAGCCATTGACATCCGGTAATCTATCTTTTGCGGTTGTTCTTGGCAGCCACATCACCGCACTGTTCACTGCACGAGAAGAAACCCAATCTTCACTGATTTCAGATTTGGTATGATTGGCAATTTTATAATCATTACACAACTGCGCCAACTCTTCGTAATTTCCACCACGAATAACCGGCAACTTACTGTTTATTATATCTTTTTTCTTAAGATCTACCAATTGATGCAGGTCCAGATCTGTAGCGTAAATCTTATCTGCTATCTCCTTGAAGACGGGTGCCGCAACATCACTTCCATATTGTTGACCTCCTCTTGGATTATCAATGACCACAATACAGCTGTACTTCGGATTATCAGCTGGGAAGTAACCCACGAAAGAAGTATAGTATGTTCTTGTATAGGTCTTATCCTTTAGCTTTTGTGCTGTTCCTGTTTTACCGGCTATTTTATAATTGGCATTCTTAATGTTAATAGCCGTTCCCCTTTCTACAACACCTTCCAATGCTTCACGCATCATGGTTAATGTTTTGTCACTACAAATTTTTTCAATGAGCACTTCTGTTTCAAACTCATCAATGGTGTGGTCGACTATTTTAGTGGACTTCACGATAATAGGGCGAATCATTTTTCCATCGTTTGCCACCGCGTTGTATAGGGCCAGCGTTTGCAAAGGTGTTACTTCTAATTCGTAACCGATCGACATCCACGGCAAAGAAATACCACTCCAGGATTTAGAAGTAGGTGTTTTAATACGAGGCTTGGCAGTACCTTCCATTTGAAAACCCAAGGGGTCTGCCATGCCTAAGCGTCTGACATAACCAATGAAAGCCTCCGGTTTCGTTCCGAATACTTCTTGTACTTTTTTAGAAATGGCGATGTTCGAACTTTTTTCAAATGCTTCCTGCATGGTAATCACACCATAACCGTTAGGCGTATGATCGCGCATGATGCGGTCGTAAAACTTGTACTCTCCCTTTCCGGTATTGATCGTATCTGTCAACTGCATGCCTGATTCTTCAATCAAAGCAATCATAGAGGCTAATTTGAAGGTAGAACCTGGATCGGTAAGGCCTTGTTCACCTACGGCATAGTTGTAATTCTCAGCGTATACACCCGGTGCTATCTTGCCCATGTTCGCCAATGCTTTGATCTCGCCCGTCTTCACTTCCATCAACACTACACAACCGTAATCGGCATCGTGGCTTGCCAGGTGTCTGCGCAAACTAGCTTCCGCTACGTCCTGGATATTTACATTGATGGTGGTTTGAATATCGATACCATCAACCGGTCTGATTTCCGATTCATCGTGCACCGGCTTCCAATGTCCGCCTGACATTTTTCTAAACAAGGCTTCACCGTTTCTTCCGGCCAATTGATTGTTAAAGGTGTATTCTAAACCTGCGCCTTTATTGTTTTCATTGACGAAGCCCACCGTACGCATGGCCAAAGTCGAAAACGGTCGAAAACGTTTGTCGATTTTTTCAAACATCACTCCCCCCTTTGATTTACCGGCTCTGAAGATTGGCCATTCAGACATGGTTTGCTTTCCTTGAAAATTGATCAGGTCCTTATTGATGATGAGGTATTCTTTGCCCTGCTTGCGGGAATTCTTCAATAGCAGTTTATATTCTTCCGCGCTTTTGTCTTTATAGAAACGAGACAATAGCAGGCTTAAAGAATCAATGCCATTCTTAAACAATTCTCTATCCGCAATAGTAGGATCAAAGCACAAGCGGTAAAATGGAATAGAAGTCGCCAACAGACTTCCATTGTCAGAATAAATATTGCCGCGCGTCGCTTTTACTGTTCTATACTGCAATAAATTTTGTTGAGCCAATTTACCCCAATGTTCTCCCTCTACCTGTTGCACCGTAATGATGCGCCAGATAATAGCGAAAGAGAACAGCACCAGAAATAAAAAGGCGATGCGGATTCTTAGTAATATGGCACTCTTAATATTCAATTTCTTCTAAGTCTATTTTTTGTGGAGGGACCATGCTTTCTTCCAGCCCAATCGATTGCACTTCTTTGGCAACTTCCGATTGTTTGCTTTTGAACATCAGTTCCGCTTTCAATGTGGTATAATCAGCGCGCAAGTCATTTACCTGTACTTTCATTTTTGCAATCTTTCGCACCAATTTATCAGACGTGTGCGCATTCCAGATATATCCTATTAGAAATACACAGACATAAAATATATAAGGCACATACTTGACAGGCAATCCTTCTTTGAACAGGCCTGAAGAAGCCGATAGATTTTCCATGGCGCTGAACAAGCCTTTGCCTGTGCGTATCCTTGGTTCTTCTATTTCCTCTTCTACTTTATAACTGTTAGACATGCTACTATCTTTTTACAGCGATTCTTAATTTTGCGCTTCTTGATCTGCTATTCCTGGCGTATTCGTCTTCCGAAGGCAAGACCGGTTTTCTTGTCAGCAGTTGAAAAGGTTTCAGGTCGTTGCCGTACAAATCCTTTTTAATGATGCCTTCAAAATTTCCAGCATTCATGTAATCCTTTACCAATCGATCTTCCAATGAGTGATAAGAAATGATGACCAGCCTTCCGCCCTTCACCAGTAATTTTTCTGCCTGTTGCAACAAATCCCTGAGTGCCCCCATTTCATCGTTGACTTCTATGCGTATGGCCTGGAACACTTGCGCCAGGTATTTCATTTCGTATCCTTTAGGAGCCACCTTCCAGGCGGACTCTTTTAAGTCTGTTGTCGTATCAAATTTCTTCTCGATGCGAAAGCGGCAAATTTCCCTTGCCAGCGTCTTTGCATTCTTCACCTCGCCATACATGCTGAACATATGTACGAGTTTATCTTCCGCGTAAGTGTTTAATACATCTTTGGCAGACATTCCTTCCGACTTGTCCATTCTCATATCCAATTCGCCGTCGAAGCGTATAGAAAACCCTCTGTCGGCGGTATCGAATTGGTGCGAAGAAACCCCTAAGTCACCCAGAATACCGTGTACTTCACGCACACCTTCCATGCGAAGGTACTTGCTGAGGTGTCTGAAATTTGCAGCTATGAATTTGAAAGAACGATTGGATTTGAATTGTTCAATGTTTTTGGCAGCATCGCTGTCTTGGTCTACTCCGTAAAGCATTCCGCCTTTTAGCGCTTCCAGTATGCGAGCCGAGTGTCCTCCCCCTCCAAACGTGACATCCACGTAAGTTCCCTTCTCATCCCAGATCAGGCCATCTATACATTCTTCTAATAAGACCGGCACATGATACTCCATAACACTCTTTAACTATTGGCCAGACAAAAACTTTTCTGCCTGTTTTGAAAACTCATTTTGATCTTTGATCAGGTATTGATTGTACTTATCAGGATTCCATATCTCCACTCTATTGCCCACTCCTACTACAATGGCATCCTTGTCTATATCCGCATACTTCAACATGAGTTTAGGAATCAGAAAACGACCGGCGGAGTCTAGCTCCAGCTCTGCACTGCCGCTGAAAAAATTGCGCTGAAAGTTTCTTTGCTCTTCGTTGAATTCGCTAAGGCCCGCCACTTTCGAATACACCTTCTTCCATTCCAATTCCGGATATAAAACCAGGCAAGCCTCAAAGCCGCGTTTCACGAAGACTTTCGTGACTTCCGCATCAGGCAAAGTGGATTTAATGCGCGCAGGAAGCACCATGCGCCCTTTCGCATCCATTTTACACTCATATTCTCCTGATAGGTAAGCCATTATTTCGTTTTTGACCTTAAACAAAAATAGGTAAGAAAAAGCAAAAACCAACCACTTTCTACCACTTTCTACCACTTTGTGGATAAATAGGAGTTTTTTCAACCATTTTGAGCCACTTTTCTCCTTTTGGGGCATCTTGATTTTACGACTAAGCGATGTATGATTTAGGGAAAGAATAAAGCATATTCTTAAAAATTGATAAAAGCTACCTCACACCCTTTCAAGACACTAGCGAAACCCACATGGTTATCCACATTCAAACTAACAAGTCGAACATATCCACATTTCAAAAAATTACAGGTTAGCCTACCACCTGTCGGCCTCTATCCATAAGGCTTGTCGGAAAGTTGAACTTTTACAATATCCACATCCTTTGCTAAATGTGGTCTACAGCTTGTGAATAGTCTCTATACTCTACCACTAAAGGGATAAAGAGAAAAGGATCACTTATAGAAATAGCAGGTATCACTTCTCAATTTTTACTGTAAAATGCGCCAAAGGGCATTTACAGAGGCTTTTTGAACGACCCAAAGAATGTGGATAACTATGAATGCCTGTTAAAAACGCCTGAAGCCCGCATTAAATAAGGGTGAAAGAAGGATCATTAAGACTGGTTATAATTTTGAATTCTAAAAAATGAAATTGTATTTTTCTCTGAAACCTACGGTTTAACAAGGGTTACAGCGCATGCAAAGTTATCAACATTTGATTTTTTTTTCTTTCATAGACTTGCATACGAGCTTTTGATATGTAATTTTTGTAAAGATTTTATTCGTAACTAATCTTTTAAACACTTACACACATGGCTAACAAAGCAGAATTAATCGACGCAATTGCAGCTGAATCAAACTTAACTAAAGCTGATTCAAAAAGAGCATTGGATGCATTTTTAGGAACTGTTGTTAAATCTTTGAAAAAAGGTGAACCAGTTGTATTGATCGGTTTCGGTACTTTCAAAGTTGCTCAAAGAGCTGCTAGAAACGGTAGAAATCCTCAAACAGGTAAAGTGATCAAAATCAAAGCTAAGAAAGTTGTTAAATTCAAAGCTGGTGCTGATCTATCTAAGAAAGTTGCTAAATAAGCATAATCTTAGTCAAGGGAAAAAAAACCTGCCGCTCGGCAGGTTTTTTTCGTTTATAGGGACTTCAAAGTCTAATAATAGAAGGGACGAGCCAGGAGCTAGGAGGTACGAAAAAAAAGGACGAGAAACGTTCTAAATCGTTCCTCGTCCCTCCTAGCTCCTAGCTTATCTTATTTCCCTTTAAACGTCTGTATGAGATCCGCAATCAACCCCGTCCAACCGGTCTGGTGTGATGCTCCGCAGCCTCTTCCATCGTCTCCGTGGAAATACTCGTAAAATAGCAGGTTGTCTCTAAAATGAGGGTCCTGGCTGAATTTCTTCACGTCTCCGTAAAAAGGTCTTTGGCCTTTTGAATTCAAGGTAAAGATGGAAGTCAACCTTCCTGAAATTTCTCCGGCAATCTCCTTTAATGAAAGCTCCTTACCTGAACCGGTAGGGTATTCTATTTTAAAGGTTCCTCCATAATACTGATCGTATTTTAACAAGGACTCCACCAACATGTAATTGATCGGGAACCAGATCGGCCCTCTCCAGTTGGAATTACCGCCAAACATGCCGGAATCCGATTCTCCAGGTTTATAAGAGACGGAAAACACTCTTCCATGGTAATGGAATTCGTATGGTTCGTCTTTGTGTGCTTTCGATAAAGCGCGGATACCGTAATCGGATAAAAACTCCGTCTCATCCAACATGCGTTTCAATACCATGGTCATTCTATGGCCTCTCAACAAGGAGAGCAAACGCGAATGGTCTTTACCTTCTTCGTGCCATCTTGAGATCAAAGAAGCCAGATCTGGTCTGTTTTCCAGGATCCACTCCAATCTTCTTTTGAAAGAAGGAAGTCGATCTAATGTGGCATTATCTAATATTTCTACGGCAAACAAAGGGATCAATCCGACAATGGATTTCACTTTCATGTGTTCGCTGTGTCCATCCGGTAAGTGGATCACGTCAAAGAAAAACTGTTCTTCTTCATCCCATAAACCGATGCCGTCTCCCCCTATATTGGTCATCGCACCGGCGATGTATAAGAAGTGTTCAAAAAATTTGGAAGCGGTATCTTCGTATACGCTGTTCTCTAACGCTAATTCAGTAGAGATCCGCAGCATGTTTAAGGCATACATGGCCATCCAGCTGGTACCATCGGCTTGCTCTGTGCGGCCACCGATCGGTAAAGGCTGACTTCTGTCAAATACACCGATGTTATCGAGTCCAAGGAAACCACCTTCGAAGATGTTATTTCCCGCCGTATCCTTTTGATTCACCCACCAGGTAAAGTTGAGCAACAGTTTATGGAATACACGTTCCAGAAAGACGCGATCTCCTTTTCCGTTATTAATTTCTTTATCTATTTCATACACTCTCCAACATGCCCAGGCATGCACCGGAGGATTCACATCGCTAAAGTGCCATTCGTAAGCCGGAATCTGTCCATTGGGATGCATGTAATACTCTCTCAGCATGATCGTCAATTGACGTTTGGCGAAGAAAGGATCGATGCGTGCTAAAGGTATACAGTGAAACGCAAGATCCCATGCGGCATACCAAGGGTATTCCCATTTATCAGGCATACTGATCACATTGGAGTTATTCAGATGTTTCCAATGTTTGTTACGCCCGGTCAATCGTGATTTGGGAAGGTCCTTATGTATCGGATCTCCTTTTAACCATTGGTTAATATTGAAATAATAGAATTGTTTGCACCACATCATGCCGGCATAAGCCTGGCGCTGGATCATACGGAGTTCGGGGTCTTCTACACCATTTTGAACTTCATTATAAAATTCATCGGCTTCCTGTACTCTGCTGAAAAAAATCGGTTCAAAATTCTCAAACGGTTTTTCAATGTTCTTGTCGCTCAATCGTAAGCGAACGACACGTGTTTCACCCGCTCCGATAAAGCCTTTGAAGACAGCCGAAGCCTTAGTACCTATTTGCTCTGGATTTACTTCTTCTTCGTGATCGTTGACGATGTATTCGTGAATACCGTCTTTGCAGTAAAGCGTTTCATTCGGCGTGCCGAATAAACGTTCGTTGTTCGTTTCGTTTTCACAAAATACCAATTCATCCGCTTCTTCAGTATACAAGCGATAGGTAGGCAGTAACTCGTGTTCTATTTTAATGGTAGTTTCATTTTCCACCGACATCTTCGGCTTCGCGTTGTCGTAACCCCATGACCAGATGTTTCTGAACCAGGTGGTCGGCAAAATAGTGAGTTCCGCTTTTTTAGGACCACGGTTCACGACGCTGATTTTAATCAAAATATCATCTCGATCGGCCTTTGCATATTCGATGTAGATGTCGAAATATTTATCCTTATCAAAGATACCGGTATCGATCAATTCGTATTCCGGATCCATGCGGGTGCGGCGATTGTTCTCAGCCATCAATCCATCGTATGGAAACTCTTCCTGAGGATACTTGTACAGCATCTTCATATAAGAGTGACTTGGCGTGCTGTCCAGGTAATAGTATAATTCTTTTACGTCTTCTCCGTGATTGCCCTGATTACCGCTTACGCCAAAAAAACGTTCTTTGATGATCCGGTCTTTTCCGTTCCAGAATCCTAAAGCGAAGCACAATAAAGATTTGTTGTCGGATATACCACCGATGCCTTCTTCTCCCCATCTATAGGCCTTACTTCTGGACATGTCATGGCTGACAAATTCCCAGGCAGCACCATCCGGGCTGTAATCTTCGCGCACTGTTCCCCACTGACGGTCGGTCAAGTAAGGTCCCCAGTTTTTCCAGGGATTGTTTTCTTTGGCAAAACTTACTCTTTGGTATTCTTGTGTATTCTGTATGCGACTACTCATTGATGATTGTTCAGCTGTTAACTAGTGAGAAGCAAAGCGTTCGTAACCCACCATATAGGTTCTAGGCGGGAAGGTCTTAATGACTTCCTTTGTTTCTTTGCCGTCTTTGGCTTTACCCTTCTGTACTTCCTGGTACTCTTCGTATGTTCTGGCATCTACGATCAACTCACAGATATCCGATTGCGGTGTTACCCAATAGTCGTGGTCTGTACCTGCAATAGGAGTAATCTTTGCATTTTTAGAAGTGATGATCAGTTTGTGTTTTACTTTTTCAATTCCGCCATCTAATACAATGCGTACTTTATTGGGTTTGTTTTTTTGTAAATAGGTAATGGGAAGTAAGCTATCTCCCTTCACCAGAAAAAAATTCACATAAGGTGCACAGCCTTCCTTGCATAAGGAGGGTCTTTTTTGTGCATAAGACATGCTTGTAATGAAAATGAATAGTGCAATGAACGATAGCCTCATGATGAAATATAATTAAATTACAAGATTTCTTCTACACTCTTCTGCAATTTTAACCAGCGTATTTCTCCGACTTTCAACTCCAGCACATAAAGACCATAGCCTGTTTGTTCTTTTCTGGTGACAAGAGTGAGTGAATTGCCCGGACCGCTTAGTTCATGCAGCAGATTTCCCGTTTGATCGTAAATGCGATAAAGATTGGTTGTTTTATCCCCGACATAGAAAAAGGTATTTCCATTATGCTCAACTCCTTTTACTTGAATGTCCGGTGAAAAGTTGCCGGAAACAGACAAAACTTGTGCACCCTCAGCGTCAATCAATTGAGCGGTATACTTGTCCCAATTCAATACATAAAAACTACGGCTGTTGTTCTCCACCGGTACCAGCATAAACTTGCCATTGGCGATGCCTCGGTACAATTCGGTCTGTGCAAGCAGTTTACCTTCCAGTGTAAATTTCGCTTTTAATCCTTTATCAGAGATCGTATAGATGTTGGTATTGGCAAAGGATGTCCCTTTTTCAATGCAGTATCCTGAAATAGCCGGTTGACCCGTATGTAAAGGAAAATTCGGCTGTACTTCAGCCCGCCTATTGATGCAATAGAAATCGCCTTTGGCGTTCCAGGCCAGGATCCTGTCGTTGTTGCCCAATCTCAAATGGATCAAAGGGGTACATAACTTAGCGCCCAGGTCTTTACCGGACCAGCCTTCCAGCACTTTACCTGTCATATCGTACAGCAATACATGTCCATACGCATCCGCGACTGCCAGGCGATAATTCTTGGTGCGGTCATAATCGATGACAGATAAATGGTGGGGGGTTAAGGTATCCGGCAACGCAATCGGGAAGCCGGCAAGCAAAGTTCCTTTGTTGGACAAGGCATGGATTTTATGTCCGGCAATGAAAATGTAATCTGAACTTCCATCCTTGTTAAAATCACCGGAACCAATGGTACCCACCAGAGCTTCTTCCATCGCATAACTCCAGGCCGGGTGGCCCTTGCTGTCAATGAGATGCAGGGCATGGGTGCTGTCTGTAAACAACACATCCGTCCAATTGTCTGATACGGCTACTTTGTGCAAGATCGCATTCACCGGAATGCGAACGGCTTCTGTAATCGGATCAAAGGAATTCACTTCCATTACCACTTGTTCACTGAAATGATTTTCAATGACCATGTTCGTATACAACTTATCCTGAGAATAGGCAAACTGTATCACGATTGAATTGACCATGTTGTATTGCTGTTCGTATTGCTTGATGGCTGAAGAATAGGCTGGATTTAAGTCACGTTGTAAAGCGCCTTTCAATTGCTGAGGCTGGATGAACAAACTGAAGTTAGAGGCTGTCAGGTCCTTCCAACGCGATACCATGTTTACGTTACGCTTCCAAACATCTTGGTTGTTGTAAGCTTTGATGACATTCTTTAAGGACTCTACAGAATTTCCAATGACCAATGCATCCTGAATAAAGGTATAATAAACTTTATCAAATCCTTTGGCAACATCTCCGCATAACCAGTATCCAATGTCTTCTGCAGCCCATTGAAAGATCTTGTGTCCATCGTAATATTCCGTGTACAGCTCGTGTTGTATGGATTTATTGCGGGTTCTCCACTCTTCCAGTTTTTCCTGCGCGACTCTTGTGTTCTTGGTTTTCACCAACAACACTTTATCGGTCGGCGCTCCGGGAGTAGCTACGGCAAAGGACAGTAAAGCCGTCTCATTGCCCATGATGGTAAGGAACTCATGCTGCAACGCCAAATGATGCTGTGCTTCCCAATCTTTCAGGTGTTCAATGTATTTTTTATCCTGCTTGCTGTTGTACTCCAACCACCGGGTGTATTTTTCCTTGGCCTTGTCACCGCCCCAGAAATAACATACCGCCGTATTCATCGGCACGTATTCGTTCAAGGTAAAAGCTTGTGGTTTCTGACCTTCAAAGAGTGCGCTGTAACTGCCTGCTCCCGGTGTGTAATAGGTAAACCCATGAAACAACCATTTGCCATTGTTCAGCGTGATGTCGTATACTCCTGTTTCTGCAAAGGTGCTAATGCCTTTGATGAACTCGTCGGTATTGTCAGAAGCGAAACAACCCAGGAAGTGAGGCATCTGGGCATAATTGACAAACACATTGCCGTCGTCGTAATGAATCTTCGTTGAAGCCTGACGTTGCTGTTCCAAACCGGACATAAAGTGTCCTTCGTACTCTGTACGTACCAAACGAATCACATCCTCTACCAAATAGCCGGTATAACTGCCTACCAAAACATTATGGTGCCAGGCGAACGTGAGTACTTCTTTGCTTTGTTTGTTGGTCAACTCAAACAAGGTTTGACCTTCGTATTTGCGTTGCTCAAACAGGTAATTCCCGCCTTTCACCAACTCCGTCAATTTCTCGTTGATTTGTTTTTCCCAATTGCCGTGTTCAAAAGGAATATACCACACCAATCCCATTTCACGACTGGCAGAAGCATGCACCGAACAATAGATCGGATGTCCTTTCGGCAAAGCCTGGTCAAAACCGGTTGAATCCAGTAACGGAATCACGGCATGGGCTTTCTTCACCCATTCCTTCAGGATCGGCAGACTGAGCAAACCTTTCATGACATGTTCACCGGTAGTCTTTTTATAAAACTCCCTGATATCTGTCACCTCAATGACCATAGAGGTTTCAGCAGGGATCAAATTAAAAACATCAACTTTTTCTTTCTTATAAAACACTGTATAGCCAACCCAACTGCCAATTCCCAGCACCAATACAATCAAACCAATGATTAGTGTTTTGTTATTTTTCATGCTTCATTCTCTTTATAAAAAACAATTTAACAAATGATTAGATAGAATGCATTATTTTGCGGAAGATAATGGAGAGATGTAGAGAAGTTATAAAGGGTAGAGGTGTATGACAATTTTATGTATGCATAAATAGGCTTATATAATAATTGAATAGTAGGAAGCTTTGCGGTATGTTGGGCATGCCCCCGCCTTCACTCATTGGTGCATAAACCAGCAGCCCTGGCGGGGTCGGGCTATCCGCTCCAAGTCCTCGCTCGGATCTATCTTATGATTATAAACAAAGCGTGTTGCTCGCTGTGGGCTTTCCGCTCTATCCCTCATGCAAGACAGTATGGAGTATGGAGCGCGAGTAAAGAGACTCCATACTCCATACTCGCACTCCATACTAATAAGAGTAAGCATAAGAACCAATCTTCATATTCATCCTCACATTAGACTATTAAAAAAACATGAAAGCAGTCATACAGCGCGTTTCCGAAGCCAGTGTTAAGATAGACGGAATCGTCAAAGGCCAGATCAATAGAGGGCTTCTGGTGCTCCTGGGTGTTGGCCACAGCGATACCTTAGAGAATGTGGAGTGGCTGGGCAGAAAGATCATTCAATTGCGTATCTTCGGAGATGCAGAGGATAAAATGAATCTGTCGCTGCAAGACATTCAGGGAGAAGTACTGTTGATCAGTCAGTTTACACTGCATGCGGCTACCAAGAAAGGCAATCGACCGGCTTTCACCGAAGCGGCGCCGCCGGCCATCGCCATTCCTTTATACGAAGCCATGATCAAACTATTGGAACAAGAACTTCCGGGACGAGTACAAACCGGAACATTCGGGGCGGATATGAAAGTGAGTTTATTAAATGATGGACCGGTAACGATTATCATGGATACGGAAAATAAATAATCGAGTGGTCAGTGATCAGTTGTCAGGAAATTACTGATCAATATCATCTGATCACGTTTTATCGTCCTTCCTGATACTCTACTGACCACTGACAACTAACAACTAACAACTCATTTATGACCCTAGACGAAGCACAACAGCAAGTGGACCAATGGATCAACACGACCGGCGTTCGCTATTTTAATGAATTAACCAACATGGCTATCCTGACCGAAGAAGTGGGAGAAGTGGCCCGGATCATTGCCCGCCAATACGGAGAACAATCCTTCAAAGAGAAGGACAAGAAAGTAAACCTGGCCGATGAAATGGCGGATGTACTCTTTGTATTGATCTGTCTGGCCAACCAGACCGGCATAAATCTATCGGAAGCCCTGAGCCAGAACCTGGTGAAGAAAAACATCAGAGACCAGGACCGTCATAAGAACAACCCTAAACTTAAGCCCTGAACGACGCACTCTTTTCCATAAGTATCATTAAATCATTCCGTTCATTCGATTTTGTATAAGGAGAAGAGCTAAATATCATCAAGGCTTCCTAATGAATCCTAGTAAAAAAAATAAATTGGTGTTTTAACTTACTCGCATTTTGAAGAGGAAGGATTATTGGATAATTTTAAGCAATCCATTAACTTGGGAGAATAAGTATCATTATGCCAGAAACCGCTAACATCTCTGTAGAAAAAGTCAAACAGTCCAGAATCAGCCAAACTGATTTCTCTAACCTTGAATTTGGAGCCGTTTATTCTGACCACATGCTGGTATCGGATTACAGCAACCATGCCTGGAGCAATACACGCATCATTCCTTTTGCGCCGATTACAATGAGTCCTGCTTCCTCTGTGTTGCATTACGGACAAACTATATTTGAAGGCATGAAAGCTTACCGTGCAAAAAATGGGGACGTACTCATTTTCCGCATGGACGCGCACATTGCCCGTTTGAACAAATCTTGTGAACGTCTTTGTATTCCTCCTTTGGATGAAAACATCTTCATGGATGGTATTCATCAATTGGTGAAGTTAGAACAAGACTGGATCCCGAATGAAAAAGGTTGTTCGCTTTACCTTCGCCCTTTTGTATTTGCGACCGACGCATTCATTGGCGTCAAACCTTCTTCTTCCTACAAATTCATCACCTTTGCATGTCCGGTGGCAGGTTACTACAAAGGTACCGTGAAAGTGATCATTGAAACCGAATATGTGCGTGCTGCGGAAGGCGGTATAGGATTTGCTAAAGCAGGCGGTAATTATGCCGCTTCGCTGTTGCCAGCGAAGAAAGCAACAGACAAAGGCTACCAGCAAATCTTATGGACCGACAGCAAAGAGCATAAATATTTTGAAGAGAGCGGAACCATGAACGTGATGTTTGTCATCGGTGACACTTTGGTTACCCCTCCTTTATCCAGCTCCATCTTAGCCGGTATTACACGCGACAGCATTTTGACCATTGCCAGAGAATGGGGAGTGAAAGTGGAAGAGCGCAGAGTAAGCGTAGAAGAAGTAGTGGAAGCGCATAAAAAAGGTTTATTAAAAGACGCCTTCGGAACAGGTACCGCAGCCACCATCAC
>JAQZBV010000187.1 GCA_029237685.1 Cytophagaceae bacterium | reverse complement strand
GTTGAAACGCTTCAGCCCAATAAAACCTATATGGTAAGTTATAAAACCAATCAACCGGTTTTTGTGTCGTATTACACGGAACAGTGGAACGCCCATCCGCTGAAAGAAGGCAATAATTTTAAGATTGCTACCCGCTTTATAAAGGATGGTAAAACAGTAGAACAGCTGAAAGCAGGCGAAGAATACCAGCTGGCTGTTCATGTGAATGTGGAGAGGGCTGCTTCTTATGTGATGATCGAAGTTCCATTACCGGCCGGTTGCCTGCCGGCTGATCAGTACACGAAAGAAACAAACGAAACACACCGTGAAAGCTTCATGGATAAAACGAACATTTACCTTACACATGTTTCTGCAGGAAGTTATACGTATTATGTGCCGGTGAAAGCAAGTTATGCGGGACTCTACACACTGAATCCTGCGAAAGTAAGCCTGATGTATTTCCCGGCGTTGTATGGGCAAGAAGGATTGAAAAAAATCAGTATCGTTGAAAGATAGAGAACATAATGAAAAGGCTCTGTAACTAATTACAGAGCCTTTTCATTTTTCAAAGCGTATTAGGTTGATCTCTATGTTTATCCCTTAATGCGATATCGCTTAGACTTTTCGATTGATCTCTTCCATAAATAAGGTGTTTAGAGCTTCCGATAATTTGAGAAGAATAAATTCCTGTGTGTCCTGAAAATAAGTAAGCGATGATGCAGGCTATGCCGATATAAACGCCTCCTTCTATTCCGAATAATTCAATCCCCATAATGGTGCAGGCAATAGGCGTGTTTGTTGCTCCTGAAAAAACGGCGACAAATCCCATCCCTGCTAGAAGAGCAATAGGAAGCGGAATAAACCATGCTAAGGCATTACCGAGTGTTGCGCCCACAAAGAATAAGGGTGTAACTTCTCCTCCTTTAAAACCTGCGCCAAGAGTAAAGGAGGTAAAGAGTATTTTTAACAGGAAGTCATAGGAATTTAGGTCTTCGTTAAATGCATCCACAATGGTTGGTATTCCTAAACCAATGTATTTGGTAGAACCTATCAACCAAACAGCAAAGGCAATGACAACTCCACCTATTACAGGCCTGAGGGGAGGGTATGATATGTTGGACTTTAATACATCTCCCCAAAAATGAGTGGCTTTCGAAAAAACTATAGCAGTCAATCCAAATAAAATACCGGCTAGAATAGCCCAACTAAAATTTGCCGGAGTCATTGCTGGAACGAAAGGAATATGGTAATGCGTGTGGGTCACCTGCCATGCATGACAGGTATAGTCCGCAATGACAGCCGTCAATAAGCTTGGGATTAAGGCTTCGTAACGCATTCTGCCTATGATGAGGACTTCTAATGCAAATACAGTTCCGGCTAATGGAGTACCAAAAATGGATGCAAAGCCTGCACTGATTCCTATCACAAGTAATATTTTTCTGTCTCGTGATTTTAAGTTGAAGAACCGAGTAAATTGATCAGCGATTGCTCCCCCCATTTGCACAGCCGTACCTTCGCGTCCTGCCGAGCCACCAAATAAATGCGTGGTTAATGTTCCGAAAAGAACTAAGGGGAACATTTTAAAAGGAATTATTTGTTTGGGTGAATGAAACTGCTCGAGTAGCTGATTATTCCCTTTGACAACGTCACTGCCATAATAATGATAAAGTAATCCTATCATCAATCCACCAAGAGGGAGCAGTGCGATAATCCATAAATGATTTTCGCGCCAATTGGTTACCCAATCAAGAGAGACTAAGAAAAACGCGGATGCAGACCCCACTAAAATACCGATGAGTGTAGCTAGCACAAGCCACTTCATCACATAAAATAGAATGGGGATTTGCGGAATGGATGCAATGTGTTTGTTAAAAATCGTCTGTTTCATTTGCCTTGCTTATAATAAACCTACTGTAGCGATTTGCTGTGGAGTAGACGTCATCAGCTTATTAGGGCGGTTCAAGGCAGACATCATTGCCTATAGGTGTAAATGTAATTATTTTTTCTTAATTCATTCATTTTTATTGGGTTTTTATACAATGAATTCAAAACATAAGTAGATTATATTTTTGTAATCAATAAGGAACATGCCGTTTAACGAACAAAGTAGGAGCTATCATGCAGTATAGAAAGTCCTTTTTTTTTCTTACAATTACCGGTAGAAAATTATTTAATTAAGACATGGAAATAATTGTCATATCAATCGCGGCTTTCATTACCGCTATCCTTACTTTTTTCTCAGGGTTTGGATTAGGCACTATTCTTACGCCGGTGTTTCTAATTTTCTTTCCTGTGGATTTAGCCATTGCACTGACAGGGATCGTGCACTTCTGTAATAATCTTTTCAAAGTGTTTTTGGTTGGAAAGCATACGGACAAAGATGTATTGCTCCGTTTTGGAATTCCCGCGGTCATCGCAGCATTCATCGGCTCTTGGCTGTTACTGAACATGACGAATTTGGAACCGCTTTTTACTTACTACATAGGAGAAAAAAAGATGGAAGTATTTCCTGTGAAATTTATCCTTGCAATTTTATTGATATTTTTTGTACTGATTGACTTTATTCCTTATTTCAAAAATCTTGCATTCGGCAAGGAAAAACTTCCGATTGGAGGAGCCTTGAGTGGTTTTTTCGGTGGTCTGTCAGGTGTGCAGGGTGCTCTAAGAAGTGCCTTTCTGGTAAAGGCAGGGCTTTCAAAAGAAGCTTTCGTTGCCACAACGGTTGTCATCGCGTGTTTTGTAGACTTTACCCGTCTGTCTGTTTATGCCACACGCTTCTCCAAATCAGGACTTCAGGAGAACATAGGCTTGGTCATCATTGCTACCCTTTCAGCCATAGCAGGAGCTTACATCGGCAATCTCCTGCTTAAAAAGGTAAGCCTGAAATTTGTTCAGGTAGTGGTCGCTGTCATGTTAATCCTCATCTCAGTAGCGTTAGGTGCTGGTCTGATTTAAATAAAAGTTTTTCTCATGTATAAAAGAATATTAAGTACAGATCATGCTAAAACCACCATCCTGATTCGCTTGATGGTTGGAGTAGTTTTTTTATCAGAAGGCCTGCAAAAGTTTTTGTTTCCCGATAGTCGCGGAGCCGGACGTTTTGTGAAAATAGGCTTACCCGCTCCCGAATTCTTAGGAAGCTTTGTAGGTACTTTTGAAATACTCTGTGGTATATTGGTGCTGTTGGGATTATTTACCCGCTTGTCAAGTATTCCGCTCCTCATCATTATGCTCGTTGCTTTCGCTACCACCAAGTCGGAGGTGTTTCTAAACGATGGTTTCTGGGAACTGCTACACGGCAGCAGAACCGATTGGGCCATGTTATTGGGAAGTATCTTCCTCTTGATAAAAGGAGGCGGGGCGTTTTCAATAGACCTTAAAATGTCGGGAGGTAAATAAATGGAAGAGCTGTTCTCAGCGTATGATATTTTAGTGTTGCGTTGGATACACCACAACAGGATTGAATCATTGGACAATGTCTTGTATTATCTTTCATTCGCCACCACATTTGTGAGTATAGGAATTCTAATCTCCCTATTGGTGATTTTTATACAATCAAAAGACCAGAAATTCAAAAGACTTTTCTTTCAAATGCTCGCCGTTTTTTTTGTATCGGCAACGGTAAGTCTCACCATGAAAAATACACTATTCAGAACTCGTCCCTTTGATACGTATTCGGATATTCATAAGCTATCCGAAGCGGGAAGTTCATCTTTCCCTTCAGGACATACGATGGAAGCTTTTGCAATGGCTATGGGGCTAACGCTACTGTTGAAAAACAGGAAATACACGATCTTGGTTTTTACCTGGGCATTTCTCGTAGCCTACTCCAGAATGGCTCTTGGTG
>JAQZBV010000096.1 GCA_029237685.1 Cytophagaceae bacterium | reverse complement strand
AACTTTAGATGCTTACAAAACAAATAGAGTAGAAATATATAAACACCTCGAAATGTCGCCTTTATTAAAGTGGCGACTATCTCAATTCCATGATTTCTTTGGAAGCCCTAAAGGCATTAAGGAATTTTTGGGGACTCATGAATTGAAAATTATCTGGCAAATAAAAAGAATGTATCGAACAAGGAATCTTGTTGTTCATGCAGGAATTATTCCTGACTACACAGAGACATTAGTTGAAAATTCTCATACATATCTTGATTTGTTGATTTCTACAATAAACGATTTGTCAATAAACGGTAATCAAATTCGCACGATTGAGCAAGCAATTGAAGAAATTTCAATTCGAGTTAAAAAACACGAGCGATATTTAAGAGATTTTGAAGGTAAGTCCATTGATGAAAAAAATTATGTTAAATTAATATTTGGACACTAAAGCATACAAATAATAACTAGCGCTAACAGCGTGTTATAGTTAGTTAATGTTTTTTCAGAGGTTAGTTATTAAGACATGGGCTTGGCTACTCAAAGATATGCCTGCGGCTTAATTCCTTAGAGTGAAGTGTTGACATTTAACTTCTGCAACGAACCATATAAACTATCTGTTATGTGCAACCAAACATACAAAACTGAATAATGAAATACACAATTGAATACTTAATTACTATAGAAACCAAAGGCGGCTTCTGTAACTCAGTTGAAACTTTTAATAACTTATTAAAGGCATATTCCGAAATCAGCATATTGCCATCAACAATTAAGTATAAAGATATTGAAGTTGTTTACTTCATAAATACTGATGAGGTCCCAAACCAAAATCAGAGGTATTTTCATGTTTCATTTTCACTGGTTGACATTAAACACGAGGAAGTTTTTCTTGAACTATTAAGAAAGTTTCGAGACATTATTTATAAAGCAAATGGTAAAATAAGTGTACTATGGGATGGTTTGTCGAGTCATTATAGTACACAATCATATCCTTTGATTCATGAGACCGAGAACTTAATGAGAAAACTGATATCCAAATTCATGCTTATCAACTTAGGGATGGAATGGAGTTCACAAACTATACCATCGGAAGTCAAAAATTCTATCAAAAACAAACGCTCTCAATCAGGAACAACTGACATTCTCCATGATGTGGATTTTATTCAATTATCAGATTTTTTATTCAAACGATATCAAACAAAGAGCTTAAGTTCGTTATATAATCTTATTGAAAAAATTGAAAAGGGGGAAGATTTTGACAATAAGCATTTTCTTGAATATTTGCCTAAATCTAATTGGGAAAGATATTTTTCAAACCTAGTTGATTGCGATGATGGATATTTACTAAAGAGATGGGAAAAATTGTATGAATTAAGATGCCTGATTGCTCACAATACTGTTGTTTCTAACAAAGATTTTACTGATATAAAAACATATTGCAATGAAATTAATGAAAAACTAAACAAAGCAATAAAGGACCTGGACAAAGTAGTGATACCTGAAAGTGAAATTGAAAGTCTTCATGAAAATGTAGCTGGCAACTTGAACGAACTTAACGGTAACTTTCTGGAAGAATGGAAAACATTGCAATCAAATATATTGGAAAAGCTAATAAAAATTGGACTTGAAGAGGACGATCTTAACGTGAAAATAACTATTAGTTCATTAATGAAGCTTGCAGAAAAGTATAAAATACTTGACAAAAAGATAATTGGCAAGATAGGAGAATTAAGAAATGTTCGTCATCAAATTGTTCATGAAAGCAATAGGAGAATTGATGCGAGACAAATACAGGATAAGACGGCTGAACTCAAGCAAATATCCTCTGAAGTTAGAACGATGAAAATCAGCAACATTTAAAGCATGTTGTCGGCAGTGTAGATACATATTGCATCTGCCGGATTCAAATAAATTGCAGAAATTGGATTTGCAAATATTAGCTTAGTTTGAAAGACATTTTCCAAAATATAGAAGCAAAATACAAAGACCTCAACCACCAACTGGGTTGGAGATTTTTAACGACCTATTCAGAAACACTAAAGAAGAATAGCGGTATTGCTCTGCTTACACTTAATCCTGGAGGAGATGAAGCTCATAAATCGTCTATACTTTGTACTCCTGAGAATCAAAATTCGTATCTGCATGAAGATTGGAGAGGAAAAGGGAATGGCAATGATCCATTACAAGTTCAAGTGCAACATCTTTTTAAAGAGTTAACTAAACATCACCCGAAGTACAAGAAAGTTGATCAATTGATGATTGAATCCTTGATGGGATATTTTATTCCATTTCGATCACCTGATATCAAACGATTAATAGCACCTGAAGCATCCAGAAAATTTGCTGTTGAATTGTGGTCATCACTACTTATAACTGCTAATTTGTCTTTAGTCATTTGCATAGACCATCAAACATTTAGAGATGTGAAGAGCATTTATTTGGGCTACGGTTTCAAATTACAAGATGAGCAAGTATATGAGACAGGCTGGGGCAAAATAAAAGCAGAATCGGTTAAAGCATCAAAGGATACACAAGTATTAGTTATTGTAAGATTACCCCATTTGTCGCGTTTCAAAATATTTGGCAGACCAGGCAAAGAGAAATTTATGGATACGATGATTCGTGGGATTGCTTCAGATGCATTACAAACTAAAAAATTCGTATAATGCGAATGATCGTTGAATGGTTCAAGGCCATGGCTGCCTTTGGGGACTTTCTGAGTAAGTTTGCCTTCCTCTTACCTTTCCTAGGAATTTTTCTTTTGCTCTGGCTCATCTTTCGTCGCACAAAGCCTGGTGTACCTCCCCTGAAGCGAAGGAAATTCTGGATCTTTTTTTTATCGAGCTGTTTTGTTCTATTCGCGCTTTTTATTTTATTGGTATTGTTTGCATTGAGAGAAGGACAGAAAAAAATAGAAAGAGAAACAGAAAAAGAAAGAGATACTACATTGAATACTAAATAACTTTGATCATGACCACCACCCAACTCCTCATCGCCCTCTTCATCATCAACCTCGGCTTAGTGTTCGGAGCCGGCTTGTATGAAACCAGAATCGTACTGCCGCTGTGGTTTACGAAAAAGCCAGACGGCTACATCGTCAATCCCGACAGCATGCGCGACATTGACACCGGAAGAAAATTCTGGGGTTTTGCGTCTACTGTTCCGCTGACCTTATTGACCATTGTGAATCTTGTCTACGCCTGGCAGGCCGAAGCACCCCTTCACGACTGGTGGCTGTCAGCGAGCGTGATCGTGTTGGTGGAGCGTTTGTCTACCTTTTCTTTTTTCATTCCTACCGCCATCAAATTGCAAAAGGGTAATGCCCCTGCGGAGAAAGTGTCGACCATGGTTTCTTCCTGGCTGGTTTTGAATTATGTGCGCAATGCTTTAACGCTGATTGCCCTGGTGGTTTTGCTGAAGGCGTTTTTGTTGAGTTAAAATTACTGCTACATGAAACTTCTCCTTCCTTTATTTTTGTGCCTGATGAGCTGTTCTGCCTGGTCACAGAAGACAGAACACATCACCGTCAAATTCGACAAATCCAAACAGGTAAAAGAATCTTACGATGTCCTGCAAAGCGACAAGCTGAAGAAGCATGGCGAATACAAAAAATATTTTCCGGCCACGGATTATGCTTATATGGAACCTGAATCAAAAGTACGGGAACGTGCCGACCTCATCAAAGAAAAAGGCAATTACATCAACGGCAAGAAAAACGGAGAGTGGATCACCTATGTTCATCCTGACGTAATTGCTTCTAAAGGTTCCTACGTAAACGATAAGAAAGTCGGTATATGGGAAACCAGAATAAATGTAGAGGTCGTTGAGCGTTTTGATTACGATGCGAATAAAAAATTAACACCTTATGTAAATGTTGTTTTTCCTTACCCACGAGAAGATGAAAAGAAAAGCGTAGAAGGAACAGTGCTTTTACGCTACAGCATCAAAACCGATTGCACGATAGACAGTATACAAGTGCTGAAAAGCCTGAGCCCCAATTGCGACCTGGCGGCCATCGAAGCGATAAAAAAGGCCCAAGCTTTAATATTCAAGCATGGTCCGGGAGATCCTTGTGAGGTCAAAGTAGAAGAAAAAGAAGTGAAGTTCCGGTTACCGGAGTAAAACAGAAAGAAGAACAAGTGAAGATAAATTCGTACTTTCGTCTTTGACTCTGTTTTTTAGAATGACAATAAAAGCAACAATTTAATTACACCTATAACAATCCCTCATGAAAAATCCAATACTTCTCCTTAGCGTATTCATCCTTTTAACATTCAGCAAGAGCAGTTATGCGCAGCAAGAACGCTTTATCGAATTTACGATTTCCGATACCATCGTATTGAAATCCACACAGATCATTTACCAGATCAACATCGGCAAACAAAATGAACTGCTGGGTATGAAATTCGGAGGCGAAGAGGAAAACACAGAGGAGGAGTTGCCTACGATTAAAGACGTCACCAATCTGTTGGACAAGAAAAAATTTAAATACACTGTCATCAGCAACAAAGACTATTCCATCAGCGACAAAGAATCCAAGCCGAGTGTGGAAGTCACCCTTGCCAATGAAACCGAACTGAACAAATTGTACGAGGTAGTGAAAGCGGAAAAAGGATTGACCGGAAAAATCAAGGAAGTGCAATACGAAGATCCGTCTAAGTATGCGCAGAACGCGTTTAAAGAATTATACGCCAAAGCCAGAAAGCAAGCCGACTTTATGGCATCCGTAACAGGAAGCAAAGTGAAAACACTGGTGAGCATCACAGACGCCAACAAAGAAGCATTCGACATTATGAGCATCTATAAGCAACTGATGAAAAACATGCCGAAGCTTGCATTTGGCGAGGCCGCAAGTTTTGAGAGCGAAGAAGTCGTGAAGATGGTGTTTAAGTTTTCGATTGAATAATGCAAAGAAGCTTTGAGCAAGAGTAGTTAGAGGTTTTAGGGCTCATACAGTTTGTGAGTTTAACAAAACAGTAAGAATGTGTTGCTGTTGCTAAATACTCTTGCTCACTACTGTACAAGTCCCCTTCAGGGGATTTAGGGGCCAGACAGACCGGGTGAGCGAAGAAACAGAAACAGAAACAGAAACAGAAACAGAAACAGAAACAGAAACAGAAACAGAAGAAACAGAGCGGAGAAAGAGTAATCATACCCCGCTCTCCCCTATTAGTCCAGAATAATAATTTTCCCCTTCCCTAATTCCTTCTCGTTGTTGTACACACTGTACATCAAGACTCCCGAACTCAGCTGACGACTGGAAAGCTGATAGCGATTGCCTGAGATATTTTCTTTTCTGAATACTTCGCGGCCCGTCATGTCTTTGATCACCAGGTTGAAATTACCTTCGTAAGCATCAGACACCTGAAACACGGCGCTTTCCTTGGCAGGATTGGGGTATACCATCACGAGATCCATGGCGGAGGAAGAAGATACACTCGTGATGATCTTTGCCGGCGGTTCCGGAATAGGAGGATTCGCATCGTTGTTCACTGTATTGAATACCGTATTGGTAATGATCGGATCGTTGTAATCAAAGTAGATGGCCGCTGTGTTTCGGATCACCGTACCGAGTGGATTACCGCTCTGTTGTGCGATCTCAAAACTGATGTAGCCGTGACTGTCCTTTTCATTAGCGTTGCTGTCGGGCAGGTTGATGTTATTGAACGTCATGGTCAGAATACCCTTTCCCGTAATGTCCCATTCATAAGGATGACTGGCCGCGCCAAACAAGATGCTGGCAGGATCAAGAAATTCAGAGAGTGTGTCCCGAATGACCACCGTATAAGCCACATCGGTACCTGTGTTTTGAAAATCAACATGGTATTTCAGACGCGTATTGTCTTTGATGAAATGTTCGTCGGTCAATCCGGCAGGCACTACACTTTTCTCGTTGGGGTCGTAGGAGTTGACGATGCGGGAACAAAATTCATCAAAGGTAAAACGACTGTCGTCCGGGGCGCGCGAAGTGACGTAACCGGAAGGAAATTGCTCAATGTCTTTGCCGCAGGCTTCGATGGTTACACTAGGAAAACTGTAAGGCGGGTGGCCGCTGCTCTGGTCGGCTTCCAGCCTGTAGGTAGCGCCGTTTGCATAGACAGCGATCTTCAGACTATCGTTGGCATTCAATTGAAACACATCGCTGAGTCTTAAACCATCCGATTCGTACAAGCGGTATTGGCTGGGTGCAGCCATGTGTTCACCTGTGTTTTTGATTACAAAGCGCACACTGTCGTGCCCGTCGCAATAGCCTTTTACGATGACGGATGATTTGTCCCAATCCAAGGAAGGCAGTTCATAGAGTGTGTCGTAACTGATCCGCACCTGCGCGCATTTGGTTTGCCCCATCAGGCTGTTGATGCAGGCCAGTGAATCCACGATCTTTATCGTGCCGGACGCTTTGCCTGCGAGGTTACCTACATTGAAGGTGTAAGTGTCATTCTGTTTGACAAAAGGCATTGAGCTGTTGAGTGGAATCACCAAAGGGTCGAGGGTTAAGACCACCTGGACAGCATTGGCCGTTTGTGTACCAAGGTTGCTGTAATAGACGGTGTAGCTGTTTTTAAAACACGGTCTTCTCGTAGCTCCTCCGCTGAGCTGCACCTGGAGCAAAGGCGCGGAAGCAGGAACGAAAGAACTGTCGTAAAAATGTTTGTTGATCGCCAGAGGTGTGGCCGGAGAAAGAGAAACCGCGTACGATTTTTCGGAAGGACAGGCAATGTACTTGTAGCGTGAAGGCACGTGAGTGACTGTGTAATCACCGTCCGGCAATTGAAAACTGTATTTCCCGAAAGCATCTGTTTTGGTATATACAGTGCCTAGAGCAGGAGAAGAAACTTTCATGATTTCATTGGTCAATACTGTCGTAGTGGAACAAGTACTTGTTTGTGAATTCGAATAATAAACAGAACCAGAAACAGTATTTGTATTGGTAACCAGGTTGGCATCCAATTTCAGGATGGCCAGGTCACTGCCCCCGTGCCCCGCCGTTTCAATGGAGGCCACCGCGATAAAACGGTTGTTGCCGATCGGAACAATCCTTTCTCCCTTCAGCAAATGAAATCTCATGTTTTCAGAAAGATATTGCAATTGATTGTACTGAGGAGTAGCGGGGAAAAGCCTGAGCGTAAAATATGTCAGGGAGAGCGCGCTACTACCATAGTATCCTAAACCCAGAACAGAGCCGTCATTTTTTACGGCCATAGATTTAAATCCTGAATAACCTGCTCCCGTTTGAATCCTGGAGGTAGAATCGCCGGAGGCCGATAAACAGAAAAAAACAGAATTATTGTACCAGCAATTCGTACCGTTATAACCACATCCCGAACCTGAAGCATAGTAATAACCATTGCTTTCTACGATCTGATGAACAGATAAGCTGCTGTTGGAAGCATTAATGGTCTTTCCCCATAAAGAATCCAGGTTATTGTCGACTTTCAAAAAGTAGCCGTTTTCAAATTGGTTGTATTGCGTGGCGTTGATGTCTGCTCCACCGAGCAGGTAGCCACCGGTAGTTTTGAGAATCGTATTAAAATTTCCTTTATCATAGGTTTTGGAAGAAAGAAAGTCCCCCGTCTGTTTGCTGTAGCGGTTTAGGGATTTATTGTTCACCGTCAACAAATCACCTTGAGCATCAAAAGCGATGTTGGAAAAAGAATATGGAGAGGATCCATAATTTTTCTTCCATACAATATCCCCTTCCGGCGTTAATTTGATGATACATCCATAGGTAGAGACATAATAGAAATGATCATCCGATTCGATGACATAAGGAGAAGATGCATAAGGAGCGTTTGGAATATACTTTGACCAAAGAATATTTCCTGAGGTATCTGTCTTGACGACGTATACGCTATTCCCTGCCGGTGAGCTGGCACTGGCCGTAGCCAGATAGGCACCATCAGACGTAGCGATGATGTCAGAGCCTCTTTCCTGTTGGTTTGTACCGTAGTATTTTTCCCAGGTTTGAGCAGAACTTTTGTAGGCAAAGGCGAATAAAAGAGCGAGGAGTAGAAAAAAATGTTTCATAGTAGTAAGGAGAAAGAAGAAACTATAAAGCTATATAGGTCTACTACGCAAAAAGTAAACAAAATGGTCCTAAGCGCTGGAAAAATACCAATAAGTAGGTAGATCAAAGGAGTCCATGAGGCGATGAATGGAGCAGAAAATGCAGGATTCAAAGGTTCTTTGCTTATCCCGCTGGCACCAGGTTACTCCATGGCCTGTCCCCTGACAGGCCATCGTTCGATGTGAACCTCTACTGTATGCTTTAACAAGCGTTTAGGCCTGTCAGGGGACAGACCATGGATAAGTGCCGCTTCGAGCAAGAGTATGAGCAACAGATACAAATCCGATCTTTTGCTGTAAAGTCCCCTTCAGGGGATTTAGGGGCCAGACCGGGTGAGCGAAGAAACAGAAACAGAAACAGAAACAGAAACAGAAACAGAAACAGAAACAGAAACAGAAATTTAGTATACGATCTCTTCCCTCTTCTTTTTCCTCTCCCTCTTCTCCGCCTTCCCGCCTTTCTTGCCCTGCTTATTTTTTCTTCCCCACCAGATGATAAAACCCGTTACCGGCAGCGAAGCCAGGAACAATGCGGCGAAGCTGGCGATGATCTTGGTGGGCCACCCGAAAATACTGCCCACGTGCCAGGCATAATTGGAGTTACGCCATTTGGCTGCTGTAGTTTTATTTTCCTGTAAAGTCACAGCCGTTACTTTTCCTGTTACCGGATGGAAATAGCATTGATCCATTTCATCCCAGCCACTGTTCGCATCGAAGCTCAGGTAAGCGGTGAACTCAGATGTGCTGTCGTCTTTTTCCTGCGGCAAGCTGATGTATACCGTTGTCCAATTCGGACGCAGTTGAGCGAATTGTGCAATGACCACATCAGCGGCAGCCGGATTGAAAGGCTGATTAACTTTTACTTCTTCATGTTTTGTATAGACTTTGTCTGGCTCAGAACCGAGCATGCGGTAAATGCCATTGGTCCACCAGTCGAAGGTCCACACCAATCCGGTGACGGCTAAAAAGAGAATGACGATCCAGGTATAAAAACCACCGACATTGTGAATGTCATAATTCACACGTCTCCAGCGCGCGTTCCACTTGATACTGAAACGTTGTTTGAAAGCCGCTTTGTTTTTCGGCCACCAAAGAATAAGTCCTGTGAGGGCGAGAATGATGACGGCGAGGGTGGAGTAACCGACGATATAATGCCCGATTTCATAACGCAGCAATAAGTTTTGGTGCAGACTTCTTGAAATGGCTATCCAGTTGTAACGCATGTCCACGACACCGTTTACAGAGGCCGTATAAGGATCAATGTAGATCCTGTCCCAATAAACCACAGCGCTCCATTGCGTGATGCCGGAACAGGAATCACAGGACATGTACGTGGTAAATTCATAGCAGCGACTCACGTCGTTGTGCATTTCCGAACCATAGAGTTTTTTTCCGGGTGCCGCCGCTTTCGCTGCATCGAAGATTTGTTGATAAGGCAAAGGTTTTGCTTTGACTTCTTTCACGTAGAGTTGATCGTGGTAATACCAATCCGTCAACTCTTCCTCCCAGGCAAAGACCGCTGCCGCAAACATGCTCACGAACACCACAAGACCTGCCGTCAAACCCAACCAAAGGTGTACAAGACCCGCTGCTTTTTTAGCTTTCATAGTTGCAAAAATACAAATACTTGTTGGAGCTTCTTTAGGACAGAGGCAAATCGTGCATACCCTGTTTAGGGTATTTAAAAGAGGAACGCTCATCTCTCCTCGGTCTGTCCTTGACAGGCCAAAACGGTTGGGTTTCTCAGCTTGTTATATAAATAAATGGCCTGTCAAGCGACAGGCCATGGATAAGAATAAAAACAGTTCGCGAAGAAACTACTTCGCTATTAGAAGAATACTTACTGTTTTTTAATTGGGCCGTAAGAGGAGGTAATTTGCATGGCGGGGTAAGTGATTTTTCCTCCGAAACCGATGTTGCGGTTATCGTAACTAAACCCAAAGCTGAAATCATTGTTGGTGCCGCCAACACTCCAGCTTACCGTGTTGTACCAGTCATAAGGTTCAATGATTGTTTTTTCCCCCTGCGCATTAGTGGTCGATACACGGTATCCGCTGCCTCCCGGTTCCAATAGGTATTCGTCCATTTCTCCTGAAGCCCAGGTATGGATCCAGGTGCCAACGATTTCGTTTCTGTAGAAGGCCAGAGAATCCAATGCTCTTAACTGCGCACTTAAAACTTTTGAATAGGAGAATCCTTGTTTCTCGATCTGGATGGTATACTGAAACGATTCTTCCGTGCCATTGATAGACCTGAAGCGAACACTTTCTCCTGATTGCCCCCACAACTCTACACGCGGATTGGTAATATTCGAAATGGTGATGTCACCGGTCACCAGCGTGGCTGGGATAGAAAGATTTTTATATGCCGGAAATTCACCGAGAAATTTAAATTGGCTCCAGTACAAATTCAAAAAAGCGAGCGAAAGAAATAATTCAGAGGTCGTGCCGCTGAGGTATTGATCTTCATAGGTGTCTATGGTGCGGAACTTTGCGTTAAGGTTTAAATTTTTATATTCTTCATCTGTAAACTGGAAAGGAATATCCTGAAAAAGCTTATCACTGAGAATCCATTTCGCTTCCAGGAAAGAACCGGCCATGCCTCTAAACTTAAAGATAGAGGGCCTTACACGCGTTAGGATCAAATACATGCCGCCCACAAAAGCGTTTGTTTCTGTGCCGAAAACAGAACTGGCTGCCTGGAAACTGGTAGAAAGTTCGCTTGTTAAACCCAAAAGGATGCTCGCGTGGCACAAGTAATATTCTTTGTAGTTTGTTCGCGGACAATCCGATTGAGAACGGAATTCTATAGAGCCTGACGGAAGCGCCTGGACACTGCTGATGAAAGGAGTAAACAATTCTTTGTTGGCTTCATAAAAAAGCACCGCCTGTTTTTTTTCATCATCCGATAAGGCATTCATGTAATTGGTGATTTGCATCTTGGCCAATGTCATGCTGTCGATGTCTCCATATTCTGCCGGCGTTTCCGGATCAAGGGCACCGATGTTAGAATCAAATGTTTGTATAATCTCTGCAATGGTTTGTTCGGCATCGGCTGAGATGGTTTGTGAAACCGTGAAACGGATCGTCGACAGGTCAAATTTCAATACCTGCTCTCCAGTTGCCACTTCAGGCACTATAAAGGCGAGTGTGCTGTCAGAAGTTTTGGTTAGTGTAACAGGGACATTGCCGAAAGTCCCGTTATAGCTGGAAGCCAATGTTTCTTTACTTGTCAGTGTCACGATTTTATAAGTACTGACACTTGTTTGGGAGGGCGTTACTCCTGAGTTGTCAGAGGAAGGAGCGACTTCGTCTTTCTTTTTTGAACAGCTGTTGAACAATGCTGTAGCAAATAGTAATACAAGCAAGGTTTGTTTGAAGTAGTTTGTTTTCATGTAAGCGATAGGATTGACATTTGTATAACATGCTTTAATGATCCGTAGTCTCGTCTACGCATCCGCCCAAGCGAAGGGATCAGCATCATTGGTATGCAGGAAACAACTCGCAAATTACAAATTTGTTTTATTTAAAAAACGGATGAACAGGAAAAAACTTTTGGTCAACATATCGCCTGCAAATAGCAATACAAAGTTTTTAAGTGCATGAATGATGAAAGCACCATTGTTCTATCCTAAAATTCTAAGAATCAATTTTTTGACCTGAAAACAAAAATACGCAGTTCACTTTACTTAGTCTGGCTTTACCTTGCCTACTACTTTCTTCACGCCCTTCGGTGCGGCAAAGCGGTACACCAGGTTGATACGGATATTGCTGGCATTGACTACAGAACGGATCGCGCTTCCGGGATTGGCGGAAATATTATTGCTCGTATAGATCACGCTCCCCGCCCAGCGTTCTGAATTGTAACCCAGTGACGCCCGAAGAAAACCGCTGGGAATAACGCTGAAATTATTTTCTTCTCCATCCGCGTCACTAACGGTAGTGCTGTTGCCCATAGCGACGTTACCGGATAAAGAAGCGGTAGCGAAGAAATGTTTTTTAATGACCAGGGTATAGGCATAACCGACACTCGGACCGATCTTATAATGGCGAAACTGCTTGATGTTCCGGTCTGCAGTGGCTTCGTCCACGTGAATGGGAATGATGGAACTGTCACCGTTTACCGTTCCATAATAAGCTTCGGCACCCAATAAAAAAGTACCCGCGGATTTCTTTTGCCATTCGTTCTGCAGAAAAGCAGCCCGGTAAGAAAAGCGTTTGTTGTTGAATACATATTGCACCGAAGCCCCAAATTCATTTACGTTCAGGTCCGAGCGCAGGTAGTAAGAACCGTCAGTGCTGCCCGTGCCTTTTGGAGACGCATAAAAACCTTTGTACAGCTGAGCCATTACATCGACCACCCATTTGCGTCCGTACATGTGCGTTTGCAAATCCAGGTACGTCGTTACACCCAGCTCTCTGCTTGGGTTGAGAAAACCCAGAAAGCCGAAACCGTAGGCGAGGTTGACGGTAATTCCTTTGTAAGTGACACCGACACCGATGTTGTAAGAAGAGTTGGGTCTGTAATGAAGCCGATCGGCATTAGGCACATTGTACAAGTCAATGCCCGTCCATTTTTTGGCTAAGTACACCCTGCCTGTGATTTGCAAATGGAAAGGATAGATGTAATTGGTATCGGCCTCGTCGGAAAAGTCAGCCAGTTCCTTTGCTTGTTCTTTGTCAAAATCGTTTTGTTCTTTCTCCGAAGTAATTTCTTTTTGCGCATAGGCGCAGGAAGCGAACAAGCAAAAAGTTAAAATCAGTAATCGTAAAATCATAAGCAAAAGGTGGATGTACTTTTGGACGGCAAAAGATGTACCGTACAGCGCATGCTTTTAAAGCGGTCAATTTCAATTTGTTTTTTCTCAGAAAAAGGAAACCAAGGAATCGGCTTTGCATTATTTTCCCCAATGGCAGGGAGATTTGTCCATTGAATTTGACCGGGCAAACCATTACATTCAACCATGCAAGGCGGCAGGATCTATACGATAGGACACGGTACCCGTAAAGCAGAAGATTTTCTGGCTTTGCTGAAAGCGCATGACATCCAGTACCTGGTGGATGTGCGTTCCGTTCCGCGTTCACGATTTAACCCTCAGTATAATCAGAAAACAGTGCAACAGTTTCTGGAAAGCAAAGGCATTACCTATGTCTTCATGGGCGATCAATTGGGAGGCCGGCCGCAGAACGAGGATTGTTACGACAGCAATGGCCACGTCAATTACGAGGCAGTAAATAAGAAAGAATTTTTCAAAAAAGGCATCGAGCGGCTAAAGAGTGCGCACGATAAAAAATTAACCATTGCCCTGATGTGCAGCGAAAGCAAACCCCAGGAATGCCACCGCAGCCGGCTCATCGGAGTTGCCTTAAGCGAAGAGCAATTGGATGTCATCCACATCGATGAAAAAGGCGCATTAAAAAATCAGCAGGACGTGATGCGACTCGTGAAAGGAAGCCAGACGGATTTGTTTTAAGAAACAACTGCCTAACCCCTAAATCTCCTGAAGGCGACTTGCTCAGTAAAGAGCAAGAACTTGAACAACAGAAAAACTTCTTTCTGTTCGCTAAAACTATAAGAGATAATTAATATTTTTTTATTCAGTTTTCAGTTTTCAGTTTTCAGTTTTTCTCCTCTTTCAGTCTTCCATCTTGATCTTCTCGATCATCAGGTATTTTTTGAATTTATGGATGAGCTCCTCCATTTCTTTTTCATGGATTTCGATCGAGGCTAAGTCGCGGTCGGAAGCTTCTACCACCGGTTTCAGTTTATCGAGGTTGGCTTTCATTTGTGTGACCATGGCTGCAACTTGTTCTTTTTCTTCCGCCGGTACATTTTCTCTTTCGATCTTCTCTTCGGATTGCGCGATGAAACGTTCTACGTAGGGAATCATGTCCCATGGATTATTGGGCGCGTTCCATACAAATTCAATGTTGCACTTGCGGCATTTGTATTTGTTGCTTTTCCAGCCTTCCGGACTTTTATCTGTGCCGATCAATTTGAGTTGATTGTTTTTTGCACATTTAGGACAAGCGGCATTTTCCTTTACGAGTCCGTTTAGTTTTTTGCGTTCCCCTTCCACAATATCTCTGTTAGCGGCGTGGACGTTAATTTGCTCTACGAGTTTATCGCCGGTTTCCAGCAGTTGCGTGTAGTCATCAATGGGTTTGTTTTCCTGAACCAATGCTTTGGTTTTCTTTTTAAAAAAGTTGACCAGGCGGATGAGTTCTCGTTCCTCGGGTTTTAGGTTTTGTGCCATGGCGTCAAAGATAGAAAATTGAAAACAGAAAACAGAAAACTGAGAACAGAAAACTGAGAACAGAAAGAATAGTAGGAGGCCAATAAATACGTTGCGTCCCAGCGGGACGCCATGTCTCTAGCCCCGAAAACAATTAATAACCGCAAGTCCCCTTTAGGGGATTTAGGGGCCGGATGG
>JAQZBV010000095.1 GCA_029237685.1 Cytophagaceae bacterium | reverse complement strand
ACCTGAATTAAGAAACTATCACATGTTTGAAAATTTAAGTTCGAAATTAGAGAAAGCCTTCAAGACCCTCAAAGGACAGGGCAGTATATCAGAGATCAACGTCGCGGCTACCGTAAAGGAAATCCGCAAAGCCTTGATCGATGCCGATGTGAACTACAAAGTTGCCAAGCAGGTTACCGATACCATTCGGGATAAAGCGTTGGGAAGAGAAGTATTGATTTCTGTTTCTCCGGGACAATTGCTGGTGAAGATCACACACGAGGAATTAACCGAATTGATGGGTGGTCAGAAGACCGATTTAACCATTAAAGGAGAACCGGCAGTGATCTTGATAGCCGGTTTGCAAGGTTCAGGTAAAACAACCTTCTCTGGAAAACTCGCTAATTATTTAAAGAAGCAAAACCGTCAGGTCTTGCTCGCAGCCTGCGACATCTACCGCCCTGCGGCGATTGACCAGCTGAAAGTATTGGGAGAGCAGATCGGGGTGGAGGTATATGCTGAACCCGACAATAAAAATGCCGTTCAGATTGCTACCAATGCGGTAGAATACGCGAAGAAAAACGGTAAGAAAATCGTCATCGTCGATACTGCCGGTCGTTTGGCCGTGGACGAGGAGATGATGAAAGAAATCGCGAAAGTAAAGGAAGTGCTGAAACCGGCAGAGACTTTATTTGTTGTGGATGCCATGACCGGTCAGGATGCGGTGAACACCGCCAAAGCTTTCAACGAGCGCTTGAATTTTGACGGGGTGGTCTTAACTAAATTAGACGGTGATACGCGTGGTGGTGCGGCGATCTCTATTCGTTCTGTCGTAGAAAAACCGATCAAGTTTGTCGGTACAGGTGAGAAGATGGATGCCCTGGATGTCTTCCATCCGGAACGTATGGCCAGTAGAATTCTGGGCATGGGTGACGTACTTTCCTTGGTAGAAAAAGCGCAGGAAGTATACGACGAAGAAGAAGCAAAAAAACTCAATCAGAAATTAAGAAAGAATCAGTTCAACTTCGAAGATTTCTTAAATCAGATTCAACAGATCAAGAAAATGGGTTCTATCAAAGACCTCATGGGCATGATTCCTGGTATGGGTAAGATGATGAAGGATGTAGAAGTGGATGAAAATGCTTTTAAACCGATTGAAGCCATCATTCATTCCATGACAAAAGAAGAACGCAACAATCCGGATTTGATCAACGGTACACGTAAGGATCGTATCGCGAAGGGGAGTGGTACTTCCATTCAGCAAGTCAATAACCTCTTGAAGCAATTCGAAGAAATGCGTAAGATGGTGAAGACGATGAACAAAACACAAGGCAAAATGCCGGCCATGCCGAAGATGGCGAATATGAGAAGAAGATAGTCATCAGTGGTCAGTTGTCAGTGATTAGTAGTGTATAATAAAAAAGTCAGGCATTGCCTGACTTTTTTATTATACAATTTTTACTGACCACTGATCACTGACCACTATTTAGCGTAGCTCACAGACTTCACCGCGTCAATGATTCTCTTCACGTTAGGAAGAATCTCTGCGATCAAAGTAGGAGCGTATGGAAGCGGAAGGTCGCGGTTTGTGATTCTTACGATCGGAGCATCCAAATGATCGAAGGCATAACGCTGCACATGGTAAGCGATCTCAGAAGAGATACTCGCCAATGGCCATGCTTCTTCTACCACTACTAAACGGTTTGTTTTCTTTACAGATTCAATGATGCAGGCAAAATCGATCGGACGAACCGTTCTTAAATCGATGATCTCTACATTGATGCCTTCTTTTGCTAATATGTCAGCTGCTTCGTAAGCCAGCTTGATGATTTTACCGAAAGACACGATCGTCACATCAGTTCCCTGACGTTTGATGTCCGCTACTCCCAATGGAATGATGTATTCACCGTCAGGCACCTGACCTTTGTCACCGTACATGTTTTCAGATTCCATAAAGATCACTGGGTCGTTGTCACGAATGGCGGCTTTCAACAAACCTTTTGCATCTGCCGGGTTAGAAGGAACAACTACTTTCAATCCGGGACAGTTGGCGTACCAGTTTTCAAAGTTTTGTGAGTGTTGTGAACTCAATTGGCCGGCGTTTCCTGTTGGACCTCTGAACACGATGGGGCAGGAGTATTGACCACCTGACATCGACATCATTTTCGCCGCGCCGTTAATAATTTGATCTATTGCGACCAATGAAAAGTTGAAGGTCATAAATTCTACAATCGGTCTCAATCCATTCATGGAAGCACCAATAGCGATCCCTGCGAATCCCAATTCTGCAATAGGAGTATCGATGACTCTTTTAGCACCGAACTCATCCAGCATGCCCTGGCTTACTTTGTAGGCACCGTTGTATTCCGCTACTTCTTCGCCCATCAAAAAGATGCTTTCATCTTTTCTCATTTCTTCATTCATGGCTTCACGAAGTGCTTCTCTGAATTGTATCTCTCTCATAAATAAAGTTGTATTAATTCTACTCTAGTTCTACAAAAATACGATTCAATAGGGCATAAACAAAAAATCCCGCCTAAAAGGCGGGATTTTTACTCAATTTAATTGAAAACTTATTTGATGGCATTTTTGAAGTTTTCAGAGTTTACAAAGTTTGCAAACTCAAGGTCTTTTGTCGCTTTTTCAGCTAAAGATCTGTTCAATGTAACGGCTTGTTTCAAGTTAGAAGACAATGTAGCTTCGTCACCTTGTCTAGCCGCTGTAACAGCTGCCAGGTAGAAACCCCAAGCATCAGATGGAACAGCAGTTTTGTATTTGTCAAAACCGTTTTTAGCAGGACCGAAGTCTTTTTTCAACAAGTTAGCCAATGCTAAATCGTAAACTACTTCAGAAGAATCTGTTGATTTAGATAAGTTTTGGATCGCTACGTCGTATTTACCGTCTTTAATATCCAATACTCCCAAGATACCAGAAGCACCTTTTTTCACTGCATCAGAAGAAGTACCTGCATCTACTGCTTTTTGTGCTTCCAATCTTGCATCAGGTCTAACACCTTTAGCTAAATGAACACTAGCAAGGTTAGCATGAGCTTCGCCGCTTTCTTGTTTTTTCAATGACAAGTTAAAAGAAGTTGCTGCTTTGTCTAACAAGCTGCTCTTCTTTGCATCATCAGCTTCTCTTTTTGCCATTTCAAGATATACTGCACCTAAGTTGTTATGAGCAACCCAGCTGTCGTTTTTCTTGATCAATGCTTGATAGATCGCTTCTTTTTCAGAAAGTACTGGAGTCAATGTAGCAGCGTAACCTAGTTCGTTTTCGTTCAGGGTATCCAATTTCACTGTACCGTCAGAGATAGATTTAGCCAACAAAGTGATTTCAGCATCTGATTTCTTTTTCTTTACAGTCAAGATTTCAGTTTTAGCATTTCTCAATTTTGGATAGATTTTGTTGAATACGATTTTGAAAGAAGGCAATTTTTCGATTTGAGCTTCTTTGCTTGCAAAGTCACCGCTACCGTTGATGATGTTCAAAATCTCGTTTTTCTGAGCTTCATCCAACAATGTAGTAGTAGACAATTCTTTTTTCAAACCTTCCCAGTCCAAGCTAACACCTTTAGCAACGAATTGGATAGAATCTGAATTGTAACCATAATGCTTCAAACGCGCTTTAGTATATTCTTCAATTACTTTCGCACGAGCATCAGCTAGTTCAGTGTTTTTCGCTTCACGACCTTCCGGAGAGTGAGTACCTACGATCGTTACAGTTCTAGTGATGTTTTTCTTAGCGATGAAAGCGTCCAAGAATTTACCATTGGTACCTTTAGTTTCAGAGGGTCTCAATTTAGATTTCGCTTGTTCGAAAAAGAACTCTACGGAAGTAGGCTCTAATTCTTCTTTGTTGTTGTACCCGTGATCAGCATAAGCTACATAGATGTAGTCTTTTACCAATCTAGAAGTAGTGATCAAACCTTTAGCAACAGGGAAATCTTCAGTTTTCTTAGATTTCGTTTTTGCCAGGTTCCAAGCCGTACCAATAGCGATCAAATCACCATTGCCAATTTCAGGCTTGTAAGCAAAAGCATAGTGCTTAGATACTTTTGGTTGTTCTGTCTTTGCATTGGGATAGTCAGAAGAAACAAACTCTAACGTCTGAAGATCAACTTTTTGCTCTCCATATTGGTAGCGAAGGTCTACAGTGTAGATTTTGTTTTTCTTTAACATTTTTAATGGCAGTAAAGCAGTCATTTCGAATGCTACGCTGTCTCCATGTACTTCCAATGGGTTGGGAGTAACAGTAAGTTCTTGCGTTTTAGCAAGCTTCACCATTTGCTTTAATGCACAACCATTGACAAGAACTAGTCCTGCAAACAGTATCGCGATAAGTTGATTTCTTTTAAATGCCATAATTGAGTTGGATAAAAAGTTCTTCGTTGATTCTATTTTATTGATATATGCGAAAATAACGTATTATCTAATGAAGTCAATAAAAAACGGGCTTTTTTTGAATAATTACCAACATTTTATTACTTTAGTAATTGAATGATAGAGTGATAACTTATGGGGTTAATCAGCCAAATACAAACAATCTTTGAAAAACAGGCCTTCGGCGTATGTTCTTTTTGGGGCTATAAACTGGGTGTTGCAACAGGAAGTGTCCGTTTATTCTTTATTTATCTTTCTTTTTTGACTTTAGGTTCCCCCTTGGTCGTTTATTTAGTTTTATTTTTTAGCATGAACATACATCGTCATTTCCGCAAAAAGAGAAATCCGATCTGGGATATATAGATCAGTTTTGAGATTTAATGCGTTAATAAAGATTGTGTTAGTTGGTTTGGGAAATTTCTGAACGTGTAGCAAAAAGTGGTTTTGGGCGTGCCCCCGCTTTTGATCTTTTACGTTTATTCCATCGGTTGTACAGCGGGGTCGGGCTATCCGCTTCAAGTCCTCGCTCGGAACAAACATAAAAACTTATCGAAGTCTGGCTGCTCGCTGTGGGCTTTCCGCTGCTATCCCTCACGCCAGGAGTTATTTTTTTACTGACAACTGATCACTGATTCCGATAGCTATCGGAACTGACCACTTTAAATCCGAAAACGTCTTCTTCCCCTTCAGGTAATATTGCCATACAATAGAATGTGCGAAGAGCGAAGCGTGTGCTACGTCCTTCCCTTGTTCCGGTGAAGTATGTTCCCTGGCCGCTGCGCTGCTGGTGTAAAAGGCCCAATGCCCTCGGATGATGGCGAGCGTGCTTTTCCATTTCCCGCCTAATAAAAAATATACACCGGCTATGCCGTCTAATAGGAGTTTAGCTAAAATGATTTTCCAGCGACCGCGCTTTGGAATGTTTTTATACAGCATCAACAAGTTGTTGCGCACATTCAAATATGTTTTTCGAGGATTATCAGTGGCTAAGGTTCCCCCTCCTAAATGGTATACGGTGGATTGCGGACAACAATAAATTTGATGACCGGCAATGCGCAAGCGCCAGCACAAGTCAATCTCTTCCATGTGTGCGAAGAAACGCGTATCAAAGCCACCGGCCGATTTGAATAATTCAGAACGGATCATGAGCGCTGCGCCGCTGGCCCAATGCACAGGTATTGCTTCATCGTATTGGTGCTGGTCTGCTTCCAGGGTTTGAAAGATTCTGCCGCGGCAAAAAGGAAATCCGTAACGGTCCAAAAAACCTCCGCTGGCTCCGGCATATTCAAAGTGCGAGGTTTGATTCACGTCCAATAATTTGGGTTGACAAGCCGCTATTTCAGGATGACTGTCCAGCAAAGCAAGCATAGGTGCTATCCAGTTGGAAGTAACACGTACATCTGAATTCAGTAAAATGAAATAGGGTTCCTGAAGTTCCGCCAGTCCCAGGTTGTAGCCTCCACAAAATCCATGATTGGTTTGGAGCACGATCAATACAACGGCGGGGTAGTGGTTGCGCACCCATTCTACGGAATGATCAGTAGAGCCGTTATCGATAAGGTAAACAGTAGCCTGGTCGCTGTAGGCGACCAGGTCTGGTAAGTAAGTCTGAAGATGAGCCAGGCCATTCCAGTTGAGAATAGCAACCGCAACTTGTGACATGGATTAACTGATCATGGAAGCCAAATCAAAGCCGGGAATATTAGGAAGTACTCCTTCGGTTTGTTTCTTCAATTCTTCTTTCATCATCGCGTCAACCTCTATGGCAGCTTTGTTGGTAGCTGCTACAATGAGGTCTTGCAAGATGGTGGCTTCTTCTGCTTTCAACAGAGAAGGTTCAATTTCTATTGCAACCAGGTGTTTTTTGCCATTCATCACCACCTTCACCATGCCTCCTCCGGCTTCACCGGCAACAGTTAGTTTGGCGGCGTTGTCCTTAAACTCCTGAATTTTTGCCTGGATCTCTTTTGCTTTCCCAAGCATGCCAAACATATCCATCATGTTCATAATCTATTCCTCGCTTATTTGTTTTATCTGGCTAATGTGATCGTGCCTTTTTGCTTCAGGACTTCTCCTTTTTGACCCGTTACTTCCAAGGTGTAGGCATAAGTACCAACCGGAGCATCGCCTCCGTTTACTTTACCGTCCCACTGTTTGGTCATATCCGTAGAATGAAACACCGGTTCGCCCCAACGATTGAAAACAGACAGGTTGATTTCTTTAATGAAACGACCTTTCAATTCAAACAAGTCATTGACTGAATCTCCATTTGGTGAAAAAGCATCCGGCACATATACAGCTGGAGATAATTGCAATTCAACCATAGCCGAAGTAGTAGTGAAACTACCATTTGTTGCTACTACTGTGTAATACAATTGACCGGCACTGCTTGTCAATAGATCGATCGCAGAAGTCCCCGATCCGCCGGGTATTGTTTTGATGACTGTTCCGTTTTCATCCCTGACTTCTATGGTATAAGTAAATCCGCCCACTGGCTGATACTCGGTCCAGTTGATGGCTACCGTACCGTCTTCGGCAAGTCCGACGTTCAATTTAATAGGACAGGTGGTGATCGCCGAACCGTTGGCAGGACTGCGATTACAGAGGTCTTTATAATTCACCTGGTAACAATACGTGTTCGCTGAGGTATTTCTTCCGGATACATTAAAGAAGGTTGGGCTGCCGCCATTAGAGGCTATTTCACTAAAGCTCCCTCCATTGACAGCTTCCAGCAAATGGTAGGATTGGGCCGAATACCCGCCGCCCGGAGCGTCAAACGTAATGTTGATGTCAGAACCGTTGATGGTGGAGTTGACATTGGTCAGCGCCGGTCTTACAGCCAGAGAAGTAGAGGTCAACGTTTTTTCTATGCCCAAACTGTAGTGATTGCCTAAGGAAGAAGTAGTGCTAAGATTGGCTCTGATCTGGTAAGCATGAACCACAGCGCAAGGAAGCGGACCGTCGGTGTAAGTTGTGGCCGCGGCGCCTACACTGGCAAGTACGGCACCTTCGCGCAAGACATCAATGGATGCAATGTTAGGTTCCGTATATTGTTTCCACGTCAAATCATTTTGAAGATCAGCCGCTGTCGCCGTGAATCTGGTTACCGAACAAATCTCATCGGATAAGGTTTCTCTTCCGCAGGATGTTTTGGCTGCAAAGCGGATGCAATAGCTGTTATCTCTGGTGTTGAGTTTATAGGAAGCATGTAAAGGAGAAGAAGTAGGATAAGGATTTGTATTGACTTTATCCAATGTTAAGTTGGTAGTACCAGATCCACTTGCAATTGTTCCTAAGTTATTGGTATAAGCGAAACCGCTTCTTGCAAAATCCCATTGGTACTCAAAGTCACTGTTGTTGATCACTTGCACGGACAATTTTCCAATGTCATTGTCTTCCGTTATGGTTTGCATAAAGATGACATCGGGCTTGGCCACCACTGCAATTGGAGTAACGGATAAGTTTATATCCGCTCCGGAGCAGTAGTTGCCACCGGAGAATTTTCCTTTGATGTTCACCGTGTAGGGGGCAGAAAGAGGAAGTGCATACGGATGGAATACTTCTGTAACGCCGGATGCATCATGAACCGCATTCGCTACCGGTGTACCGTCTCCGAAATCTACTTCGTAGACATCAAATCGGGTGTCCGTAATGTATATATAAACAGCTCCGTTGCCGCAGGTTTTATAAGTAGCAGTAAGAGGTGTAGTGGCATACACACGGATCGGCAAGGTATAGCCTACAAAACCTACCGGATTGCCCGTTGTAGAATCATTCACAGAGCCATTGATCGGTGCGATTTGTCGGAGGTTAAACGTTCCTGTACCAGCATAGGTATAAGTAGGAGACGGATTAGGAGGAGTACTTTGATTGCCATCTCCAAAGAAATAGGTGACGTCACCGTTGATGTCCGATCCTGAGGATAAATCATTCACTTGAAAGGGAGTACCCAAACACATCTTGGTACCGGGTGTGACGGTAAACTTCGCTTCTGCATCTGGCTGCGCCTCTGCGGTAAATGCGGCCAGTAGGGCCAGGGTGAACGTGATTTTTTTTAGGAGTCTCATTTTTAGCTGATTGTTTTAATGATCCCTTCAAGCGGCAGGGCATCCTGAGTGCCCGTGACCAAATCTTTTAGGGTATAACGCTGGTTTTTGATTTCGTCAGATCCAATAATAATGGCATAAGGTATATGTTTACCGTCTGCATAGCTGAGTTGTTTTTTTATTTTGGCTGACTCTGGATATACCTCACTGTATATACCATTTAGCCTTAAAAGGTAGGTGATTTTTTGAGCTTCTGCAAGACTTTCGGAGTCAAAATGGCAAACGAGCACTTTTGTGGCTTCTACCGGAAGTTGTGAGAACAAATTCAGCTCGTCCATCACATCGTAGATTCGGTCAATACCAAAGGATATACCTACCCCGGACAAATTGGGCTGACCAAATACACCGGTCAGGTTATCGTAGCGTCCGCCGCCGGAAATACTGCCGATGGATACATTCAAGGCCTTGATTTCCAATATGGCGCCTGTGTAATAGCCCAATCCTCGGGCGAGGGTGAAGTCGACTTCTACAAAATCATCCGGTGTGTTGCCCGTGAAATTCTTATAATAAGTGAAGATTTCTCTGATTTCACTCACGCCCTGTAATCCCAGGGCGCTGCCTTGCAAAAAGGCGCTCACCTGATCCAGTTTTTCGCTATTGGTACCCTTTAAATCCAATAAAGGCTGAAGCTTGTCTACGGCCGATTCGGAAAATCCTTTCAGGTACAATTCTTTAAAAACGTCTTCTCTGCTGATTTTATCCAGTTTGTCGATGGCCACACAAAGATCTGTTTCCTGCCCCGGATTCCCGCAGGCGTCGGCTATGGCAGCTAATATTTTTCTATTGTTGAGTTTTACTTTATAAGCTGTGATACCCAGTTTCTCAAACACTTCTTTCAGCATGCACAGGATTTCGGCTTCACACAGTAAAGAATCAGTGCCCACCACGTCGGCATCACACTGGTAAAATTCCCGGTAACGGCCTTTCTGTGGGCGATCCGCACGCCAGACAGGTTGTATTTGATAGCGTTTGAAAGGGAAGGTCAATTCATGCCTGTGCATGGCCACGTACCTGGCAAAAGGTACGGTCAGGTCATAACGTAAAGCTTTTTCCGATATGGAAGGAGTAAGCTTTTTATAGCCTTCGGTATATTGCTCTGGCTTTACGCCTGACAGGAAATCGCCTGAATTCAAGATCTTAAAAATCAGCTGATCACCTTCATCGCCATATTTTCCGGTCAATACGGAAAGGTTTTCCATAGAAGGTGTTTCCAGGGGAAGAAAGCCATAAATCTGGTATACCTTTTTAATGGTACCTATAATATGGTTGCGTCTTAGCATTTTATCGGGACCGAAATCCCTGGTACCTTTTGGAATGGAAGGTTTTCCCTGGCTCATTTGCTGTTTTTTTTCTCAAAAATAAGAAAATTGAGCGGGTTTAGGGAACAGAATATTATTTTTTAAAGGAATTATTTTTTTAACAACAGATATTCTCTTACATTTGCAGTCCTTGAAACATAAGAAATACTACAATCATGGGTGTTACTAGATTAAAAAGAAAAGAAAAAAGAAATAGAGCTATCTCCACTAATAAAGTGAACGGTATCAAAGTATTGACTAGAAAGCCTGTCATCAAGAAAGTAGATGTTCAGGAACTACTGAAAGCAGCTGCTGCTAAATAGTTATTTTGTAGTTGAAAGCATTGAAAAGACTGCCGTGCGGCGGTCTTTTTCTTTTTGTATAAAATTCAGTGTGGTTTTGTTTCCACACAGATTGTTTGTGTGTTTGAGTGAGTAATATGCACGCTATTCCTATATTTTCCCTACATTTGTCTAAATTAGGCGTTGCTATGGGGACTCGTTTTTTATTGGTTGCTTTATCTTTATTGTTCTGTTGGAATGCAGAGGCTCAAAGTTCTACTGCCAAAGTAGATAGGACATCTTTTTATGCTGCCTTATCGAATGGTGATATGAATAAGTTGAACGATCAAATTAAAAAGATTGGACGTCTTTCTTTCACTGAAAAAAATGCTTTCATCGGTGTGCTGAATATGCGCAAAGCTGAATTTGCAAAGGGATTAAAGACCAAGCTTGATCTTTTTAAAACGGGCGGCACCACACTGGAAGATGAGATCGCGAAGGACAAGTCTAATGCCGAGTATAGATTTCTTAGACTCATTATGCAGGAGAATGCTCCTTCCATTTTAAATTATAATGACAACATCGATGAGGACGCCAAAATAATTAAAGCTTCTTATTCAAAATTACCTCAGGAAACCAAAGCTGCGATATTGGATTATTGCAAAAAATCAAAAGCATTGAAGGCAGAAGATTTTAACTGATGACTAAAAAAGTACTTGTTGTTTACTATACGCAATCCGGACAGCTGCAAGAAATTGTGGATCGTTTCTCTGCACCTTTGATTCAAGGAGGCGCTTCTGTTGAAACCGTTCGCATTCAACCACAACAAGATTTTGCTTTTCCATGGACCAGCGATCGTTTTTTTGACGCGATGCCTGAAAGTGTATTGGGTAAACCAATGGCTTTATATCCTCTTTCATTTAAAGAACAATCATACGACTTGATTGTTATCGCTTATCAGCCTTGGTTCCTTTCTCCAAGTATACCTACTACATCATTACTTCATGATCAGTCTTTTTTAAAACTGATTAAAAATACACCCGTCATTACACTGATCGGCGCACGCAATATGTGGCTCAATGCGCAGGAGAAAATGAAAAAGAGTTTGAAAGATGCTGGCGCAAATCTAGTCGGCAATATTGCACTCGTAGATAAAAATGACAACCTCATCAGTGCCGTTACGATTCTGCACTGGATGCTGACCGGAAAAAAAGATAAGAAGTACGGAATCTTTCCTAAACCGGGTGTTTCCGATCAAGACATTCTGGCGGCTTCGAATCACGGTGCTGTCGTGATGGAACATTTAGCAGACGGGAGTTGGTCAACCTTGCAGCCGCATTTAGTGAAAGCGAAGGCTTTAGATGTATACAGTGATTTGATGTTTATTGAGCAAAGAGGAGGAAAACTTTTTGCTGTGTGGGCCAAACTCATTAACAGTACAAAAAATAGAAAATTGGTAGTGACCTTGTTTAAGTATTATTTATTGGTAGCGCTATTCATGGTGGCTCCTCTGGTATTGCTGATCAACAGGTTTACATTCAAACCATTTGTCAGAAAAAGCATTAAAAGAAAAACAGAATATTATTTAGGAGTAAGTTAAATATGTCCAACGTTTACATTACCAAAGCAGCGAAGTTTTTTCCTAATGAACCTATTTCAAATGATGAAATGGAAGAGTATTTAGGTTTAATCAATGACAAGGTTTCTAAGTCGAAAAGAATTATTTTGCGAAACAACGGCATCAAGCGTAGGTTTTATGCCCTTGATAAAAGCGGTGTAGCGACTCACACCAATTCTCAAATGACAGCTCTCGCTGTAAGAGCGCTTTTCGAAAACAACGACAAAGGATTAAAGGATTTAGATTTATTGGCCTGCGGTACTTCGACTCCCGATCAAATGATGCCTTCTCACGGTGTCATGGTGCATGGATGGTTGCCGGATACCAACGCTATTGAAGTGGTTTCTCCTTCTGGTGTATGCTGTGCGGGTATGCATGCCTTCAAATATGCTTTCATGTCTATTAAGTTAGGTGATGCCAAAACGGCCGTAGCTACAGGCTCTGAGCGTTTATCAAGAGTGTTGAGAGGTGATGTGTTTGAAGAAGAATCTAAAAAACTGGAAGCATTAGAAGGAAACGGTTACGTAGGGTTCGAAAAAGATTTCCTGCGTTGGATGTTGTCTGACGGTGCCGGTGCTTTTTTGCTGTCGAATGAAAAAAATGAAAACGACATCAACTTACGTGTAGAGTGGTTGGAAGGTGTTTCATACGCGCACGAGATCAAACCCTGCATGTACATGGCCAGTGAAAAAATGGAAGATGGTAACATCAAAAGTTACATGGACTATTCTCCTCAGGAAATGATCGAAGGGTCTATCCTAAGCATCAAACAAGATGTAAAACTATTGGGCGAGTACATCGTGCCTTTGGGTTTTGATAAATTGAAATTGATTTTAGAAAGAAGAGGAATGACGGTTGATGAAATCGATTATTTCCTTCCACACATGTCCAGCGAATTTTTCAGAAGTAAAATTTCTGAGAAACTGGAAGAAAATGGAATGGCTATTCCGCAGGAAAGATGGTTCACCAACTTGAGTTATGTAGGCAACGTAGGTGCCGGATCCATCTACATGATGGTGGAAGAACTTTTGTATAGTGGTAAATTGAAAAAGGGACAAACTATTTTATTGGCTGTTCCTGAAAGCTCACGCTTCTCTTATATGTTTGGACTGTTAACAGTTTGTTAAGATGAAAAAAGAAGAACTTCCGCAAGACCCCAGTGTACTGGATAAATTTACCAAGGACTTATGTTACGTCGTGGATGAATCAGGAAATTACACCACAGGATTGAGCAGAGGTTGGGAAGTAAAAGCAGCAGCGCTGGATCTGGCCTGGGACGACATCAAAGAACGCATCGAAGACGCCAGGCAAAAAGCACTAAAAGGGGAGATCAGCCCCTTGTTGTTTTTTATGGAACTGCGTTTGATGGATATGGATACATTGGCCGGTTACTCCGGCTTCTGGAAATGGCAAATCAAAAGACACATGAAACCAAATGTGTTCAAAAACTTATCAGAGAAAAAACTACAGCGCTATGCAAAGGTGTTTGAAGTTTCTGTCGATGATTTGAAAAATGTGAGAGGCAATGAAAATCAATTTTGAACATATTCAATCGGCACATTGTGAAAACGGTGTGACGTCAAACCTGCTAAAGCACGCTGGGGTAAATAATATTACCGAGCCGCTTGCTTTTGGAATTGGTTCAGGCTTGTTTTTTATTTATATCCCTTTATTGAAAGTCAACAATGGTCCGGCCATTTCTTTCCGTACCATGCCAGGCTTGATTTTCAAAAGAACGTGTAATGCCTTAGACATTCCTGTTGTTCGTAAGACATTTAACTCACACGAGAAAGCAGAGCGCTTCCTGAATGAAAGCCTTGCAGCAGGGCAGCCTGTAGGTTGTCAGGTGGGTGTTTATTATTTGACCTATTTTCCTAAAGAATACCGTTTCCATTTCAATGCACACAATTTGGTGGTGTATGGAAAAGAAGAAGATAATTATTTGATCAGTGATCCTGTGATGGAGACTGTCACTTCTTTGACTTCATTTGAATTGGATCGTGTGCGTTTTGCAAAAGGTGTATTAGCTCCCAATGGGCAATTGTATTATCCGAGCGCGAAGAAGGAAGTTTCTCAAGAGCAAATCAAAAAAGCGATCAAGAGCGGTATCAAAAGAAATGTAAGGGATATGCTGTATATCCCTGGCCCTGTCGTAGGGGTAGCAGGTATCAAGTATACCGCCAATAAAATTAAAAAGTGGAGAGATAAATTGGGCATTAAACAAGCCGGTACTTACCTTGCACAATTAGTAAGAATGCAGGAAGAAATCGGAACAGGCGGTGGTGGATTCCGTTTTATGTACGGTGCATTTTTGCAACAAGCGCATGCCTATCATCCGAACGATACCTTATTGAGTGTAGCGGATGAATTTACAAAAGCGGGTGACTTGTGGCGCTCAGCAGCCGTGCAGGCCGCTGGAATTTACAAAGGCCGCTTGGGTACCCAGCAGGATTTTAATACCATGGGAGATTATTTGTTGGAAATCGCGGAGATCGAGAAAAAAGCGTTTAAAGAATTGTCCAACATCAACTGGTAATTGAATGAGCAATCTGGCATTGTCTGTTAATAACCTGAGTTTTCGGTATCCCGGACAATCGAAAGATTGTGTGCATGATTTAAGTTTTGAAATTTTTGTGGGCGAGCGTTTTGGATTATTTGGACCTAACGGCGCCGGTAAAACAACCCTCATGTCTTTGATGGTTGGTCTGCAGAAAGTGAAGCAGGGAAACATTCAGGTGTTGGATAAGGACATTCGAAAAGACAACAAGCAAATCAAACATTTTATCGGATACGTACCACAAGACTTCGCTTTTTATCCGGAATTGAGCCCGGTAGAATACTTAGACTTTTTT
>JAQZBV010000094.1 GCA_029237685.1 Cytophagaceae bacterium | reverse complement strand
ATAAAAAGAAGTCGATCCATCAATTTCATTTCCGCTCTGAAAGGTAAATCTATTTTAGTGGCACCAATCCAGAGTATTCCGTTTAACTCTACCTGTTGCGGACTGTCTGTCTGTGTATCAAATTTCAGTGTTGAAAAATCTGCTTTATACATAATATCAGAGTACAATTCTTCCCGAAAAACAGCGTTGATTAAGGCCATGGTGGCACTGTTATCAACCGGTTTAAAAGACTGGAGATCTACCGAAAAAGAAAACTGATTCTGTTCTTCATTCACTTCTATCGTCATCCTATTGGATTCATACTCCAACATGCCATCGGATAATGTTTCAAATTTGATGAATACTCTGTTCTCTCCTCTAAAATCTTGTGACAAACAAATAAAAGAGGAGCATAGAAACCAACTAATGACAAGCCATAACTTCATGCCTGAATATAGAAAAAATAATCGTGATCTAATATATTAAGCGCTCTCCATGTTTATGAAAAAAAAAGCGACCCGAAATTCATCGGATCGCCTATTCTTTAAGCTTCTCTATTACTCCATTTTTATCATTTGACTCCGCATAGAACCATTGGAAGTCACGCATTTTATCAAGTAAAATCCTGTTTTTTCCCTTGCCAAGTTTAAAGCAAAATCATGAGAACCTTCAGCCTGATATCCTTCTGAGAGTTTTTGAATCAGCACGCCATACTTATCGTATACCTGAATGGAAACATCGCCTGATTCTTTCAATACCAAAGACAGCGTCGTATGACCCTGAAACGGATTTGGTGAAGCCGTTAAAACCAATACATCTTCTGTACTTTCTTTCGTTTCGGAAGAACGGCTGTTACCACATGTTCCCAATAAATTCCATGCGTCGGACCAGTACGCCCCCTCTCCGGGAGCATATGCCCAGGCCGCACCATTGCACCAGGCAGAAAAGGGCCATCCTTTACATTCATAACGACCGCTACCATTTTTCACTTTGTTTCCTGCTGCGTATCCTCCATTTTCAATATACTTCGGTAGACCCATACAAACATCTGTCACTACAGCGAGGACGGTTACAACAGCTGCCGCAGATGTTTTACTGGCATCTTTATCATCGAATGCTTTAGCACTAATTTTATACACGCCTGCACCTACTCCTACCCAGTAATAGTTGTAAGGAGCTGTACGATCGACACCGATCAAGAGCGAACCATTGTAAAATTCAACCCTGCTTACTGTACCGTCGGAATCTGCGGCATCCGCGCTGATGAGTATAGTGCTCGGAGCATTAGCGGTAGTATTGTTGACAGGATTAGTCAAAGTCACATTCGGAGGTTGATTGGGAATTACCATAGTCATGACCGTTAAAACTACTGGAGAAGAAACGGTGGCATTGCCTACATTATCTGTAGCCTTGGCCGTCACCATATATTTGCCTTCCTGCACATTCGACCAATTGAACGTATAAGGCGCAGCAGCAGAGCTGCCCAACAAAGTTGCTCCATTATAAAACTCCACCTTTGTAACCGTACCATCGAGATCCGTAGCATTGACATTGATACTGAAACTTGCGGGAGCGGTAAACATCGTGCCGTTGCTTGGTGCAATAATGGAAACTACCGGAGGCAAATTAGAAAGTGTAAAAGAGTTGAGATTAAACCCACCTGTCACCACAAAAAGACGAAGCACATGTTCACCCGCGGCTAAGGTAACAGCTGGCACTGTAGTGGTTGACCAATTTTGCCAGCCCTTAGTTTTCGGTAACTCTATCGCAGCAGTGACCGGTGTGCCATCCATATCCAATCTTATGGCACACGAAGCCTGATCGCTCGCTGTTCTGATCTCCAGTTTATAAGTTGACGTGGTCAATACATTTACAGTATACTCCATCCATTCTCCGGTAGCGATGTAGGATATCATATAGCCACCTTCTGAACAAACCTCTATATCCACGTCTTCAACTATTCTGTAGGCATTTCCCTGATTTAGCTCATCGGTATCGTAATAAGCAATGCCTTGACCTCCGCGGTCATAATTTTCAGCTTCTATTTGAGCAGGCAATGTTATGGGGGAACCGGTAAAAGGATGCTGGATTATCTGAGCATCTGCCTGAAAAAAATACCCGAAAATCAATAAACAGAATATAAATAAAGTGAACCTCATAGCGGAATAGTTTAGCTGGACATAAACTGAAACAAGCGTGGCAAGGAAAAGCTGATTGAAAGTCCCCCCGCAACGCTTGAATCCTATTTTATCTATGATAAAACATAAATATATACGATTTTACGTATAAAAATTAAAAATGTTGAACTAATCCCCATCAATCTCTCATAAATAAAAATCATAAGACAGCCTTTTTTACGCCTGAGCTAAAAGCAAAAAATCGTTATTTATCTCATTAAAGGCAATTTTCACAAACTAGCATACGCTTTAGAAACCATTTGAAATGGAGGCGTATTCATTATTCAAAAAAATGTATACTGTTTATTTTGAAGCTTTTAAACAAGAGTAAGAGCCAAACTTGTACCAATTGATGAATCTTCTTTGTAAAGAAGGTTTATAAAAATCTTTTAGCTTGAAAATGAGAGCGTAATCGGGTTTTAGTTGAGGTACTAAATGAAGTTTTCCTTCATGAACTTGTGTATCGTATTTTTTGGTAGAAGGAAGGTTGGTACCGGAACTATCCGTACCAATACTCCTGACTTTAGACTGAACAGGATAAAGACTATAGGCTTGATGCTTATAATGCGTGTATGCCCATCGTATCGCCCAGGATTGAATCAATCCTTTCTGCTGTTTGAGCAGCATCATAAACATGTCTTCGCCGCCCCTTAAGAAGGAACGAATCGCTGTACGATCTTTTGAAAACCGGTCAAAGTCGGGCATATTCCAGTCGGCTTTTACCCAACGGTTCTTCCAGGTCGCCCATCCCCAGGAAGCGGGTCTGGGATATAAAAAAACATCTCCTTTGATTTCATCCCGATGAGGAGAAGGAAAAGTATAACCCGATATAGAATAAATGGAAAGATCGTCCTGATAGAACGAAAGTGCCTCGTTCATATACTCTATAAAATCATTGGCCGTGATGAGATCATCTTCTATGACGATCACCTGATCGTGCTGTTGCAACACTTCGCTAACCCCTGCAATGACAGAGGCAGAGAGGCCCATGTTATAATCTTTCTCAATGATATGAATCGTCTTGAATCCTTGAATGCTGTGGACGTATTGACGTACCTTGTCGATCTCTGCTCTACCCGATTCAGATTTTGCACCATCCGAATAGATGAACAGTTCGCTTTCTGATGCTCCGGTATTCTTTTGCAAGGCTTCGACGGTTGCTGTTGTATGAGCAAGTCTGTTGTAGACAAAGAGTACGATGGGAGCAAGAGCCGGTCTATCCATAAGGTTTCCAAAGGTACATAGCACTCCAGTATTAAGCAAGGAGCTAGGAGGTACGAAATACAATTTTCCTAGCTCGTACCTTCTTGCTCCTTGTTTATCCTCATAAAACAAAAAGGCCACCCGAAGTTTTCGAGTGGCCTTTTAAGTTTATGAAGAGTCTTACTATCTTAAGAATAGCAATTCTCTGTATTTCGGCAATGGCCAATCTTCGTCACCCACGATAAGCTCTAGTTTGTCTACAGCGTAACGGATCGTTTCGAAATAAGGCTTCACTTTATCGCAATAGGCTTTAGAACCTTTAGACGCTTCCGTGATTTTGTTTGCCTGCTTACGAGCTTCTGTCATGTCTTCCACACCTTTTTGAATCGTGCTGATGTGCTTAGACATTTCTTTGATCAATTCGATCACCGGCTTGCCTTCCGCTTCCAGACCAATTTCTTTCAAACCTCTTACGTTAGCAATCAATTTGTTTTGGTATTCGATGGCTGTAGGAATGATATGGTTTGTAGCCAAGTCACCGATTACACGACCTTCGATCTGAATTTTCTTGATGTAGTTTTCATTCATGATCTCGTAACGAGCATGCAATTCTTTCTTGCTGTAGATTTCGTATTTCTCGAACAATTTTTCAGCAGTTGGAGTTACCCAGAAATCCAAGGCATGAGCAGTAGTGTTTACGTTAGATAAACCTCTTTTTGCTGCTTCGTCCTTCCACTCATCAGAGTAGCCGTTTCCTTCGAAACGAATTTTCTTACTAGCAATTACATATTCTCTCAATACGTTGATGATAGCCACTTCTTTCTTCTCCCCTTTGTCGATTTGTTTGTCAACTTCAGTTTTGAATTTATTCAAGGTATCAGCAACGATCGTGTTCAATACAGTCAATGGCAATGCACTGTTTGCAGAGCTACCTACTGCACGGAATTCGAATTTATTACCCGTGAAGGCAAATGGAGACGTTCTGTTACGGTCTGTAGTATCCAAGATGATTTCAGGAATTTTGTTGATTCCCAATTTCATGTATACGTTATCACCTTTTTCGATCTTCACGTTACCGTTTTTCTCAAGTTCATTCAATACTTCAGTCAACTCAGAACCGATGAATACTGACATGATCGCAGGAGGTGCTTCGTTAGCGCCTAGACGGTGATCGTTACTTGCTGAAGCGATAGATGCTCTTAACAAATCCGCATAATCGTGAACCGCTTTGATAACGTTTACGAAGAAGGTCAAGAACAACAAGTTTTCTTTTGGCTTGCTAGTCGGTTGCAATAAGTTTTTACCGGTGTTAGTACCTAACGCCCAGTTGTTGTGCTTACCGCTACCGTTGATACCGGCGAATGGTTTTTCGTGGAAGATTACACGCAGGTGATGTCTTTCAGCCACTTTACGCATCAAGTCCATCAACAACAAGTTGTGATCTACCGCCAAGTTACACTCTTCAAAAGTAGGAGCAACTTCGAATTGGCTTGGAGCAACTTCATTGTGACGGGTTCTTACAGGCATACCCAATTTCAAAGCTTCGATTTCGAAATCGACCATGTAATCGTATACTCTTGTAGGAATAGATCCGAAATAGTGATCTTCTAATTGTTGGCCTCTTGCAGGAGAGTGACCAAATACAGATCTGCCAGACATTACCAAGTCAGGACGCGCATTGAACAATGCTTCGTCCACTAGGAAATATTCTTGTTCGGCACCTAATGTAGGAATGATTTTAGTGATGTCTTTATCGAAGTAGTCCGCTACAGCAACTGCTGCTTTGTCTACTGCAGAAAGAGACTTCAACAATGGAGCTTTGTAATCCAATGCTTCACCAGTATAAGAAACGAAGATGGTAGGGATACATAACGTATTGCCCATGATGAAAGCAGGAGATGTAGGATCCCAAGCAGTATAACCTCTTGCTTCGAATGTATTACGGATACCACCGTTAGGGAAAGAAGAAGCATCCGGCTCTTGTTGAACCAACGCACTTCCTTTGAATTTTTCTAATGCTTTACCGTCTGACTCAATGTCAAAAAATGCATCGTGCTTTTCTGCCGTCGCATCAGTCAATGGCTGGAACCAGTGAGTGTAGTGAGTAGCACCTTTTTCGATCGCCCATGCTTTCATTCCTGAAGCTACCGCATCAGCTGTTGCTGTGTCGATTTTTTCACCTTTTTCGATGAATTGCTTCAATCTTTTGTAAGCCGTTGAAGAAATATGAGTCTTCATCGCGTCATCACCAAAAACATTGCATCCGTAATAATCGGAAACTTTTACTGAAGGAGCTGTAACTTTTACAGGAACTCTGTTCTGTAATGCTTCCAGGGCCTTAAATCGTAATTGTGCCATAAATGTATAGTAAGAGTGGTTTAACTTTTTAAAAGCAAGGTCAAAAGTATAAAAAAAAGGCTAATTCCTAAAAAAAAGGGTAGTTTTTTAATCAACATCGGTAAAATACTTCCCTTTTCGTCTTAAAACCATAAAAAAATGCTCATTTATCTAAAAAAACGAACAAAAAGTTCAAACAAATGGATTAAATGTGTTTTGCCCGGACAGTCGTTCCTTTCATAAAGATTGCTTATTTTTGCACCGATGAAAAAAGTGGCGTTCTATACCTTGGGCTGTAAGCTCAACTTCTCGGAGACCTCAACCATAGTTCGGTTGTTTGAAGAACAGGCCTATCAAAAAGTAGAATTTCAGGAAGCCGCAGATGTATATGTGGTGAATACTTGTTCGGTTACAGACCATGCCGACAAAAAATGCCGCAAAGTGGTCAAAGAAGCCCTTAAATATTCACCTGATGCTTTCGTAGTGATCATCGGATGCTATGCTCAGCTCAAACCCGAAGAGATTTCAAAAATACCGGGGGTAGCAGCGGTGTTGGGAGCCTCTGAGAAATTCAAGATCTTCGATCTCATCAAGGACTTCAAACCTACCGGTACGGCCATGGTTCACCACTCGCCTATTGAAGAAGCCAACGAATACTATTGTTCTTATTCCGTCAACGATAGAACCCGTACTTTTCTTAAAGTACAAGACGGCTGTGATTATTCCTGTACATTCTGCACCATTCCATTGGCCAGAGGAAAAAGCAGAAGTGACAGTGTGGCGAATGTCCTCAAGACAGCTAAGGAACTGATCGCTAAAGATGTTAAAGAAATTGTATTGACCGGAGTAAACATCGGTGACTTTGGATTGATCAATCACGAAAGAGTGCATCAATTTATAGACCTGATCAAAGAACTGGATCAACTTCAAGGACAATACCGCTACCGCATCTCTTCTATAGAACCTAATTTACTTTCCGACGAGATCATTCAGTTCGTAGCCAACTCCAAACACTTTGCACCGCATTTTCATGTGCCTTTGCAATCCGGTAGCAATACGGTATTGAAAAAAATGAAACGTCGTTACTTGCGTGAGTTATACAGTCAACGCGTAGAGTCCATCAAGCAGCATATCCCGCATGCTTGTATAGGAGTAGATGTGATTACCGGTTTTCCGGGAGAAACAGAGGAAGAATTTAAAGAGACCTATGAGTTTCTGACTCAGCTTGATATTTCCTACCTCCATGTATTTACCTATTCTGAAAGAGCCAACACAGAAGCGATCTCACTAAAAGGCAAAGTACCTGAGAAAATAAGATTAGAACGCACACATGCGTTGCGCAATTTGTCGGAAAAAAAGCGCAGAGCCTTTTACGAACAATTCCAGGATTCCATTCGCGAAGTATTATTTGAAAGCGAAGAAGACCAAGGTACCATGTTTGGCTTCACCGACAACTACATCAAAGTGAAGTTCACTTATGACCCGTTATTAGTCAACGAGTTTGTTCCTGTAAAGTTAAAGCGGATAGATGCTGACCAAGTGTATGAAGTCATACAATCCATCACGCTTCCCGTTCATTCTTAGGTTAGATAAGATGCCTCATTAGCATTTTCCCGTTCGCATCAAATACATATTCTACCAATCCACCGATTTCATATATTTCCATGAAATAAAATACTTTCCCGTCCTGCGTTTCAACTTTCACACCGTAGTCATATTGCTTTTCTCCATTCAGGTATTCCTGAAGAAACAAAGGTACTTCCAGGTACATCATTTCTTTTTCTTCAAACAGCGCCTCTCCCGCCGAGGTGATATCGACAAACACCTCTCTGCCATGTTCTATAAAATATACATGGTACAAACTATCCGATATTTTCTTTTGATGTATAGCCCTGGCATGAGGATGATGCTCGAGGAGATAAGCTTTCACCGCATGAGATTTTACTCTTAAGAACGATAAACTTTTTGCTTGGCTAGAAAAACCAACAGTCATTACAATTAATAATACAAGGAGCGATTTCATATCCGATCATTTAAGTGTTATGATAGTGCATACGCCCTCATGAAAAAAAATATTCAAACTTTTGTCTAAGTATCCAAATGCTTCTATGAATTCCTCTTCTGTGTAGATTGCCTCTTTTATCAAAAAAAAACAGGCGATCATCATGGATGATCGCCTGTTTTGGGGCAATGTATGTATGATTTGGAGCTATTCTTCCAATACTTTTATCTCTGTCCTTCTGTTCAATTGTTTGTTCTCAGGCGAATCATTCGGTGCAATGGGCTGAGTTTCACCATAACCTTTTGAAACGATATGGTCAGCCTTTACACCTTTTTTCACGACATAATCCAATACAGCTTGTGCACGTGCTTGTGACAATTTCAAGTTAAGTTCATCATTTCCGTCGCTGTCTGTATGTCCAGAAACTTCCACCTTGATACTTGGATTTTCATTCATGATGCCTACCAAGCGGTCTAATTCGTTTACTGATTCCGGACGAAGCGTTGCTTTGTTGACATCAAAGAATACGTTGCGCAAAACAATTTTCGTTCCGACCTTGATCTTATCCATACAGATAGAATCTTTTACTTCTATATAATGATCCAAATGAGGAACATCTATGTTTTTAGAATAGAATAAATAACCCGGCGCTTCTACAGCTAAACCGTAGTTTTTACCTGGAGGAAGAATAACGGTATATTTACCGGAACTGGAGTTGGTATTGTAAACCCCTACCAATTTACCCGTAGCCAAATCGGTTACTTTGATCAAGGCCGTTACAGGTTTATCTGATTCACAATTATAAACGGCACCTTTAAATACGACAAGGGCTGCTTTCGCTTCGTCTCTTTCCAGCATGTACAAATCCTTCTCGCCCATTCCACCTTCTCTGGCAGAAGAGAAATAAGCTCTTCTATTATCCGCAGACCATACGAAGAAAATATCATCATCTGCTGTATTGATCGGATAGCCTACGTTTACAGGATCTAGTTTAATCTCGCCTTTTGCCAAATCCATTTCAGTATGGAAGATGTCAAAACCACCCATTGATTTATGTCCCTTCGAACTGAAGTATAATGTCTTACCATCCGCATGAATGAATGGACCGTCTTCGTCTTCAGCCGTGTTGATTTTAGGACCTAAGTTTACTGCCGGACCGAATTCACCATTCGGTAATTTTCTGGATAAATAAAGATCACGTCCACCGTAACCTCCTTTTTTGGTAGAAGAGAAAATAATCACGTCCTCATCTGAGTTGGTCGTTGCACTGGGCTCCCAATAAGGAGTGTTGATGTTAGAGCCTAAACTTTTGGGAGTAGACCAAACGGTTCCTACCAGGTTACTCACATAAAGATCGCCGCCATCACGTCCGCTTACTTTGTAGATGAACATTTCTTGTCCATCCGGAGAGAGACCTACGCAAGCATCGTGTGAAGGCGTATTGATTTCACTTCCTAAGTGTACAGCGCTTGTCCATACGGTGTCATGTGACTTTACAGAAATATAGATGTCTTCGTAATAGTGATCATCTTGCACGTCTTTGCCACCGCCTGTTGTATTGGGTCTGCGAGAGGTGAAAATCAAAACAGTTTCATCCGCAGAAATAGCCGGTACATAATCCGGATAAGGTGAGTTGATATTCGGTCCAAGGTTGGTTATTTTTACTTTCACAGGGTTTTTCACCAACTCCTTACCTACTTTACAATAGTTCAGGTACATGTCTACTTCAGCCAACTCTTCCGCATGGCTTTTCTTCAATGTTGCTTTATAAGCTTCAAAACTTACAATGGCTTTATCAAAATTGTGATTGGAATGATGTCCTTGTCCAATATAAAAATCCATTTTCTCATCCTTTATGCCACCTGCTTGAGCGTGCAAAAAGAAAGGAGTAGACTTTCCTGGCTGGTTTAGATCCAAGTAACATAACCCGATTTTATACGAAACGTCCGGTCTCTTGGGATTGCTCAGCTTATCTGCTTCCAGGTAATAAGGCAAAGCTAAACCGTATTCATCAGATACAAAATGTGTCTCTGCTTTACTTAAGGCCTCTTTGATCTCTTTCTTTTGTCCCATTACCAGAACGGTAGAACAGCAATAGACCAGGATAAATAATAGCTTTTTCATTAATAATCAGGTTAGTTATATTTAAAATTATACATTTTTTCAATAAAATGTATGTATCCAGATTAAAAATCCATTAAAAATGATTCTTATTGTTAATTATGACATCTGATGCATCGGTCGTACAGGACAAAAGAATCGGACGCATGAGATCATAGAAGGCGTTCTCTGCGGGCCGGCCGAGCTAACGCTCGCAATCTTCGCACTCTCGTGCTCGATTGTGCTCAATCCCTAACGCAAATCTTCAGCCTTACAGATCAATTCTGCTGTTTCATCAATGCCATAAAGAAACCATCCGCACCAGATTCCGAAGGATAGATCGTCCTGGTATTGATCAAATCGTAAGACTCATTTTGATCGATGAAAGCGTTGACCTGATTTTCGTTTTCGGAGGGTAAAATACTGCAGGTGGCATACACGAATGTGCCTCCTTTTTTTACTACCTGGTTATAATTTTGAAGGATCTCTTGTTGTATCGCGCGTGTCCTTTCTATGGCTTCATCGGTCAGCTTCCATTTCGTATCCGGATTGCGTCTGATCACGCCTAAGCCAGAGCAAGGGACATCGGTCAACAAACAATCCGCTGAATCATACAAGCGTTTGATGGTTTTGGTAGATTCGATCACACGCGGCTCTATGATGGTGATTCCCGCACGGTTCGCACGTTCCATCAAGATCTTGAGTTTCCATGCTTCCGTATCCATGGCAATGATCTTACCTTTGTTCTTCATGAGCGCAGCCATGTGCAATGTTTTGCCGCCTGCACCCGCACAAGCATCAATCACTCGCATGCCCGGCTCAGGGTTTAACAACGGAACCACTTGCTGCGAAGACCAATCTTGCACTTCAAAATATCCTAGTCGGAAATAGGCCGATCGAAATACATTCTGACGCTTCAATAGACGAAGTGTGTAAGGGAGAGGCTTTACGGTTTCCGCATGAATACCTTCATCCGCCAGCAAAGCGACTAGTTTATTGGAATTCACTTTTAATGTATTGACACGCAGGAAAACATCTGCCGGTTGATTTAAAAAAGCAGCTTCCTTATCCCAACGGGATTTTCCTAATTCATTCTCTAACCGGGTATACAACCAATCAGGGTACGACTGAAGGATGGCGGGGGAAGTAAAGTTTTCAATTTTCTGATTGACCTCCTGAAAGTCGACGGGATGAATATGCTCAAAGATCGCCCAATTGGGAATCTCGTAACCTTGTTGCAACAGGTAGAGACCTACCCAATCCTGTATCGCAGAAAAACCGGTGATCTCTTGAGTCAGTACCATCAGCAAGCGCTGGTGACGCACAATATCATATACCGTTTCCGCTATAAAAGCCCTGTCCCTGGCACCCCATTTGGGATTCGACTTCAATACCCTCTCGAGTACTTTGTCGGCATACTTATTTTGGTTTACAATTTCATCGAGGGCCAATAATACGGCCTCTGCTAGATTTTTATATAATTTCTTGGAACTGGTCACGACATGAACAAAATCAGTGTGTAATTTAGTGATTTCAAACAAGGAGACATAATAAACTTTCAAGCGATTTGAAACGTAATCCAAATGATTATATTTGAAATAAGCTTAAACCATTAAAAAAAAGTGTAGTCTATACAAGCACTCTTCATCTAATTTTAAGATCAAACCAAACACACAAACCACATGAAAAAGACGAGATTTATTTTGTTGGCATGCCTTCTAACCGCTGTACAGTGGAATGCTTCCGCCCAAAAATCTAAAACAGATCCTGACCACACCAACTATTATGCAGAAGTTACGACAGAAACAAATGAGGTCAATATAGAAATAAAAGACGCGGTATCTCGCATTGAATTTTCAAAATTCAAAATCAAACTGGCTAACAAAACCACAGACTATGTTGTTTTTAAGCCTAAGGAAAGTACGTTCAAAATTGCAGGCAGTGATTTTTCTCCCAATGACAGAATGCTTCTCATTCAACCTTCTGATAAAGGAGGACGAGTACTAGATATCAAAGGCAATGGAAAAAATGTACATGCTGATGAGTATCAATTTGTATTGGCTGGACTATACAAGATCAAGGCAGATGCTCCAAGTACAGATGTAGCCAACTTTAAATTGCCGGCCAGTGTGAATGATGTCACAGGAGGAAACTTTAAAATCGAATTGCTAAAAATCAGCAAAGAGACGAAAGAGACGGTAGTAAAATTCAAAGTAACTTATAACGGTAAGGGTTATGGTCTGGTGAATCCAAACAAGTTGGGAGTTAAAATTGACAATGGACAAGAATTTGCGAATGCAAAAATCCAGGATGCTTTTCTTCTTGCACCAGGAGAGTCAGACAACTTTATTGCCTTATTCACCATACCGGGTAAAATTGCCGACATGCAATTTGCAAATATGGAAGTGTTATGGAGAAATACCTTTAGTGAATCAGAGTTACAAAAACTAGAAGGAGTAACAATAGACATTAAAGTCGACGAAGGAAAAACAGCCGCTAAAAACAAATAGATTCCTTGCTCCTATACACAACAAAAAAGGCCTTGATCGATGTTGATCAAGGCCTTTTTTTGTTGTATTTATTTCGATTCCTTTGAAGGCATATAGCTTTGCAAGCGATCTCTGAAGCGATGTTTTTCGATGGCCTTTATAAAGTTATGAACTGCCGGTTCCTTACTGGTATGTATGATTACCCCTTGTTCCATTAAGTTGTTATAAATATGAGGAGACAACCAATCCTTCATGCAAGAAGCCATAAGCAATTCAACGCCATCTTCATCAGTAGCAATGGCTTTAGAAGCTTTGTAGGTTTCACAAATAAAATCCAGCACATTTTTTTCGTGGATCAATGCCGCTATACTTGCGGTGCCTCCCGGTACATATATCGCATCAAATATCATCGACAGATGAGGCAAGAACGTATGATCGATCGCAATAGGAGTTCCCTTATCTCCTTTGATCACACCAAGCTTAGGGGATAGTAGTTTAAGAATGGCACCTTCTTTTTCCAGTGCGTTCTTAGTGATAAACAAATGCTCTTCATTGACACCGTCTGCGGCAAGAATAGCTATTTCACGTCCCCTTATCCCTTGGGAAGAAGCTTCATGAGTTGACATAATGACAATGTTTCGTGTATACTAAATGAAATCCTCTTATCTCTTTATCGCTTGAATAAAGAAGTCGCTCCAATGATGGCGAGCAGAAACAAAACGAGGAAAATAAAGAAAATGATTTTGGCTATACCAGCCGCTGCTGCAGCGATCTGAGTGAAACCGAACACCGCAGCGATGAGCGCGATGACTAAGAAAATAAGAGACCAACGTAGCATATGTTATATAGTTTTATTGTAATTGGGTATAAAACGAAACATATGCCAAGATGAGAAGTCTCTGTTTTTCAGAAAAGTACACTAAGAGAAAGAAAAATATAATGTAGAGAAAATTACACTATACTATTTATAAAATTCCACAGTGTGTAAAAAGGGGGAAGAGAGGAAACAGTTATTTTAACTTTTCAAGAGTAAAAGATACTCTTTGTGAAAGCAATTTTTCCGTTTCATCTGTTGAATCAGATATAGCCACTATAGGTTCTACTATCATTATAATATTTTGTTCTTTACAGCCTGTCCTGATCATATCATCTCTTATTTTAAGTGCTCTTCGTGTGGCTAAATTAGCTTGTTCTCTATTATTCTGAAAGCCATGAAGTTTCAATATCAACTCTTGATTTTCATCCAATAATAATTTTAATGCTTTGTACTCACTCTTGAATTCCTCTTCGTGTAAAGAATCCCTATACTTGTAACTATTAAAATCAAAGAACACCGATTTCAATGCAAAAGTATGTGTCGTCTTGATATCATAAGATGTCACGGTAGTACTCACATTCAGCAAGAGAATTAAAACAAGATAACGCATGATGTCTAACAATTTGATACAATATAAAAATAAAACGGTCAGTTTTCAGTTCACACTATGTGCATGCAAAGAAACAGTTGTTAGTGTTTAGGCAAAAAATCTACTCTTTGAGTCTTCCATTTTTCAATTTCATCCATTGAATCAGTTATAATCAATGGAGGTTCGGCTATTGTACCTAGCCTATTACTGTTGATACCTATTCTAATAAGATCCTGCTTTACTTTTAGTGCTCTTTTATCTGCCAACTTATTTCGTTCTTGATTATTTTGATAACCATGAAGTTCGACTTCTAATTGAGGATTTTCATCCATGAGCTGTTTTAGTCTTTCATATTCATTTTTCATTTCTTTAGCATGGTCCGCATTGGAATAGTGGAAACTGTTAAACCTAAAGTATACAGATTTGCTTCCAGCACTATTAAGCAACATGATCTCTTTGCTTGTTGTTACCGTATTCCAACTCAATACTAAAAGAACTAATAGATAGCGCATAGGATGTTTCTTAATTCGAAATATAGTAAAAGTTCAGGATTAGAGCGTATTCTTACGGGCCGGGCTATGGCTCCAAGTCCTCGCTCGGTCATAGCTATAGCCTTTCCGCTCTATCTCTGATTCAGATTTCAGATTTCAGATTTCAGATCTCAGTTTTCCGTTTTCCGTTTTCCGTTTTCAGTTCTCTGGATTGGGTATAAAACAAAAAACCCTCCGGTGATAAACCGGAGGGTTTTGATAATAAGGTTGGCGGCAACCTACTCTCCCACATTTGATTGCAGTACCATCGGCGTAACGGGGCTTAACTTCTCTGTT
>JAQZBV010000093.1 GCA_029237685.1 Cytophagaceae bacterium | reverse complement strand
TGACTTGTTGAATGTAGAAAGTTTTTACTGGGGACTGGTCCTCTCGAATCTGTTGATTTGGTTGGCCAGCTTGGCGCTATTGTTCAATTTAGGTGAAAGGATTACGTTGGCCATTGATGCACATCTTATCAAACAGTTGTTCGCTTACGGAGCCTTGGCGCAGCTTGCCAACATTATACAGTTTGGTAATTACCGCATCAGCTATTATTACCTGATGAACATGCAAGGAGATGGGGCATCAGAGCTTGGAAAATATTCTATTGCGGTTTCCATAGCAGAATCGGTTTGGATCGTAGGTCAAAGCCTCGCAACGGTACAGTTTGCCCGATTATCTAATGTAGAAGATCCTTTGCTACGCAGAAAAATTTCTGTGCGCATGTTCAAATTCAATTTTGTATTGAATGTGTTTGCCGTGGGCTTATTGTTATTGGTGCCCGCTCGTTTGTATGAACTTGTTTTTGGTGGAGAAGAATTTAGCATGGTCGCTGTCTATATTGTTTGGTTAGCGGTCGGGATATTTATGTTGGGTACATCCACATCTGTTTCCGCTTATTTCGGAGGCAGGGGAAAGTATTGGCCTGCCGTAATTTCTTCTGTTTTAGGCGGATTCGTAACACTGTTTGTGTGTGAATTTTTTATGCAGGAGATGGGCGTGTTGGCTGCCGCTGTCGGTGCCTCTTTGTCATACACAGTTGTTTTATTTTATTTTCTTTGGTGTTTCTTAAAGGAGGAGAGGCTTTCTCTTGCCTCTGTTTTACCGGGGATACATGAACTGAATCTTTATTACCGCTGGCTGAGAGGAGGGCTGTACAGATGGAACAACCGCTAGTATCTGTCATTTGTATCAGCTATAATCATGGGGCTTTTGTTTATAAAGCCCTTTCCTCTTTGTACAACCAATATTATTCAAATATAGAAGTAATCATTGCAGACGATTGTAGCACCGATCAAACACAAGAGGAGATCAAGCGTTTTGTCGCCAATCATCCGGCGCAGAACTGGACGATAGTATTGAATGAATCCAATCTGGGCAATTGTAAAACATTTAACCGTGCGCTAAAACTTGCAAAGGGAAAATATGTGATTGATTTAGCCGCAGACGATTTGCTGTATAATCAGTGTATAGGAAAACAAGTCAAGCGTTTTGAAGAATTACCTGAGCACTATGGTGTCTTGTTTAGCAATGTTGACTTGGTAGATGTAAATGAAAATTTTAGAGCCAAGCATTACATGACGGATTCGAATGGCAAAGCCATTCGAATGGTACCGAAAGGAGATGTATACCGAAAAATTGTCAAGCGCTATTTTATTTCTCCTGTTGGGATGATGGTGAAGCGATCTGTACTGGATGAGTTAGGTGGATATGATGAAAGCTTAGCGTATGAAGATTTTGATTTTTGGGTACGTTCATCCCGACTTTATAAGTATGCTTACCTTGATGAGTGTTTGGTAGCGAAAAGAGAAACGCCACATTCATTGTCGACTCGATTTACACGGAGAGGGAATAACCGGATGTTCGTGTCTACAGCAAGAATATGTCAAAAAATTGCCTGGTTGAATCGTTCTAAAACAGAAGATCTGGCCCTGGTACATCGCATTACCTATGAAATCAGGCAGTCGATCCGGTATGGGGCTTATGATGCTTCTATAGTTTATCTCAGGCTGATGAAAGAGCTTAAAGTAAATCTATTCAAAAGAATATTCTATCGGATCTTGGTTGTACTTATAGGATAAGCTAATGGAGTACCCCATTTATTTCCAGCAAGCCCACCAATTCATCGATGTCAAAAGGCTTTTCCATCAAAGCGAGTACATGTGGATTGGCTTTGACGCGGTTGATGTCTCCAAAATCCAACGACGAAGAAAGCATGATGATGTTGCTTTTTTTCATTTGAGTATATTTTTCACAATGTTGCAAAAAATCAAAACCATTCATGACGGGCATTTGTATGTCCAACAAGATGAGATCGGGCCATTCGATTAGATCAGGATGTTCATCCAAATAGAACAAGGCTTCTTCCGCGCTGATAAACTTTACAATCTGATGTGATATTTTCTTGTGTACAAGAAATCGTTCGTGAACAAAAAGGTCCGTCGGATTGTCGTCAATAAGCATGATAGACAGCGTCTTTGCCATTACGATTTCTTATTTGGAATAACGATTTTAAATGAAGTGCCTTCCAACGGTGTAGAAACAACACTGATATTTCCTCCGATTTTTTCAAGTGCTTCTTTGACGATGTATAGTCCTATCCCTGTTCCTTGCGTATTGGTAGCATTATATGTTCTGAAAAACATTTTGAATACATTCTCTATGTGTTCATTCAATATTCCAATTCCATTATCCGCGATACTTATGGTAGCAAACTTAGGTCCTGATTTGATGCTTACCGTTACTTTATGAACGTTGGCTTGTGGGTTTTGATATTTGATGGCATTGGAAATAAGATTGCTGAGAATGATGCGTAACCTGAAAATATCTCCTACAAATTCTTCGTCTTGCTCGGTTTCAATTTCTATTTGCACATCCTGGTTTTGATCCTTGACAGTAGCAATGACGTCATTGGCTAAGTAATTGAAATCTATATTGTCTAAGATCTCCATGGACCTGGAGTTGCGGTAGTAATCTATGATGTTTTTGATGTACATATCCAGCTTTAAAATGTTGCTTTCTATGATTTCAAAATATTCTTGTGCCACATCCATGGCCTCATCTGTCTTGGCAAGTTGTACCATGCCTAATACAGACATCAAGGGAGAACGAAGGTCATGAGAGGCGCTGTATACAAAGCGATTGAGCTCGTCATTTGTTTTTTGAAGCTGCGCGTTTTTTTCTTTTAATGTAATTTTTGCTTTGTAGAGATCGGTGCAATTTTCGAGGATCAACGAAAATTTTTCCCAATCCCAGGGCTTTTGAAGGTATTTGGAAACCTGTCCGCGGTTGATGGCTTCGATGACTGTTTCAATATCAGATTGTCCTGTGATTAAAAGGCGTATCGTATCAGGATGTTTCTCTATCGTTGTTTCAAGAAATTCAACTCCAGAAGTGATGGGCATGCGCTGATCTGAAACGATCACATGCATCTCTATACTTTCTAACAAGCGAAACGCTTCCGAGGCACTAATCGCAGTATAGACTTCGTACTTTTTTCTAAAGTAAGCACGAAAAGCCAACAAGTTATTCTCTTCGTCATCTACGTATAATATTCTAATCCTTTGTTCTTCCATAGCACTGAAAAAATATAATTAAGAAACAGCAAGTTTCATAGGTATTGTAAATATAATTTTTGTTCCTTTTCCATATTCAGTTTGAATGTCGATCTGTCCTTTGTGACTTTCGATAATTGTGAAAACAATAGACATCCCAAGTCCCGTACCTTGTCCGACGTCCTTTGTTGTAAAGAAGGGCTCGAAAATTTTAGCCTTTGTTTCAGCTGTCATGCCTATACCCGTATCTTCTACGCTGACAGCTATATGATCTTCATCTACTACATAGCTGGAAATAGTCAATGTTCCACCAACTTTTGTTTCCTCTATAGCATGTATACCATTGTTAAACGTATTCATGAATACTTGGTTGAGTTTTCCAGGAAAACATTCTATGATAGGTATCTTCCCCAAGTTCTTGATGATCTTGATATTTTCAGGAATAGCGCTTCTTATCATAGTGAGCGTGGATTCTATGCCATCGTTGATATTAGCTGTTTTAACATCACTTTCGTCCAGTCTCGAAAAAGTTTTTAAACCAGTAACTATTTCCGCTGTCCTTTTGGCTCCATCTTCTATTCCGGCAAGTAAAGTTTTAATTTCACCCTTTGTGTATTCCAGGTCAATTTGCTTTTTAAAAGCCTCTATTTCCTCCAGCTTTTCTTCCAATTGTTCACAGCCAATAAGACTGTCATATTTTGCAATGACATCTAATATGTCGGCAACATCCATCTGTAAAGGTTTGATGTTGGCACTTACAAAATTGATAGGATTATTAATTTCATGCGCAATGCCTGCAGTAAGCTGACCTAGCGAGGCCATTTTTTCTGCGCTAACCAGTTGTGCTTGCGTATTTTTTAAGTCTTTTAATGTTTTGTTGAGATCTTGATTCGCTAAGTTTAATTCTGTCGTACGTTCTCGTACTTTTTGTTCAAGAATTAAATTTTGCTCTTTGGTTAATTGTTCATTTTCCTGTAAAGCGATCAATACCTGCGCTTGCGAGGCTTCCTTTTCCTGCTTAAGAATGTTGATCCGGTCTGCTAGTGCGAAAGAAAGGAGTATTACTTCTATACCGGAACCAAAGTGCATGGTATATCGGGTAAAGTTGTTATAAGGAAGTATATCAAAATCTTTTAATACAAAAATGCATATACCCGTTAAGAAGACTACCCATCCTACAAGAAAGAAACGTGCTTCTGTATGCCCTTTAAAGTATATCTTAAAGGATAGTATAAGCATGTAAATGGAAACTAAGCCTGCGTTGATTTCGATGATCTGATAGCCTACACCGTAGAAGCCTAATATACCTACAGCAACAGCTGCAATGTATATGACAATGAATACATACGAAAGTATGTTAAGCTTAGGTGTACGCGTTTTCAACCGAAGAAATTCTTTGAAGAATTCAAGAGCAGCTATGCCTACTAAGGCCGGGAATATGAAGGGCCCGTGTATAGCAATCCATGGGATATCAGGCCATAAGAATTGAAAAGGGTAACCTTGTAATGTAGTTTGAGTGAGTAGTATGAAAATGATATATACGGTGTAGTATAGATAACTTTTATCTCGGACAGAAAGAAAAATGAATAGATTATACAACATCATGGCAAACATGATGCCTATATATACTCCTGAAGCTAAGTTTTTAAGTACACTGGTATTGAATAAGGATAGTGGAGTACCTACTGAAATAGGTAATTGCATATTCTCTTTCGATCTGATTTTTAGATAGTATACTTTAGTTTCGTTTTTATTGATCGATAAATCGAACAGGTATTCCGGAGTAATGTATTTGCGTATACTGAACGATTGGTATTCGCCCATTTTAGTAACCAAATATTTTTTCTGTCTTTCATCGTAAGCATACAATTCTACTTCATCTATAATAGGCTGATTGACTTGAAGGATCAGGTTGGAGACATCTGTTTCATTCTTCAAAATTATTTTCGCCCAAACCGATGCGAATGGGATGATGCCTAAATGAGGAACCGAAGAGGAACTGCGTTTGAAAGCAGAAGAGCCAAGCACATCCGTTATAGATAAAATACTGTTGCTGTCTACCAGGATTTCTAAGTCACCTCCTATTTGATGATTTTCATAGGCGTTGGAGTATATGGCCTGGGCTTTTAATAAGGTAGGAGAAAAATGGAATAAGGAAAGAATAAAGAAGGCAATAAAAAATGAAAGCTTATTCATGCACTGCTTTTTGAAGGAGTAAGTTGTATTGGATTTCAACGGAATGTTTGGGGCCATCTTCTATAGTGGTTTGAACAGGTTGTATTCTTAATGATTCCATACGGGCTTTATCGTACGGATCTGCTGTATCGAGCGTTTCAGCGTTCATGATTCCTAATACCCAAGCAATATAATCAGGGTTCGGATACAAAAACTCTCCATTCTCTCCCAGGCTTCGGTCTTCTACAAAACCAACGTTGCGAAACATTTTTAAGGTATAACTACCGCATATACCCATTAGTGTTTTAAATGACAATTGATTAATGATTGAAATCCCTGCTCTCGTGAGTAATACACTGATTCCAATCCCTGCTATTTTTTTTGCATTCCAAAGTGCACAAAGTTCTCCCACTCCTCCATGATGTCTATACATAGCAACAATCTCATGGATACGTGGATCCATTTTGCCTATTGCTGTTTCAACCGGTAAGTGAGTATCCTTGGTTGAAATCTGTACACGTATACCTCCTACGATTTCATGAGTATCTTCTAATTCAGCTACTACAACATATATATATGGATTGCTCATCCACTCGTCATTGTTGGTTGTAATATTCGTGATGCCATAATCCTGTAATACGCTGACATGACCATCCCTGAAGTGCTTACAACTCTCTAAATCATCAAGTGCTCGGAACGCTCTGAATATTAATTTATGATTCATTTTTTAGAATGCAATAGGTTTCCTTTAAAGATTTCCTTAGAGACGTTATCTCTGGTGCAGATATTTTATTTATTCTGAAGATAAAGAGCTCTTTTTTGTTAGGAGTGATACGAAACGTTTTTTCAAATGAACCTCTTAATGCTAAGAGCTTGTTACAACCTTCTTCGCTAAGAAGCTCACCATTACCTTCTAGTAATCTCGCATATATGAATACAGAAGAGGCCATTGGCTGAAAAGCGATATCTTTTGATTGAGCAAGAAGCCATAATTGTTCAATAGCTCTTCCTCCGTTATAATAGTCAATGTTTTCTTTTCCAGCTATCGATACAACTCCTATAGCTCCCGAAGCAATGATTGATTTTTTAGTTAGTTTTTTAAAAGCGCCGCCTCCGTTCCATTGCTTTACAAGATTGATTACATTGTAACTTTTGGAGACTTTAAAACCTGCGAGTTCTGAATTGGTCAGGTCGATTGTTCTAAGGTCAATACCATCTCTGGTTTCAACAGCTTCTTTCTCTGACCACCTGATTTCATTTATAAAGTCAGTGTGTCCCTGTTTTTCTAATAATCTTATTTGCTCAATTTCTCCAAGCAGGTTACCAATTTCATTGAGTTCTTGTTCTTCTGTAAAAAAAGTCAACTCGACACCTTTTGTTTGTTCCGTTGCAACCTTTAGCTCCTGAAGTTCTTGAATAGTGAATAGTCGTCTTTCACCTGATTTTCGATTGGTTAAACGAGTATGTATAAATGGTGCAAATTCTTTTTTATTAGATGAATGAGACGTCTTGTTAGAAAAAGTAAAAGAGGCTACTAAATCAGGAATGTTTTTATCTGGAAATGGAGTAATCTTGGTATCGAGGTTTAATTCGTCTGCCTGAATGGTGACATTCTCCGATGCTGCACCGAGTGCTACATAGCTTGATAAATTGTTAAACCCCAGTAAAGAATAATGATCGTTAAAAGCTTTAAACAATAACAGTGTGTTTTCCTTGTAGACCCATCGCCAGGGTTGCGAATTACCTCCTGATGGAGCTGCACAGCCTGCACTTACGAGCTTTTCTATAGCTGATTCATTCAATGTATTATCTAGAGTGTGGTCAACTACAAACTGTTTAGAAAGGTTTTTGAAATCAACAATTGCAGGAGAAATAGGAGAGATAGAGGTGGGAGTTATTTCATGCGTTTTATTAGAAACTAACTCTTCTATATCGATGTGATACCTTCCTGAATCCGTATAGGTATTCAGCAATATTCGTCTGCTTACGTCTGCTGTTATACCGCCACCCATTGTTACAGAAGAAGCAAGTTGAGGCCATGTAGTGATGGTTTGATCAATCTCCAATAGAGATGCCTTAAGCTTATCAGAAGAAGTTTCTAATCCAACCATCGTAAGAAGGTAAGGAATCTTATCTTCTGTAGTCTTTAGGTTTTTTAATGTGTCAATATTCAAATGATCTACCATACCATGAAGAATACTTCGATTGGGTTCTAAGTCAAAACGCTCTACATCCACTGTGCATCGATCGCTAGCTTCCATGATCACTGGAATTTGTAATTCTTTTGCTTTGTAACGGCTTAGAATTTTGATGTCAAAGCCATCGGATTCTTCAACCAACAAGTCAAGTTTACCGCCTTCTGTGAAAAAGGCATCCATATTACTTTCTGATAAACCTTCACCAAAACATTTGACTGTGAGAAAAGGGTCTATCTCGGCAATTTCTCGTGCTACAGCATATACTTTGGGTAAACCCAAATTATGAATGCCCGTACGGATGCGATTGAGATTTGTAAGTTCCAATACATCAAAATCCGCTAATCTCAATTCTCCACCCACTCGTTCCATGGCTAAAGTGATTGAAACAGACTGTCCTACCGAAAGGCCTATCACACCAATTTTCTTTTGGGCCAATAGGTCTCGTTCCTCGCGGGTAATCTTATATTGGTTTCTACTGGTTCTAAGTTCTATAAATTCTTTTTCATCTACAATATGAACCAATCTGTTTGACCAAGGATAGTATACCCAAACTCCATATTCTTCGATTAAAAGAGGTTTAATGTGCTGTATAGCAGCTTCTTCTTGTTCCTGAGCATTCAGTTTTTGGTCAGGATGCGTGATTTTCATTAGCTCCTTCACTTGGTCAAACACATGATCATTGATAATTAAGCCTGGTTTGTCCAATAAAAGCTCAAAATCAGCGCGCTCATTTATATTGTAAATGCGATAAAACAGGGGATTTATGGCCTGTTCTCGGTCTTTTTGTTGTTTACAAAGTGTATTTATTTTAGTATGTAAAAATATTGCCATTTACCTCTCGTTTATTGGTATAATTATATTACAACCCCTAATAGTCAAATACTTACTAGGAGGTTCAGCTAAAGCTAAATATAAATGTTGCGAAAAAAATATTGAGTTTTACATAGCCTTTTTTTATTTATTTACGTAATTTCATTTAGAACGCACTTGATTAGGATTAGGGTTTAAACTTTGATTAATAAACGGTCAAGCTTTGTTCAAGGTTTTACATTTAATATAAAACATTTTATACCTCTCATGGAAAAAGGAGATGAAATTCATGTACTCTACGTAGACGATGAAGAAAACAATCTGAATGCTTTTAAGGCTTCTTTTAGAAGAGAGTTTAAGGTATATACAGCCATCTCAGCAGATGATGCCAAAGTAATTATGGCAGATACCGTTATTCATGTGCTTATCACAGATCAGCGGATGCCTGGTACTACTGGTACCGAACTCCTTGCGCAAGCAGTGAAAGATTTTCCGGATCAAACGCGGATATTGTTAACGGGTTTTTCTGATATAGAAGCATTAAAGGATGCGATCAACCTGGGACAAATTTTTTGTTATCTTCAAAAACCATGGAATGACGAGGAATTGAAAGAGACAATAAAAAGGGCTTATCAAGTGTATAACCTTAAAAAAGAGAAGGAAGCGCTAACCGAAAAATTGTTGGTCACGAATGAACAATTAGAGTTTTATCTGAGACAAAAATTATTGTCCTAAATTTTATACAACAGGAAGAGAGACTTATGTCTCTTTTTTGTTTTCTAACCATTTCTCCTATTGGTATAGACTTTGACTGCTTAAGTAAAAGTTTTACCCTTCCACAAATAGATCTATGAAAAAAATATTGTTGGCCTTTGTGCTCCTGCTTACCTTAACTAACCTTTCTGCGCAGACATTAAAGGATAAATTAAATAAGGCGAAAAATACACTGGTCAAAACACCGAGTAACGATGAGATTGTGCAAGGTTTAAAAGAAGCATTAAACGTTGGTGCCAATAAATCATCCGCAGCGGCTTCGCAGGTAGATGGCTACTTGAAGAATCCTAGGTTGTTTATCCCTTTCCCACCGGAAGCAGAGAAAATGAAAACTCAATTGGTCAAATTAGGTTTTCAAAAACAAGTTACTGAATTTGAAACATCTTTGAATCGCGCCGCGGAAGAAGCAGCGAAAAAGGCAGCCCCTGTTTTTATGGGTGCCGTAAAAAATATGACGGTGACAGATGGAATGAATGTATTGTTGGGCGGGGATACCGCTGCGACTCATTATCTTCGCACTGCTACATCGGATAGTTTGTACACTCAATATAAGCCGGTTGTCCAGGAGGCAATCAAAAAGGTAGATGTTACTCGTTATTGGTCTGTATTGGTAACACAGTACAATAAAATTCCAGGCGTTAAAAAACAAAATCCTGATCTGGAAGATTATGTCATCAAACGCGGAATCAACGGACTGTTTCTATTGGTAGCCGATGAGGAGAAAAAAATTCGTATGGACCCGAGTACTCGTTTTTCTTCGATTTTAAAAAGTGTATTCGGATATGCCGATACAAAAAAATAACAGATAGAGTAGCGAATAAAAAAAGGCTTGCACGGATCTCAGTCGGTGCAAGCCTTTTTTTATTTCGTAAATTTTCTAGATCAAATCAAATGCTTGTGCGTAACATACCAAATCATAATTGGTTTGGGCATTGAGTTTACTGCGTATATTTCTGCGGTGAGTTACCGCTGTTTTTTCTGAGATATGAAAAATGGCGGCAATCTCTGTCGAATTTTTACCTAGCGCCATAAATTTCAACATTTCCTTTTCTCTTTTGGTAAGCGAAGAAAATAATTCATGATTTTTTCTCAGGAAATTATTCTCCTCCAACAGTCGATTCACTTTGGCATTGATATGATGTGCCGGATCTACTGGACATGAAGTGGTAATCACATGTGTGGGTCTTCCATGCTCATCCTTCATAAAAATCTTGCTGGTGCTCAAATACCATTTCCATTCATGAAATTCGGAGCGTCTGGCTTGTTGAAAGTATGTGATGATTTCATTTTCATCTCCCGCATCAATCACCTTTAAAATTTTGGGCAAGTAATCGGCTGCGTCTTGAACATTAAAAAATTTATTGTGGTAATCTTTCCCTTGCATTCCTTTGATCTCATCGAAGCTGATGCCTAATAATTTCAAGCCAAGGGGCGACATGTATTCTACCGTTAAATTTTTCAGCTCATGAATAATGACTACAGCTGGTAACTCTTCCGCATTTTTCTGTATAGCCTCCAGCTTTTTTTTGTAAAGAGAATGTTGATAGTCTTCCGTATTGATCATGTCACCTTTTATCGGTGAAAAGATAAGGATTATATCACTGATAAAAATACCTAGAACCAGGTATCTTTAGGGCTACAAGGGGTTTCAGCGGATTCAATGCGACACGTAGTTATTTTTATTATCTCTGTTAGCCACTGTTTAAGAGCTGTTTGAGAGGGATGAAATAATGGAAAAAGTAAATTTACGATCTGTTTCTCTTCATTTCTTTTGCAATGTGTGTTGAATTTTCATCGCCTTTTTTTTCTAATTCATCGATGATGCGAAGATGATTTTTTTCATCTCTGTTTTGAGATAATTTGTAAGCTGCTTGCACTTCTTCTATTTCAATTTCAAATCCAACAATGCCCTTCAACTGCGCTGAAAGCATATGTTTGTCCATAGTGCCCACAGACACGGGATTCGCAGAATGAAATTCGTATTTATCTGTCAATAGCTGTAATGAAATTAATAGTTCTTCTTCTGTCAAAAAACGCAGCGACCCATATACATGAGCAGCCATATAATTCCATGTTGGAACATTGTTATGATCGTACCAAGAGGAGGAGATATAGGTGTGAGGTCCTTGAAAAATAACTAAAACCTGTTTTTCGCTTTCAAAACTTTTCCATTGAGGATTAGCCCTTGAAAGATGACCGGTCAGTAGATCCTTGCCTTTTGAATTCGTAGTCAATAACAAAGGTATATGCGAAGCCAATAGTTTTCCATTCGTTTGACTGATCACAATGCCAAATGCATTGTGATGGATGAAGTCTCGAATCTCTTCTGTATTTTCTACTTTAAAAAAAGAGGGAACGTACATAAAGATTATTTAATTACGATCTGGTGAGCGTTAAAAGTAACTACATCACCAGACCGCAATTTTTTCCTTTTCTGAATTTCTATTACGTTGTTTACTTTTACTTCTTGATTCGTAATGCGCACATTAGCTTCGCCACCTGTGCTGACCATACCAAGAAGCTTCATGAGCTTATTCAGCTCAATAAAATCATAATCCGTAAGTTTAAATTCAGTCATACTATAATAAAATAATTTGTAATCGATTAGTTAGCATCCAATACATTGGGAATAGATACCTCTTGTTCAACATCACCACCTCTAAGGTCTTCATAAAACTTAGCCATGGTTGTGCTGTAGTAAGGCGCTAACCAAAGCAGCCCTATACCAAAGGTTAAAAGGCTAAGCAAAAACCATCCGATGAACGTTAACCCTAAAATGAAGTATCTAGCTTTATGCCCATCCATCATTTTTTTACTTTTTCTCAACACGTCTCCCGCACTTAAATGAGGTTCTTCAGACAAAATGTAAAATACTTGTGAATAGGAGAATGCTGCAATGATACCAGGTATAATGAGCAATAACATCCAGAGAATAATATACAGCAACATCAGCAAATAGGTACCGAGTGCCGGCACAAAGTTATTGAACCCTGAAAAAATATCAGAGATGGTAGCATTTTCACCCTTAGAAAGTCTCAAGTAAAAAGTAGCAATCCCTACAGAAAATGGACCACCTATGATTAAACCGGCAAACGATCCAATAAAGGGAATGAGCTGCAAAGGTATTAAGATAATGATGTAAACCACCAAGGCTCCTATGGCGATTCCCCATTTGCCTTGAAGTGATGCTAATGCGCGTTGTTTTAAAGTGGAATAAGATGCATTCATAAAGAATAAAATTAGGAGTTAAAAATAATTATAAAATATATCAATATTTAATATAAGTATTCTTACCGCTAAATCAAATACATGTGGAAATCATTTGGCTATTTAGCCTAGCGATGATCGGATTGCAGCAATACCCAGCCAAGACTCACATCCTTTCAAATCAAATCATTTGTTTTTATTATATTATAACTTAATTTGAATGGACATACGTTACGACACGTTGTAGACAGTGCTCATCCAAATAGTTTTTCTTATGAACTCAAAAATCTGTTTTAGCCTTGCCATTTCTGTTTTATTCTCTTACACGCTTTTTGCGCAAACGTACCTCACTCAAGTAAAGCCTGCTGGCAGCAAAAGCTGGGGGTATGCAAATAATAAAGGCGAACTTGTCATTCAGGCTCAGTATGCGAAGTGCTATAAATTTTCCAAAGAAGGTCTCGCCGCCATTTATGATGGTGAGAAAAAACAGTATTACTTTATCAATACAAAAGGTCAAGCATTGACAACGGAGATCAGCGGTTTTAAGCTGATGGACGGATTTGGTTTTGATCTGGCGGGTTTTAGCAACGGCTTAGTTCCCGTGCGAATGGGCGAAAAATGGGGATATATGAATACCATCGGTAAGTTAGCCATTCAAGCCAAGTACGATAAAGTAACAGAGTTTAATGGAGATCACGCCATAGTGTCAAGTGAAGGGAAATATTTCGTACTCGATACTAAGGGTACAGAAATCCCTATCAATGTAGAGGGCGTACTGGAAGTAAAAGCCTTTTCGGATAAGCTTGCACCTTTTAGAGCAGCAGATAAAAAGTTTGGCTTTATAGGAACGGACGGAAAGGTTGCTGTACCAGCGCAGTACGAAAGTGTAGGCTATTTCAGTGGTGGTCTCGCCTGGGCAAAGGACGTAGACCGTAAATTGGGTTATATCAATGCGAAAGGGGAGTGGATCATCAAACCTCAGTTTACCGCCGGGAAGGAATTTGATGGGGAGAGTGGATTTGCACGCATTAAGGATGGTGAACAATGGGCTTATGTAAACAAAACCGGGGAAATATTAAGAATCACAGATACACAATCATACGGTGACTTTTATAATGGATTGGCAGAAGGTAAAAAGGGGGATAAAGTAGGCTTCTTTAATACTAAAGGAGTGTGGGTTATTGCTCCTCAGTTTGAAGCGGTACGCGATTTTAAAAATGGATATGCCGCAGCTAAATTAAATGGGAAATGGGGTTTTATCGATACCAAAGGGAATTGGGTGGTACAGCCTCAATTTGATGGTATCAAAGACCTGGAGCTTATCAAATAATAAAATATGAGGCATAAAAAGGAAGGCGAGTTGAATACCTTCGCCTTCCTTTTATCCTGGCATAACGATTAAACATCTACTGCAGTTTCTTTTTTTTTAACGACAGGAGCAGTCTGTTTTATTTTTTTATAATCATTCACCATCAAATAAATGAATCCCAGATAGCACAACATCAGGTAGAGGTATGGCGATAAGATACTCACACCTTCCGCTACTATTTTGGGAAAGAAGTATACCAGGGTGATCACAAGTGCAGTGTAGAAGAGTACGCCTACAAGAAGAGGGTAGAAGCGTTTATTATTGCTCCAAATCGTCAACACTAGAAAAGCCACAGCATAGCCTGCAAGCAATGATCCCGGAAGGGTTTTATTTTCGTCTATACAAAGTATCGAACAGAAGGAACACCCAATAAAAAGAGAAAAAAATAAAAGGGATGAGGCTTTTAAATTTTCTTGTGTAGTTATGTCTTTAGTCATTTTAGTACGATTAAAAATACAACGTCTTGAGTTAGTTGTTTTGGATCTAGGCTGGAAGCCTTCACACTACTAAAAGAATCTAAAAATTCTTAAAAATAACAGCAAGATGTTATGACAAAGGTATGCCTTGTCTAGATAAGAAAAAAAGATGAAGTATTAAATTATGAGATATTTCGACAAAATACCCATTAATAGGGAGTAAATATGTTTTATTTCGACTCAGGATCAATAAATTCATTTCACTCTATGGAGCAGACGATTTTAAAAAGAAGGTTTATTCAACGCGTGTTATTTTATAAAAAGAACAAGTAGAAATAACAATACGGTCAATCCTAATACTTCTCGTGTTTCATCATTTATGGAATGTTTTTCATGTCGTTGTAAAACGAAGAAATCATTTTGTAGTCTTTAGGAGCTTTGATGATTTTAGTAAGTGTGAAATAATCTGACATTTTTTGTATGGGAGAAAACA
>JAQZBV010000092.1 GCA_029237685.1 Cytophagaceae bacterium | reverse complement strand
CTGAAGTGATTTTTTTAGTATCTTTAAGAAAAAAATGTTTTACAGCAAGCATAGGGGGATTTTTGTCGTGTGCCTTTTGGGTTTGATCGCACGCCTGCTCTATGTTGTATTTCTTTCTCCCGAAGTGGCCCAGCATTATTTTAATGCTCCCTCTTTGTTTCTGGACCAGGGTGATTTTCATGATTGGTTAACTTCCATAAAAAATTTAGTAGAAACCGGCATTTATACCGTAAATCCAGAAAACGAATACGGCTACTTCAGCAGAATGCCAGGCTATGCATTCTTCATCGGATTTTTCTACTACCTGTTTGGGTCAGACACCTATTTATATGCGATCGGCTACACACAAGTGCTGCTTGACAGCATCAATATTTATTTCATTTACCGTATTTACAATTCACTCTTTCCCAACAATCGCTATCCCTATCTTGCGGCTATTACCTATGCTGTTCATCCGATTATTATTTTTTGGGCACCCTGCCTTTTTGCTGAATCACTTTCTGTGTTTTTATTGATCTTTGCTTTATACCTGTATGTTTGCAAATCTTTTACCTACAATTATCTCACAATAGGGATATTGCTCGGCCTGGGCATTTTGGTAAGGCCACAAATAGCGGTATTTGTCTTTGTAATTATTACTTATCAGGGAATATGGTTCATCCGCCACCGTCATGCCAACAACCTCGCCAAAGCCTGTTTGTTGGTTTTAGGGGTGCTGCTTACCTACGGGTGGTGGCCATTCAGGAATTATGTTTTTCATCATAAAGTCGTTGTTACACATGACATCAGAGGGATCGATTACTGGGGACCCGATGTCTATTCTTACATGCAATATATTTTTTCTATTCAAACCAATTGGGAACCTCAATTTTCACAAATCATTACGAACCGTGATTTTACCGTTGACCCATCTGTAGCATACGCTGTGCCCGGAGATTCTGCTCTTCTCACAGAAGCCATTTATCTCGCTCAAAACTACGGCAGTGGATTCAGTTGCTGGTCCGGGCACTGGAAAGGCCGCATGGCTCCTAACCCGGCGGACGCCAAGATTGTAGCATTGTTTGACACCTTACATTCACATCAGATCCAATACAACGCTTTTCACTATTGGGTCATTCAACCTCTCAAGACCTTGAAAAAATGTTTGTTTAAGAACTCCGTCTCGCAACCTGTCAATGGATACGCCTATTACCTGACTTCCACCATATTTTGCATACGCAGTATTTCTATTATCTTAGGCATTATAGGCTGCGTATTGGCTATCCGAAATCGGGAACACCATAGCGTATTTCTTATTTTTGCATTCTTTACGCTTTGGTATCTTATCATGTGTTTTGGGCCTACAGGCTTCATGCGAAATGTTGAGTTTCGCTATTTGCTTCAAACAGACAGTTTGATGATCATTCCCTTTGCCTATTGCATAGATTGCTTATATAAAGCCAGAAAAACTATTCTCCCATTTATAGAGCTAAGTTGAATAGACGCTCGCAAATCAATTATCTTATTCTTATATTTACTTAGTCCATCCATAAAAACAAACAAAACACGCGATTCTCCTGGACAAAATTTAATACTACACCGTGAGATACTTTTATCTAGACTGGAAAGATTTTATCATTACTCCTATCCTGATTATCCTAATCCTTTTTATAGGAATCATGGTAAGAAATCAGTTTATCAAATCTGATTTGAAAAAGTTTTTTATGCCAGCCATTATCTCAAAAATCATCGGCTCTATCACCATCGTATTCATTTATCAATTTTATTATGAAGGTGGAGACACCGTGCATTTCTTCAAAGACAGTACAGTTATTACCGATGCGTTAACCAGCTCGCCAGTTTCCGCCTATAAAATTCTCCTTGTATCTTCGAATGAAAATGATCCGGACATTAATCGATTTACAAGAAGGCTTACATTCTTCAATGATGAAGGGTGTCTTTTATTGGCAAAGGTAGCGGGTATCATTAACCTCTTTACCTTTTCGTCCTTCTTGCCTACTTCCATACTGATGGGCTTATTGGGCCTGACAGGAATGTGGGGGTTTTTCCTGGTACTCGTAAACATTGAACCGGCCTTATCTAAATACTTCGCCATTTCTACACTTTACATGCCTACTGTTTTCTTCTGGGGCTCAGGAATAATCAAAGACACTTTGGTTTTAGGTGCGATGGGTTGGGCGGTATATTCTTTTTATACCATGTTCTTCAAGTTTCGCAAACCATTCCAATCGACTTTTATTTTTATTCTGGCCATGTATATGATTGTCACCATCAAAATCTATGTTGGCATTTGCTTATTACCGGCTCTACTTGTTTGGATGATCTTAACCTATAATCATACAATCAAATCCACTTTTCTCAAAACCCTTACCAAACCTTTACTTCTGACGTTAGCTATCATAGCAGCTGTTTTTGCTACTTATAAACTGACAGAAAATAATCAAAGGTATAGTTTCGATCAAATCATAGAAACTTCTCAAGTAACCGGGCTTTACATCTCCCAAGTAAGTAAAATAGTAGGCGGCTCTGTTTATGATTTAGGGAAGATCGAATACACATTCACCGGTATTCTAAAAATGATTCCTGCAGGAATCAATGTGACACTTTTTCGACCTTATTTATGGGAAGTTACAAACCCTTTGATGCTTATTTCTTCTCTGGAAAGCACTTTCTTTCTTGTACTCACCATCTATATCATATTTATAAAAACAGGATTTTTCAGAACACTTTTTTTAATCAATAAAACTCCATTCCTGATTGCGTGCTTTGCGTTTTCCTTGCCTTTTGCTTTTGCAGTCGGCATTTCAACACTCAACTTCGGCACGCTTGCCCGTTACAAGCTACCTTTGATTCCTTTTTATCTATCGGGACTCTATTATTTAAATTACTTAGCAGAGAAAAATCCTAAACCTAAAAAACAACTTGCCTGATAAAACTTTAACTATTTGCCTTAGATAAAATTACATCAAACTTTTATATACTTCTTTATACTTTTCTATCGCGTGCTGCAAACTATAATTTTTTTCTCCAACCGATCTGATATATTCCGGAGATACAGATAGCAGAGCAGGTAATTTCTTTAGTGCTTGTTCAAAAGAGCCACTACTAAAATCAGCAACAACAATACCACAACCCGTTTCTTCGATCATTTCTTCTACATCTCCAATTCCACGGTTGGAAATAACAGGAATTCCCATCGCCAATAACTCACCGATTTTAGTAGGAGAGCTGGCAATCTTTGAATATGCAGGCTTGATGAAGGAGAGACTAAAATCACTTGATTTTATATATCCTGGTATTTGTTTCCGTTCGGAAAATAAAATAATGAAATCCTTTTTTTCTAACCCATGATCAGGTAATCGATCGTATACAATAGAAGGATTTTCAGGTGTCAGGAAAAGAAATTTAGCAGTAGGATATATCTTCTTCAATTGATTAAAGAAAAGCAACATTTCTTCCAACATATACCAAGTACCCAAAGAACCGAGGTAACTAACCACAATGTCTTCTTCCGGAATTCCTAATCGCTCTCTCGCTTCTAATTTTTGTTGTTGTTCTGTCAAGGAGAAAACATCAAAATCCGCACTACAAGACACAACGGTTATGGGTATATTCGTATAAGAAGGCCAACGCATCAATTCTTTCTTTCCTGCTTCCGTCAATAATATGATATGATCGGAATGTTGGATATAATAGGATTCCTTCTTTTTATAATAGGCATAACCCCATCTGTAAAACAACTTGTCTGTATTCCACAATCCTCCATCTACCCGCTCATCTACCCAAAAACCTCTCATGTCAAAAAGTACTTTGACGCCAAATTTTTTCTTCAGCCATAAGCCAATTTCTACAGAAACATAACTTCGACAATGAATCATGTCAAATTTCTTGTCTTTGTATAAAGCCAATGCCCTTCGTTTCATGTTGAAGATGTCATAAAACTTCGTGACAATAGGAGGACTGGAATGAAATAAAACAAAAGACCAGTCTATTTTATGCAGCTCGCAAAATGCTCTTAATTGTTTTTCACCTTTCGCTATACGTTCGGCCTTTTCGCAACTCAATAAAGTAATTTCATAGCCAGCTCTACTCAAGCCGGCCAGATAAGGCAATACCTGAGATTGTCCCAATGGATCTGACATACCATCGTAAGAAATAAAAAGTACTTTGCCTTTTGTTGCTTCCATTCGTATCTATAAAAACTGATTTTACACTTTAAGATTTATCTTCTAACCATTTGTGCAATAAAATCAATAACCAGATTCTATTGAAGAGATAATCAGATCCATTGTCATAAGCGGTCAGCAAATACCGGACGTTTGCATCATGCACGACATGATACTTATCGATCACTTTTTTACTGAGGTACTTCGTGATCAGGTAACGTAAGTCCCCTTTCAACCATTTATTCAATGGGATACTGAAGCCTTTTTTAGGACGCTGAAAATATTCCTGAGGAACATATTCATATAATATTTCCTTCAGCAATACCTTGTTGTCACGCAAAGAAGGATCTAGATTTAAGCTGAATTCTGCCAGACGATAATCCAATAAGGGCTCACGAGCTTCTATGGAGCAATACATAGACATGCGATCTACTTTTACCAACAAGTCATCCCTCAAATAATACTTGAGATCAAACAAAGCCTGGCGTTCTTTTGCATCGATGGGTCGTTGTATGTCATGATCCTCTATCCAATCTTTAGACTGATAGTTTATCGGATCAACCAGTAGGCTTTCCAATTCCTTTTCGCTGAAACAATATTGTTCCTGTGAAAAAATATGGCTTCTGATATCTGTTTTTTCGTCATGACGTATCAACTGAGCAATTCGCTGGTACCTGCTTTTGCCAGTTGCCGTCATCAAAGCAGCGAGCCATTTGCGATTGGCGTATAACATTTTATTCGATAAACGATCGGCCCAGTTGTATGCTCCATAACCCATGAACAACTCATCTCCTCCGTCACCGGTTAAGACCATCTTTACTTTTTGTCCTGCCATTTTGCTGACAAGCCAGGTAGGCAAAGCCGATGAATCGGAATACGGCTCATCAAACTGCATCATGATTTCTTCAATGGATTCTATAGCGATTTTTTCCGATACGATCAGTTCTTCGTGCGAGGTTTTAAGATAATTCGCTACCTTCCTGGCATGTACAGATTCATCGTGAAGGGTTTCTTCAAACCCTATCGAGAATGTTTGTATAGGCAGGTTAGAATGCTCTTGTGCCAGTGCTGTCACTAAACTCGAATCTATACCACCGCTAAGAAATGTACCAAAGGGCACATCACTAATCATCCTGTATTGTATAGAACTTTGCAACAGTGTTTTTAATTTCTCTTTCGCCTCCCCGTGTGAAGTGATTTTGTGGGCAGTGATTTGCTTCTCCGGAATCCAATAATGTTCTACCTGAAATCCATTGCCATCCAATGTAGCCATCGCACCGGAAGGAAATTTCTGAATTTCTTCATAAATGGTGCGAGGTTGAGGAATGTAGCCGACGTTTAAAAATAAACCAATCGCCTTCTTGTCAATCTGTAAAGTGCTTGCGATTTTTTTTACGGCAGTCAGTGCTTTCAATTCGGAAGCGAAAGCGATGGTAGCTCCTCTCTTATAGAAGAATAAGGGCTTTACTCCCAATCTGTCTCTGCAAATGAATATACTTCTTTTTGCTATGTCGTAAATAGCAAACGCAAACATACCATTCAATTCCTGCACGCAGGCTTTACCTTTCAACTTGAACAATTCTATTATTACTTCCGTATCGCTGGATGTGCGAACTGTGAGGTTATGCTTTACAACCAATTCCTGATAGTTGTATACCTCACCGTTAAACACTATGACGTAATTTCCGCACGTAGAATGAAACGGTTGGTTGGCTTCAGCGGAAAGATCTATGATGCTAAGACGACGGTGTCCTAAACCTATACCGTCATTAAAATAAATACCATGCGCATCAGGTCCTCTGCGATGCACCGCTTCGGTCATTTGCTCTAGGTCTCCTTTTGTCAACGTTGAGTCTAAACTATAAAATCCAGTTAGCCCGCACATACTATATTAATCTATTTTTAATGCTTATATATCTTGAAGGGCCCAGCAATACAATGGTTCCAAATCGTACTAGTTCTTTTCCTATTTCTTTCCAAGTCCAAAACTTCAAACAAAGTGTTGCAAATAAAAGTAGAGCGGCGATATATTTTCTTTTGAACAGACACAAGAGGTAGTTGAAATACTTCACCTTCTGTTCTTGCCTGCTTTTCAATGAAGCATCCTTACTGTACTTGATCACCAGTGAATGCGTAGCCTGTGCAGTATTTAACCCCTTTAGGATTACATTGATCATCTGCGATAAACTTGCGGCAGTGCCACTGTAATTTGTACCATGAATTCTGTAAGAAAATAATGGCAAAGGAATGTATAACAACTTTCCGTTCGGATGATGAAGAAAAATATAAGAAGCTATCGTATGATCCTGATAGGTCATTCTTGGATCCGGCAAGCGCTCTATCCATGCAGACAATGCCCCTTTATCGATCACGTGGCTGCGGAAACAATACGCGCTGCCCAGCCACACATTGCCATAATATCCAAGAACAGATCGCCTCATGTCTTCACTCACCTGATCTTCTCTCTGTTCTATTAATCCCTTTTTCAAGATATCCTGTGAATGGTCTTCTTTGTATATAACCGTATCGGCACTATTAATGAATTGGTAATCATGCGAAAGAAAAAAAGCTTGCGGATGCTTTTTAAAAGCATCGACGACAAGTTCCAATTTATTCTCAGCCCAAAGATCATCACCATCTAAAAAGCTGATGACATCACCGCTTGCCTGCTTAATTCCTTCTAGTGTAGCGAGCAAAACACCGGAATTTGCAAAGGTACGTATGTAACGGATCTGATCCATGTATTTTTTTATAATTTCATAAGACCCGTCGGTAGAACAATCATCCACGACGATAATCTCTACCTCCTTGTACGATTGCTGTAGCGCAGAAAGCAACGCTGCTTCCACGTACTTTTCTATGTTAAAAACTGTTATGATGACCGATACAAGCATGGTTACTCTTGAGTTAACATCAGTTCCACGTTTCTCTTTAGCAATTCTATATCCACCAATATATTCGCATCCTTCGATGCTTTGGTTTCATCTTCAGGCTGGCAAAACTGGTAATAATAGCGTAGCTCAAGCGCGTCAGCCAGTGTGAAATAATGCAGGTACCCTTTCTCTTTTTCTTTCCTGAATTCCAATACCTGAGTGCCCTTGTTCATAAACAGCATATTGGTAAGGCCTGCACCATGTATGGAAATCAATTGACGCGCTTCACTCGCTAGTTGCACTTGTTCTTCAAATGAGTAATCTTCAAAGAAAATATCCTTGAAACCAAAAGATTTCAAACAAGCAACAACTTCGTCTTCGTTGATTACATGCCTTATGGATGTAGCTTTCCGCTTGACATAAATGCGTGATGTATCAAAAGGCTTTTGAACAGTTGCTTTCGTAACTTCTTTTAAATAGTATGAACCGAGCTCTTGAAGCAGCTTTTTATTATACGTCTGTTCCTTGCCTGCAAAAGAAGGCATCAATAAATTTTGTACTTGATAATATTCCTTCTTTCCTATGAATGTTACTTGTGCCTCTGTAATACCAAATGCTTTCAGTGATTTCAATTGAAAGCCTCGGTAAGATTCAGGAAGAAGAATTTTTCGATCTTCCAAATGATCCTTTACTAAAAACAGCCTGGGCACAGCTTCTGTCATCCAATGGTAATAGCATTCACTGAGGTTATTAAAAAACAGCACATGCTTTTGATCCGGCAATGCGGCTTGTTTTTGTCGTGTTAGAAGATTATAAAGAACATACACCCAATTGAGCTTTTTAACAAAATCTTCTTTTACAGATAAAGCAAATGTATGCAAAAAAGAAAACACCGTACCGGCGACACTAACATTCACGTTCCGGAAATCAATTAAAAAAACATCCGGAGTTTCATTTTCAAACTGTGCGGCAAAATATAACTCATCATCCTGACGATAATTTTCCGGAAGTTTCCGGATAACTTTTTGAGCAGGAATGAGAAGTTTCTTATGCTGCATCGCCGTTGAAAAATTTATTATTTATAATTTTTACAATCGGATCAAGTCGAAATTCGCTGTCAAAGTCGGCAATGACTTTCGCCCGAGCTCCTTTGGCCATTCGAATTCTTAATTCTTCATCGCGTAGCAACTGTATGATACTGTCTGCAATAGATTGCTCGTTCAATTCGCACAACAACCCACTCACATTATGCTCAATGATTTTGTCGGCATCTTCTACTCCTGTCACTACAGGAGGAATACCGCGTTCCATGGCCTCTATCAAACTGAAATTACAGAATACCAATTCGGCAGGTAAAACGAATACCGAAGCTTTGTCATAAAACTGTCGTGGCTTAGGTGTCCATAGATAAACTTCTGCGACATCTGCCGCACCCAATGCTTCCAATTCTTTTTTGACGAAATCAATTTCCTTTTGATCTGTTGCTCCTACAATATCAAAGTGCACATCCGGAACTTGTTGCTTTACCAATGGAATTGCTTTGATCAGCAAATCCACTCTTCTGAATGTTTTAAAACTATTGAGGTATAAGACGGTTTTGTAAGAGGCTTTTTCTTCATACGTGATGTCTTTGTAAACAGGCACTCGATTATGATCAAAAACAAACTTACTCCTTGGTAGATTATAGGTATCATAAATTTCAAATAGGCCTAACTCCCTATAAAATATTTTATCACTTAAGCGGAAGATGAAAATGTAAGTGTAGGCTAACCAAAAAGAAACGCGATGTTCTTTAAAGCCATGCCAAACACCTCTTTCAATCGATACAATGACCATCCCATTGCATTTAGCGAGTATCGCGCTGAATAATTGTCTTAATGCGTCGCCTTCAAAATAAACTTCCAGGTAGCACGGTCTATATTTCAATACGTTTCGGCAAAATGCGACCGTGTCTTTCGTAACAGAGAATGAATACTCGACGATGGTGGTTTCCAAAGCCATGTCGTGTCTAAGGCCTGACCATTCATGAGAAAAGAAAATTGTTTTGAAGCCCCTGTTTGCATATCCAATGCCGCGATCAGCTGTCTTATTAATGACGTGTTCGAGCCCTACAAAAAAAACTGTACGCTGCTTCCTTGCGGATCGGTTGAGCCATAAGATCATCATAAGCAACGGCAGCAGCAGAAGGGTAAGCGCTATATCCAGTAAACGAAAGGGCAATGTACATCCCGCTTTACCCATCTTTTTTAATAAGATGAATAAAAAAGAGCGTTTGTCTTTTTTTTGCTCTTGTTTAATGATATCAATCTTTCTAAGGATGAAATTTTTCACGTGTTCTTAAAATGAATAAATAACATCTACAATTTTTTGAGCCGCATAGCCGTCTCCATACAAATTCTCATCGTACGTCTCTGGTAATTTTCTGTCCACTAATTCTTTTAGAGAAGAGAGATCATCAAACAACAATACGTTCCAATCGTTTTGCAACGTATCTGTCCATTCTGTCTCTGTCCTTAACGTGATGCATCTTCTTCTTAGCCAATAAGCTTCTTTCTGCATCCCACCGGAATCTGTAATGACGCAATGTGCCTTTTGTTGGTAGGACATGGATTCAAAATAACCCATAGGTTCAACAATGCGAATATTTGAATACTGAGCGAGATCAATGTTGTATTGCTTCAGTTTATGTACCGTTCTGGGATGCATCGGGAAAATAACATCATAATCCAGTTTATTCAAAGCATCTAATATGTAGACCATTCTCGATTGGTCATCTGTATTGTAAGGACGATGAATGGTGGCAAAAACATAAGGCCTATCGCTCTCTATGCTTTTAATGTAAGGAGAAGCAAGCCTCACCATATCCTTCATCACATCTCCACACACGTAAACATTCTTTGAGATTCCCTCTTTTAATAAATTGGATTGAGAACTGTTGTCAGGACAAAATAAAATCTTGGATGTGTGATCCGTCACGATTCTGTTCACTTCCTCCGGCATGTCCATGTTGTAGCTTCGCAATCCGGATTCCACATGGATCACAGGTATGCACAGCTTAGCAGCGGCCAGCGCAGCGGCCAGTGTAGAATTTGTGTCACCATAAACCAATACGAAGTCTGGCTTTTCATCCAACAAAATACGTTCTATACCTACCATCATTTCTCCGGTTTGCTCGGCATGCGTCTTACCAGAAAGTGTCAGACGAAATTCAGGTCGCGGAAGTAAGAGGTCATTAAAAAAAATATCACTCATGTTCTCGTCGTAATGCTGGCCTGTATGAACGGTGATGGCATTAAAACGTTTTTGCAATTCCGAAAGTACCGGAACATGTTTGATGAATTGAGGCCTGGCCCCTATAACAGAAAGTACCTTTTTCAATAAACTTCTAATTAAATCAATGCAACACTATACACTATTGAACTTGTGAATTCTTTTCACAAACTTATTTATCCCGAAGACCAAATCCGTTTGCCATTTGTCTGTGCCGTAAACTTCATGGTCTACATTAGGCAAAGTCAGTAGACGTTCAAATTCTTCGGTGGAAAAACCTAGTTTTTTTGCAATGTAAACTTTGTCCTCTTCTTGCAATTGAGGGTCATAAGTTGGCTTACTCAATTCTTCTAATGCTTCTTCTCTTGTCATTTGTCCTGAACAAATTAATGTGGACAAATGGGCTTTACGTTTATCAATGTTAAACTTCTTAGGCAGAATATATCCTTGATAAAAACGAGTAAAGACAGACTCATGATGCTTCCCACCATAATCTTTCCAGCCTAATTCTTTTGTTAATATTTCTTTTGCTTTTTCTTTATCGTAACCAATGAAATTCAAGGCGGAGTATTGCTTGATTCCTTTCAGCACCATGTAATACGTAAACTGCCAGATGCCAAGCTTAGGCATGTGTTTGATCGGCTTCTTTCCAAATCGCTTCTGAATAGTTTTCAAATTGACGAGGTCCAACTTTCCCAGGTAACGCCATTTCTCAGGCAAAATAGCCTCTGTAGAATTATTGAAACCGAGAATGATGTATTTGATGTCGAAATCATTTGCGACTTTATACAACGAAGCAAAAATCATATGATCATTGGGGATTTCAAGATCCAGCACTGAGGCATAAAAATATGACCGTTGTATGTCTTTGAATTCTTCCCAGTCCATCACAAAGGTATGCAAGTCAAAGCCCAGTTGTTTTACAATCTGTTCGATATTGGAAACAGCAGTGGCGGTATTAAAACCATTGTCAAAGTGTACAAGTAAAGGATTCAATCCCCACTCTCTTGCCATGTAGGCCAAGTAACTGCTGTCTGCCCCACCGCTGAGTCCGATGACGCAGTCGTATTTTTTACCTTTACCCTTTTCTCTTATTTTTTTTAGTATGGATTCATGATAAGCTAATCCATCTTCTTTCGAAAGTTCTTTTTTTGCGTTGGCAAAATACTCGTACCAGTAATTGCATATTCCCTGTTCATCAAAAGTAATGGAAGGATCGGTAGTATCCATGACCGTTTTAATGCACATTTGATAAGGACGTTCACTTTGAGCTGTCATACTGTAAGTTGTTTTTTCAATTCTGCTTGTGTAGGATAGTTGATGAGCACTCCTTTTGTATCTCCTACGAATACAAATAAGCTTCCTGCAGCTACGCCCGATGCTCCGGCTTCAGTAACCGCTTGTTTAAAATCCTGTATGGAAGACGCACCACCGGAAACTACCACGGGCAGCTGCACGGCAGCTGTTATTTTCTTCAACAATTTAAGATCGTATCCAGAATAGGTGCCGTCGCGATCAATGGATTGAAGGAATATCTCTCCTGCTCCGGCCTGCTCCAGTTCTTTAGCATACTTCACGGGATCCTTTTGAATATTGACGCTGCCGTTGGCAACATATACTTCATCTTTGCCCCACAAATTTTTCTTTGTATCTATTGCTACAGTAATACTCTGACTCCCGAAAATAGTTGCCGCTTCTTCGATCAATTTGTAATTATTATACGCGTGCGTATTGATCACTACTTTCTCTACACCCGCATGAAAAATTTGCTTGATCTGCTCTATTGTTTTAACTCCTCCTCCATAAGCCAAAGGCATAAAAGCTTCACTTGTAATCTCCGAGATCATAGCTAATGAAGGCTCACTTTTGTTGGCCGTAGCACTGATGTCAATGATGATGATTTCATCTACCTCTTTCTCGTTAAAAATCTTTACGGCATTGATTGGATCGCCCACATATCTGTGGTTCTTGAACTTAACACCCTTGTAAAGACCACCTTCCTTAATCAACAACACGGGAATAACCCTTACTCTAAGCATAGATCAGAAATTATGGACAAAATTATGCAGTAACTTTAACCCAAACTTATGGCTTTTCTCCGGATGAAACTGGACTCCCACAACATTCTCATGTTCGACGGCAGCTGTAATTTCGTAACCATGAACAGCTTTCAAGAGTTCATCTGCAGGATCGTTACAGACAATATGGTAAGAGTGAATGAAATAAAACCTGGCTTCTTCATCCATATTTTCCAGTAATTTGCTCTTTTTAGCCTGAATTACTTCGTTCCACCCCATGTGCGGTATTTTTAATTCGTTGTCCCTTTCAAACTTGAAGCGTTTGGTATGTGCATCAATCCAACCCAGGCCGGGTAGAACACCTTCTTCACTGCTTTTGGTAAGGAGCTGGGCACCTAGACAAATACCCAAAATTGGTGTTTTTTGTTTCAGAACTTTATCATTCAATACCTCTATCCATTGATACTCCTTCAACTTCGACATGCCATAATCGAAACTTCCCACACCCGGTAAAATTAGCTTGTCGGCTTCAGCAATGTCTTTTTCTGAAGTTGAAATCTGAACATTGCGTACTCCTGCTTTCTGCAACATATTCTTTACTGAATTGATGTTGCCAATGCCACAATCGATCAATGCTATTGAATCAGACATTCAGTTTTTTGTTTTCCTTTTAAAATTTGCTTTTGCAAATGTAGAGCTTCCAATGTCTACCCTAATTGCCTTCTATCATACAGTATCCGCTGGAAAAAGATTTAGTAACCACCATCAGATAGCAATCATTATAAAATTCTGTTTTTTACTCAGGATAAAGACAGAATTCATTCTAAGGTTGTGTCTTCTTTTATCTAGTTTATGGAGTCTTAAATAGCTGACTATTGGTTGATAAGTCATCTGTCTTTCACAGGCTACGAAAGGGTCACTACACTGTATTCAGACAATATACGCCTTCGAAAAGTATAAAAAAAGTAATAGTTTGGCTCATTATACGATTTTTTAATAAAACTGATTAAATTTATAAGTTAGGCTTTTCAAAAGACAACGAAGATTATAGCGTATGCAAAACATTAACATGGTGGATTTAGAGGGGCAGTTCCTCAAAATAGAAAAAGAGGTAATGGATGGCATCCGGTCCGTTATTTCTTCCTCCACTTTTATTCAGGGACCAGCAGTAAAAGCCTTCGAAAAAAACCTTGCTGCACACCTGAATGTTGCACATTGTATCGCCTGTGCCAATGGCACCGATGCCTTGCAGATCGCTATGATGGCGTTGGATCTTAAGCCCGGTGATGAAATCATTGTTCCTTCATTTACCTACATCGCTTCTGTGGAAGCAGCCGTTCTGTTAGGGATAAAAACCGTCTTTGTAGAAGTCAATGAATCTACTTTTAACATCGATGAAACGCAGATAGAAAAAGCCATCACCCCTAAAACCAAAGCTATACTCGTTGTACATTTGTACGGTCAGTCTGCTCCTATGGAAAGCATATTGGCAACTGCCAAAAAACATGCACTCTTTGTCATTGAAGATAACGCGCAAGCGATCAATGCTACTTATACTTTTTCTAATGGCACAACAGCCAAAACCGGATGTATGGGAGATATTGGAACCACTTCTTTTTTCCCTTCCAAAAACTTAGGTTGCTATGGAGATGGAGGCGCATTGCTGACCAATCATGTTGTCCTGGCTGAGAAGATCAAAATGATTGCCAATCACGGACAAAAAGAAAAATACCACCATGACTTGATTGGCGTCAATTCACGCCTGGATTCACTACAAGCCGCTGTGCTAAATATCAAACTCAAACAGCTCGATACTTATACAAACACAAGACAGGAAGCCGCTTTGCTTTACGATTCTTTATTGAAGACGGTAAAGGAAATCGAAATCCCTGTTCGTGCTCCCTATTCTACGCATGTCTTTCATCAATACACCCTGAAAGTTAGCAACAGGTCAGGCTTGCAAGCTTACCTGAAAGAAAAGGGTATCCCCACCATGGTCTACTATCCTTTGCCGACGCACCTTCAGAAAGGTTACCAAAACTTAGGTTATAGAAAAGGTGACCTTCCTGTTTCGGAGTCCTTATGTGAAAAAGTGCTTTCCTTGCCCATTCATTCTGAAAGCAAACGCGAAGAAATCACTTACATCTGCGAGGCCATTATCAATTTTTACCAACATGGATAAAACATTTTCCGCACACGAAAGTGCTGTCATAGACGAAGGATGCACCATCGGTGCCGGTACCAAGATCTGGCATTTTTCTCACATCATGTCCAATTGTATCATCGGACAACACTGCAACATCGGGCAAAACGTAGTGGTTTCTCCCGGCGTAACCCTTGGTAACAA
>JAQZBV010000186.1 GCA_029237685.1 Cytophagaceae bacterium | reverse complement strand
CAAATTTTGAAAGTAAGCGAATATACGGTGCCTGGTAACCACAACTATTTTCTGTCACTTCCCAGGAATTGATCGGCCAGCTTTCATTAAAGTCCATATAAGATTTTAAAGCCGGTTGGTTTTTCACACGACTGATGTCTACACTATTGCACAAGACATTGTTTCCAGCACTGCCACATCCTGAAGGGCAGCAATCGTCCCAATCGTAAGCAGGATTAGCTCCTCCTACAAGAAAACCAGGTGCAGGACCATATGTAGATACTCCGACTTTATCCCAAAGTGCGCTGTTGTAACTGAACCAGGAATGATAAAATTCAGCCACTGAATTATCCGCTTCATGGGTATTGAAATTGGACAGGTAAAATTTATGCAACGGGTTCAATCCGTGGATGTAATGAATGTATTGTTCTGCCGCGTTTAAAGCGTCTGTATTTCTCGCTGCATTCACGTTGTAACTAATTACATCATAATACATAAGCCCCTGACTGCATTTGTTTCCATTACTTCCCCATACATAGGCTTCCAGGTAACTTTTATAAGCATCTACATCTCCGTCGTATGCATCAAATGAATTTTCTCCTTCTATGCCTGTATTGTAACGGCTCTTGATCGTATTCACAACAGTCGGATTGGCGCCGGGAAGTTTTGTATAATACAACATGGTCTCCTGGTTCGCCTGCTCGAACGGATAAGTATAATACCACTCGATCAAATGTGACGTGGTGTAATTATCATCGAAAAAGGTCTTATAAGTATCGTCACCCGTCAAGTCAAATAAATGCACGGCGGCCTGTAGCTTGAACATGGCTCTTCCGTAATTGTCTACTTCCATATCTCCTCCGCCTACACCGCCTACGGCAGAAACATAGGCAGCATCAGTATTGGACCATACCACAGCAGGATTAGTCACCGACCAGTCCCACGCTTTAATTGCAGCGGCTTGCAAACTGTCTGCGTAACAACCTAATCCTGCATTGGCAAATACTTTTGCTCCATAGGCATAAGCTGCTGCTGCTTTTAAAGTCGCGGAGGTATTGACATTGCCATACAGACTTCTACCTGTAGCCGAAGACGGCGGACTGGCATGTGCCACACCAACTATACTGATCAAACTTCCGTTTGTATGTTGCAAGCGGAGCAAATAATCCATTCCCCATTTTACTTCATCCAACAAATCTGGTATGCCGTTGCTTGATTCGGGGAGGTTATAATCATCTGTCCAGGCCGTCGGGTTTTCTTCATAGGCTTTCAACAATTCGATGATGTAGTTACCGGTCCAAGTCGTGTATTTGTTATAATCTCCAGCATCGTACCAACCACCGTGTAGATCGCGTTGTGTGGAGATGTCATTCGGTGAACTGTAAATACGGCACTGTTTATCCTGCAATGTTCCTATGTGACTCGCTCCATCTACCCAACCGGTTTCAGCATAGGGCGCTTGTTTGGCAAAACCAGCACGTTGGTAAAAGAAAGTTCGTACCGCGTGTTTCAATACCTCGTTGTATACATCGTCTTTGATTTCAAATGTGTATGATTTAACATTGTTGGTGACATCCAATACATAGTAGTGACCGTTTACCGAATACGATGAAAAATCAAAGCGCCAGATTTTATCTCCCGATACAGCATCCGTAGCGCCTCCATTCCAGCTTACGGCGCTGCCGGTAAATACCGGCGTCGCAGTTGTCGCATCGACCAGTGAAAAGGATGTGCCAGGGGTATAACTTTCTGATGCATCAAAGCCTGTTATAGGATCTCGTAGAATAGCAATTTTTTTTGCCGTAGAACGGTAGCCCAACTGATCTGTAACGATATAGGGGCTAATGTTCTGAGCAGATAGTATCGTGCTCAGGAATAACAAATAAAAGGAAAGGAAAATTTTTTTCATAATCGAAATGAAGAGGAGTCTGTTTCAATATAATTCTTATTCTTTGACCCTGCAAGCCTGAACGTTTGGAATCCTTCTGCTCATAAAGGGGTCTTTTTTACAACCATCCACCTTACAGAGCTACAGTATATGCTGCTTTTCCTCTAAAAAACGCATGGCACGTTTTTAGGTTATACTTTCGCATGGAAACAAAAAAAATTCTCTCCGCCACTATAGTAGGAACAACTGCCATGACTTTGTTCAGCTACCTCGTTTCGTTAACAACGAAAAAAAATTATACCGAGCCCGTATTGCTTGACGAAATTGCTCAGGAAAATCTGCCGCAAGTCAATGAAGACATTACTACATCTGCTTCTTGGGCTACTCATTATGGAGTCGGTATGGCTTTTACAGGTGTCTATTCTCAGGTATGGGAACATACAAGCATCAAACCTTCCATTGCAAGCGGCGCTGTATTAGGTGCACTTAGCGGAGTTGCAGGTATCTTGGGTTGGTCTCAGGCTTTTAAAATTGACAACCATCATTCGGAAGAATTTCGTCAGAAATATTATACGCAGTTAATGGCTGCTCATATTGTGTTCGGTATTGGAGCTGCCGTAGGGTATAAAATGCTGAGCAAAAACAAAAAACTAATCTCTTAACTTCTCTTATGAAAAAGACAACTGCTTTGACCATGGCGAGCCTATTGGCGCTCTGTGTCTATTTGAGTTCATGTAGTGTGATCGGTGGCATCTTTAAGATGGGTATGGGATTCGGTATTTTCCTGGTACTGCTTGTCATTGCTCTGGTAATATTCTTCGTAGCGAAAGTCAGTAAAAAATAAAGAAAGCCTTGTAGTGAAATGAAACATCACTACAAGGCTTTCTTTGCTTATTGAATAGTCAGTAAAAATGTTTGTGTCAATCCTTTCTCCGCTATTTGTTGATTAAGGAAGTTTTGGCGATTTACTCCAGCAATCTCAAAATTAAGGACATCCTTCTTTTGAAAAGTAATGCCCAGCGTTGAAAGATCGATCGTTTGATCGGTAAATTCTGCGCTCCCTACTGTGATGCCGTTGCGCGTGACTTTTAAAAATCCCTGTGCTAAATTGTAACGTGCATCTTTCGGATAATTCGCAAAAAAATCTGCGTCCGGTTCTATGCTTAAATACAATTTGCTTTTTGAAGATACCGCTTGCATAGGTTTACAAGGCATGCTGTCCAGCAGCAGGTGTAGAGTCGGTAAAGGAGGAGCCACTGCTTTAAATTTTTTCGTGTCTATTGCAGCTCCACCGGAAGATACATGAAGAATCACCTCTTGATACGTCGGTACAGCAATGAGCTGACCTTTTTGTGAACCTTTGATGAGGAGACTTCCACTCGCCTGAAAAGAAGGATTGTATTGCGCACCAAGGTCAGGACAGGTCACAAATAACTCATTGCCGCAATAGGTATACAACAGACTGCCTACCGGGCCTTTGTAAATCAAATTAGGACGCTTGACTACATAAATGTGTTTGGTTGTTAAAGTAATGATCTTACCTTTTTGTTTATAACGGACTGTTATTTCAAATTCTTTTCTGACTTGTCCAGCGGCATCGTAAGCTCCAGGACTCACTCTAAATTTTATCCTGCCTGCACCGTCCATATCTTTGGGTATAGGCGTTTTCGAAAAGAAAAACTCTGCTTCTTTCATAGGACCATTGACCAATACCGCTCTGGCTTCAAAATCAGTTCCTGCCATCCAGCTTTCTTGTTGGGGCACAATTTCTAAAGTAGGAGTCGGTTTTTGCGCTTGAGCAAATAAAGCCGTAAGTAAAAAAATAAAGAGTGCTATGTTTTTCATCGCTGTAAAATTACAGCTTAAGATACAGTAAAAACAAAATAGTCCCGCCTTATCAGCGGGACTATTTTCATTATGCCGTATAAAGCAACTAAGGTTGCAGCATAATTGTTGAACTCCTACTATAACTACTGCGCGTGTTGCGGAGTAGTAAACCTGTTGGTTTGTTCTTCCATAAATTCCTTCACTGCAGACATTACCGCTTCACGGTTTTTCACCAACAGGTAGGCAGCTCCTGCTGCCGCCAAGGCGATACCGGAATAAAGTACCACGTGTGAATTGGAATTTCTAGAAAC
>JAQZBV010000091.1 GCA_029237685.1 Cytophagaceae bacterium | reverse complement strand
ATCGTCTCTCAGAATACGCAAGTTCTCAGTAGAATAACCACTGATCGATGGATCTATAGAAGCACTGGGATCACTGCTGCGCTGGGAATAGCCTTCTTTAAAAAGTTGATATTGCCTGTTGTTTTCAATGATAAAATAAGTAACGACTCCTGCGCCCACATAAATGATGGGTGGTTTCCAATACCTTTTATTGTGAAACTGACCTAGGCCGGGCACCAAAGCCGACATTAAAGCCGCTTTGTTAGCCGCTACATTCTGCGGATTTTTTTTCTTTTTAGGTGTTCCTTCCTCCCGGGTAGAAGTGCTGTCGGTCGATTGACCGAAGCTACTTGTAGAAACAGCAAGGCAGAAGAAGCAAAGGATAAGAATGAACTTGTACTTCATTTCAGGCCTGCTATAAATTAAGGATGTCCAATATTCTGTTGAGGTCATCAACGGATAAGAATGGAATTTTGATTTCTCCTTTACCCACTTTATCGCTTTTGATGTTGATCTTGGTTCCAAAGTGAGAAGACAAGCGGGTTTGCAACTGATTGATTTCACCACTGTTGGATGAACCCGCGTTTGAAGCTGTTTTTGCAGCAGGAGCTTGTGTTGCCGGTTTCTGACCAATGTTGCGAACCAATTCCTCTGTTGCTCTTACCGAAAGATCGTCGCTCAGTATCTTATTGAAAATGTATAATTGTTCTTCTGATTTTTCAACATTGACAATGGCACGTGCATGACCCATGCTCAAACGCTGGTCGCGGATAGCGGCCTGAATGTCCGGAGGAAGTTTCAATAGACGCAGGTAGTTGTTTACCGTTGTTCTTTTCTTTCCGACGCGATCGCCCAATTCCTCTTGTTTCAATTTGCATTCAGAGATCAGACGTTGGTAACTCAAGGCTACTTCCAGTGCGTTTAAGTTTTCGCGTTGTATGTTTTCGATCAAAGCCATTTCCAGCATTTGCTGATCGTTGGCTTCGCGGATGTAAGCGGGTAATGTGGTTAAGCCAGCTCTTTTAGAGGCTTGCGTACGACGCTCGCCTGAAATCAATTGGTATTTGCCGACAGACAGACGACGCACGGTAATCGGCTGAATGATGCCATGCAATTTGATGGATTCACTCAATTCCTGTAAAGCTTCTTCTTCGAAGTGTGTTCTAGGCTGGTAAGGATTCATCTCGATACTATCAATATTGATCATATCGATGCTAGGGCCTGAAGCAACTACTCTTTCTTCTCTCTTCAACGGTTGTTCTGTATCTTTCAACAAAGCTCCCAGTCCTCTGCCTAAACCATTTTTCTTCTTCGGATCGCTCATTACTGTCGTCATATTGTTTATACTCTCTAATGTCTATTTGTCAAATGCCAAAACACAAAATTGAAATTCTAAAAAAGATCTAAATACCAAGCACTATTTATTTTTGACTTGATACTTGTGATCGATTGTTAGTTGTGATTTGATACTTGTTGTTTGTTTACCGTATTAAACAGTGATTATTTAGCTACGACCATTCCGTTGCGTTCCAATATTTCCTGAGCCAGGTTCAAATAACTGATGGCTCCTTTGCTTTCTGCATCGTGCGCGATAACAGGCAAGCCAAAACTTGGAGATTCACTGATACGCACGTTACGTGGTATGATGGTTTCGAAAGTCAATTCCTGGCAATGGTTGCGTACGTCCTCTACGACCTGATTACACAAGCGCATACGCATGTCGTACATGGTCAACAGCACGCCTTCTATTTCCAATTCAGGGTTATATCCTTTTTGGATCAATTGAACGGTATAGAATAATTTACCTAAACCTTCCAAGGCGAAGTATTCGCATTGTACCGGAATGATAATAGAATCAGAAGCTACTAAAGAGTTGGCCGTGATCAAACCCAAAGAAGGAGAGCAGTCCAACAGGATGAAATCGTATTTGTCTTTGATTTTACCCAAGACTTCCTTCATGCGGAACTCTCTGTTTTCCAAGCTCACCATTTCCACTTCCGCACCTACCAGATCGATATGAGAAGGAAGTAAGTCCAGGTGTTTCACATTGGTGGCAATGATCAGATCGGTTGGATCCAGGTTATGGACCATACACTCATAGACAGAGTTTTCGATTTGCTTGGGATCAAATCCCAATCCGGAAGTAGAGTTGGCTTGCGGATCAGCATCTACCAATAAGGTTTTGTATTCCAGAGCGGCAAAGCTGGCAGCTAGATTAATGGCTGTAGTAGTTTTCCCTACTCCTCCTTTTTGATTGGCAATAGCAATTATTTTACCCATGCGTTTAATCGTTAAAAAGACTATGATGTTAACAGAATAAGAAGCTTTTAAATTCTCTCCTTCTACAAATATAAATTATAATCTCAGACCATTACCGAGAGGTCTTTCATTAAGTATTACCACGTTTATTCACAAAATGAGGGATTAGGGATGTGGATAAACTTGTAATTTGTTAGTGGTCAATGGTCAGTGATCAGTTGGATGAAGTTTATTTGTTCCATGATACAAATAAAAAGGGGAAGTCCGTACTGTATTTGCGGGGGTGGATTTTATTTTAAACAAAGAGGTATTGGACCTGCTTCTATCCTAAATATACCATTTATTGTCTATATTAAATGCATAAGTCTTTCTCCTGTGAAACAGTTTTTAGTGCTTTGTTCGATTTGTTTACTCCTGCTTCCCTTCGGTTCAAACACTAAAGGAAGTCCCAATCCTTGCCCCTTTCTTCTATGAATTTCTTGCAAAAACTATTGGCGCCAAAAGATAAGCGCTCTCTTTTGGAAATTGTCGGCCCATTGAAACCCAATCCTGATTATGCGAGATGGTATGAAAGTAAGCCGGTATACATCCCTTACCTCGATCAAAAAATAAAGATTACGTTTACGAAGGGAAATGATTCTACTTTCATGGCCGGCGCAGAAGTTGTACTGAATCGTTTTCTGCAATTGACCACCCAAGATCAAAACAAGGATTCGGAAAAAGTAGAAAGCTATTACCAAGCCTCCGTAAAGGAATCGATCGCAAAACCATTAGCCATTAAGCAAGCAAAAGACGTTTGGTTGTTCACCACACCAACAGATGTGTTCATCGAGCAAAATATCAACGGCAAGTTTTATGTGACCATATCCTGTAAATGCGATTGGGAGAAGACGCATGGACTTCAACTGGTATTCCGCGAAGGTAAAAAAATGACCAGAGCCAGTGGACATGACGGCCAGCTGGAAGATTGGAATTGATCTATTAGGCCTATAAAAAGAAAAGGACTGGAATTAACCAGTCCTTTTCTTTTTATAAACTGACCACCGATCACTGACCACTGGATTTTTATTTTTTCTTCGTATTGTTTTTATTCTTCTTCAATTCCTCCTGCGCTTTCATGGCATCTTCCACGCGCTGCATCCATTTGGATTTTTTACCGCCTTGACCGGAAGCGATCTTTACGCGGTTTTCATCTAATTTTGCTTTTAAGCTGGCTTCATCCACAAAACGTCTGATGATCAGTTGCTGAGCAATGGTCACAATGTTAGACATCAGGTAGTAGAAACTTAAACCGGCAGGGAAAGAGTTCAATACAAACATGAAGATCACCGGCATGGCATAGGAAAGGAATTTCATAGGTCCTGTTGCCGCTGTACTTACCTGGTTATTGATATAGGTATAAGCGAGCGTAGAAAGGGTCATGAGGATCGTGAAAATACTCACGTGTTTTCCATAGTAAGGAATCTCCCAACCGGCCGGCAACATGATGATGTGATCGTAAGTAGAAAGATCCGGTGCCCATAGGAAGGCCTGCTGTCTCAACTCAAATGAGTTGGGGAAGAAGTTGAACATCGCCACCAGGATCGGCATTTGCAACAATACCGGTATACAACCGCTCAAGGGGTTGATGCCTACCTGCTGGTACAATTTCATTTGTGCCGCCTGTACTTTTTGTGCATCGTCACCGTGCTCTGCTTTGATTTCGTCCAGTTCCGGTTTCATGACTTTCATTTTTGCCATGGAAACGTAAGACTTATAAGAAAGAGGAAGCAGCAACAATTTGATCAGCAAGACCAGGATGATGATGATGACACCGTAGTTGGCTATTTTGCCTTCCAGGAAGTTGAACACTGGTACTACCACAAAACGGTTGATTCCATTGATCACCGGCCAGCCTAGGTATACGTTTTTCTCGTAATCGTCACCTACTGCTTTGCAGATTTGGTAATGGTTAGGACCGAAGAAAAATCGAAAGGCTAAGGTATCTTTTTGAATGGATGTAGCTGGAATGGTTAGTTTAGCTGAGAGGTTTTTAATTTTGCCCACTGCATCCGTTGGCACATTGCTCAACTCTGCTTTTTGAAAATTGTTTTTGGCAATGATCCCAACGTTGAAAAACTTCTGTTTTAAAGAAACCCATTTCAGCGGTTTTTCTACCACTTCAGTGACTTTGTCTTTTGTGGTTTCATCCAGTTTGTCAAAGCCGTCTTCTGCTGTATAGTAATTGACCGTTGTACTGGCGCGGCTCAATTCTGCATCGTATTCTATTTTGTCAATGCTGCTGTTCCATGTCAATTCCAAAGGCGCGGCTACATTCAACCAGGTTTTCAATGCCGATCCGCCTATTTCATAAGACAGCGTAAAACCTTGTTTAGGCAGGCTGTAGGTATGCGTCAATTTATTGCCTGTAGAATCGCTGACAAAGAACGTAACAGAACTGTCCGTTTGTGTCGTTTGATAAAATAAAGAGTAAAGATCAACGGCTGCATTGCGGTTGTTCAACCCGTTTAAAGCAAAGAAGTTATTGCCCGGATTGATGACGTGCAAAGGTTTCTGATCAAAGGTTTGGTATTTTTTCAATAAAACATCTTTGACGACAGCACCTTGTGTTTGGAACGTGATTTTCAATTCTTCATTTTCCAATACTACTTCTTTATTTTCTCCTTGTACTCCGATAGCGCCCACAGGAGCAATCACAGGTTTGGCAGGAGTGGCGATAAGGCTGTCTTGTTTTACAACGTTTGTCGTTGTAGGCTGAGCCACGGGTTGTACCGGTTTTTCAACGGTGCTCATGAAAAAGAAATAAGCAATCGTAAGCGCGGCAAACAATACAAGCCCAATGGTTTGATTTCTATCTAACATGGTTACTACTTGTTTTTAGAGTATTCTAAAGCTGATTTAATAAATTTGACGAAAAGCGGATGCGGATTCAATACCGTACTTTTTAGTTCCGGATGAAACTGTGCACCTACGAAGAACGGATGATCTTTCAATTCTACGATTTCCACCAGGTTGCCGTCAGGGTTGATTCCTGTAGCGATCATACCTGCCTTTTCATAGGCTTTGATGTATTTGTTATTGAATTCGTAGCGGTGACGGTGACGTTCGTGGATTTTAGTTTTACCGTAAGCGGCATACGCTTTTGATCCTTTTACCAATTCGCAGGTATAGGAGCCCAGACGCATGGTGCCGCCTTTTTTGGTGACATTCTTTTGTGATTCCATCAGAGCGATCACCGGGTATTCGGTATCCGGATTCATCTCTGTAGAGTTGGCTTCTTTATGCCCCATGACATTGCGCGCAAATTCTACGACTGCGATCTGCATTCCTAAACAAATACCAAAGAAAGGAACATTATTTTCGCGCGCATATTTAACGGCCGCTACTTTACCTTCAATTCCTCTGGAACCAAAACCGGGTGCTACCAATATCCCGTCCAATTGACGCATGTGGTATTCCATGTTGTCGATTGATAAATCATCCGATTGGATCCAACGTACTTTTACTTTTGTTTCATTCACGGTACCTGCATGAATAAAGGCTTCCGTAATGGATTTGTAAGCATCAGGCAATTGGGCGTATTTACCTACCAATCCAATAGTGATTTCAGAGGTTGGATTTTTTAGTTTGCCTAAAAAGTCTTTCCACGTATCCAGGTCCGGATCGGCTTTTACACCGGTTAGCTTTAATTTGGACAATACACGTTCGTCCAGTTTTTCTTTGCGCATCAACAAGGGCACATCATAGATGGTTTCCGCATCCATGGCTTCGATTACCGAGTTGATGTTGACGTTACAAAACAAGGCGATTTTTTTTCTAATGTCTGCAGGTAAAGGATGTTCGGTTCTGCAAACCAATATATCCGGTTGAATACCGGCTTCCGATAATTGCTTCACGGAATGTTGAGTCGGCTTGGTTTTCAATTCTTTCGCTGCTGCCAGGAAAGGAATCAAGGTCAAGTGAATAACCAATGTCTCATTTGGTCCTTTTTCCCAACGGAACTGACGTACCGCCTCTAAAAACGGAAGGGATTCTATATCACCTACGCAACCACCAATTTCGGTGATCACGAAATCGTAATGCCCCTCTACTCCAAGCAGCTCTACGTTACGTTTGATTTCATCGGTAATGTGAGGAACGACCTGAACCGTCTTTCCTAAAAAAGCGCCTTCGCGTTCTTTGGTGATGACGTTGTTGTAAATTCTGCCGGTGGTGATGTTATTGCTTTGTGAGGTGGTGATGTTGAGGAAACGCTCGTAGTGACCCAAATCCAGATCGGTTTCGGCTCCATCGTCGGTTACATAGCATTCGCCATGCTCGTAGGGATTGAGCGTACCCGGATCAATGTTGAGATAGGGATCGAATTTTTGGATGGTAACAGTAAAGCCACGGGCCTGTAAGAGTTTTCCTAACGAAGCCGCGATGATGCCTTTTCCCAGGGATGAAGTTACCCCGCCCGTAACAAAGATGTATTTGGTAGAAGAAGTCATTATAGATTATTGATTACGGGAAACAAAGGTAGGGCTTTCCAATGACTTATAGAAGAAAAGTTTGGTTGATTTATAGACAGAGTGATGGATTGTGGTAAAGTAAAGATGTTGAATAGGATAGGGACGGATAGATTCTAAATAATAGGTTAGAAAGGACTTTTGTTAATAATAAATGGTTTTCATTGTTTGTATAAGGGATCTAAGGTCAGGAAAGGAGGTTAGGGATTTGGGCGTTTCCCCGCCAAGAATGATAATGGGATTAACGAGCCTTATTGGCGGGGTCGGGCTCTCGCTTCAAGTCCGCCTGCCCGCAAAAGCCTCCCGCGCTTCGGGCTTTACACTCGATCCCTAACGCAAGGAAAATAGGGTTAGTTGCGTTAGGGATTGAGCCATTGTCTGAGCTCTTCCCGCTTCAGCGGGAAAGCGAGTGGCGAAAGCCCGGCCCGCAGGGAACGCCCATATATTTTTTATCCTGAAGTTCAAAAGTTAGCAACAGTGGACACCTATAAACTCTATCAATGTCGTATTCTTCCATAAAATTCAACTTTTCTTAAACACAATCTTCCTCCTTCCTTAATCTTCTTCTATCTTTGCCTCATGAATTTGGAAGGAAAGCTCAAAGAAGTTCCTGTTTTTGGTATCATAAAACAAGCTGCTGACAAGTTGGATGTTCCTGCTTACGTGATCGGCGGCTATGTGCGTGACCTGATCATGAACAGGCCCTCCAAGGACATCGATATCGTATGCCTGGGCAGCGGTATTGGTTTGGCGGAGGAAGTAGCGGCAGCCTTGCCGGATCAACCGCAGGTGCATGTGTTTAAAAGCTTTGGTACCGCCATGTTCAATACGGAAGGGCTGGAAGTGGAATTTGTAGGCGCACGCAAAGAGTCTTACCGTTCCGAATCCAGAAAACCGATTGTAGAAGACGGAAGCATCGCGGACGATCAGAACCGCCGGGACTTTACGATCAATGCCATGGGCATCGGACTGAATAAATCCAACTACGGTATACTGTCCGATCCTTTCAACGGGCAACAGGACATCAAACGCAAAATCATCCGTACGCCGCTTGATCCGGATGTCACCTTTTCAGATGATCCTTTGCGCATGATGCGTGCGGTTCGCTTTGCGAGTCAATTGGGGTTTGACATCGAACCGGATACCTTCGATGCCTTGCTCCGCAATAAGGACCGATTGAAGATTGTTTCGATGGAACGCATATCGGATGAACTCAATAAAATTATTTTATCACGCAAGCCTTCTTATGGCTTTAAACTCTTGTATCAGGCAGGCTTGTTGCAACAGTTTTTTCCTGAACTGGTGGCTTTGCAGGGGGTAGACACCATAGACAATAAATCACACAAAGATAATTTTTATCATACTTTGCAAGTATTGGACAATGTAGCGGAACATTCCGATGACTTGTGGCTGCGCTGGGCCGCGATCTTGCATGACATTGCGAAGCCCGCTACCAAACGCTTTGAACAGGGCCATGGCTGGACCTTTCACGGACACGAAGACAAAGGTGGAAGAATGGTGCCCGGAATTTTCCGTCGCCTCAAATTGCCACTGAATGAAAAAATGGAAATGGTAGCCAAGTTGGTCCGTCTCCACCTGCGCCCGATTGCGTTGGTGAAAGACCATGTGACCGATTCCGCCGTGCGCCGTTTGTTGTTTGAAGCCGGTGAACATTTTGAAGACTTGATGACGTTGTGCAGAGCGGACATTACGTCCAAGAACAATCAGAAAGTAAAGCGTTTCCTGGAAAACTTTGATAAAGTAGAACTTAAAGTCATTGAAGTAGAAGAGAAAGATTCGATCCGTAATTTTCAACCGGTGGTTACCGGTGAAGACATCATGCGCATTTTTAATTTGAAGCCTTCGAAAGAAGTAGGTGAAATAAAAAACGAATTGCGCGATGCGATTTTAGATGGAGTCATCCGTAACGAGTGGGAAGAAGCTTTTGCCTTTGTGAAAACTGCGGGAGAGAAAAAAGGATTTACAGTTGTGAAGGAGTAGTTTATTAAACGATCGCTTTATTATGCAAACTACGGCTTCCATTATCCTTCATTTTTCGATTTTGTTCATTTCCGTTTACTATTACAATAAGGTAGACAAAGTTTGGATCAAGCGAGCGGTATTAGCTTTTGGTGTATACGCGCTTTGCGCTGTGCTCAAAGATTTTTTACCATGGAAGTATGCTTTAACTCTTATTGCTTTATTCGCTTTGCCCATAGCTGCTGTGTTCACATGGTTGGAAGTATATAAGTCAACCAGTATTTTGGCTAAAGACAAAAAATGGGTTCAACTCTTTTTATTACCGGGGATTGTTTCGGCTGCATATTATTTCTTTCGTCCACTAATGGTTTTATCTTTGCCTTTATCCCTATTAAGTATAGGTATACTCCTCTATTATACCTTTAAATACAGAAAGTCCGATTACTTGACGCAGGAATTGGCCATCATGAATTTGTTTGGTATTGAGTTTATTTTACGTTTGGTAAAAGGCTTTTATATATTTTATTTCTAAGCCAAAGTATACGTTTTATGTTGAATTGTTTTTGCTGAAGAAAGAAGGTAAAGTTTAAACTTTACCTTCTGGAAGTTTCGAACTAAAAAATGGGTTGCACAAAGTAATTTCAAAAATAATTCACCGCGAAGGGGAGAAGCGTTGACATTTTTGAAAAGACGGAGAGAATTTTTTTTTACTATAAATTAGGTAGTGCCATTTGTAAACACTTTATAACTAATTTTTTAGTCTTATGTTGTTTAAACATTCATGTAGTTAAGGCTATTTGATGTGAATAAACTTCGGATATTCTTTAGGATTAAAGTTTCCCATCTCTTTTTTATTTAAAGAGGGCTCTCTATATTTGACCCACCAGATTTTTACTATAACCTTTTTAACAAGTGGACTCCAATTTTAACAAAGCCTATAAATGGCTTCTCTATTTTGCATTGACAGGTGTGATCTTATCTATTGCAGCAGCTTCTTACCTTTACATTACAAAACCTAAAATGGGTTATGTCAACAATGTTAAATTATTGACAGAGTATAAGGGTGTTGAAGATTTGAAGAAGCAATATCAGGAACATTTACAATCCTGGCAAGCCAACATGGATACGTTGACAGCGGAGTTTAAAAACGAGGTCATGGTTTTTGAACGTGATAAAACGCGTATGAGCGCTGCTCAAAAAGCTTCTGTAGAAAAGTATTTGGGAGGAAGACAAGAGGAATTGTACCGATACAAATCATCTTTGGAGCAGAAAGCAAAAGAGGAAGAAGCCAAATACAATAAAGCCATTTTAGACCAGGTCAATAAATATGTTCTGGAGTACGGCAAAGCCAATCATTACGATTATATTTTTGGTGTCACCGAAGATGGTAATATACTTTTTGCTAAAGAGGGTGAAGACATCACCGCTCAAGTATTGATTTTTTTGAATGCTAAATATGAAGGCCTTAACTAATGTATATTTTATACTAAGTGTTGTTTCTCTTCTATCCTGCAATAGGCCAAAGGATCTGAGGGAATACAGGACATGGTTTGGCAACCCTGAAAACGGGTTTGTGAAAACGCATACCTGGCATGACCTGGATTACAATGTTTATTACAGGCCATCAGATTTGATGGCTGCTTACGAGCTGGACGAAGAGGAGAAACATACCGATAAAGAGGTAGACAGCCTGATTAAGTCATACGACGAATCCTATTATTTTCTGTTGGAACTTTCTGCGAAAGAAGGTGTGAACCTGGAGTGGAACGAAACGGAAAACGGAGAGAAAGGATACGAAGCATTGATCAAAGAATTGTCTTTTGGAATGAAAGACAGAATTTCCATGGTGGTGAATAAAGATACGCTTGAACCATCGCTCTACCATTATGAAAGAGGTTTTGAGCTGGGTAACCACCAACGTTTTTTGTTCGCTTTTCCTAAAGATAAAGAGAAGGAGAAAGAATCATTCCAGATCATATACAACGATGAGATATTCAGCTCATCCATACTCAAGTTTAGTTTTTCCGATACCAACGATTTTCCTGACTTAAGGAGTTCCTTAGACTAATAAATTTATGCTTAGAATCATCAGAAAGCGCACCAGATCTATCAGCATTACCTTTTCTTTGGTTTTTCTGGTTAATGTTTTTATGCCCAGTGTTAGTTACGCCATTACCGGAAGCAGCAGTATGCCGGAGTATCGTTCGTTTGAACCGGTGTCTACTACAAACATGGTCAATCCAATGAACGGTGATTTTACCTATAATATCCCCTTATTGGATGTTCCGAATGGTTATCCATTGAATTTGTCTTATCACAGCAGTGAAATTAATCCTGAAGCACAAGCCAGCTGGGTCGGTCTTGGTTGGACGTTGAATCCAGGAGCAATTAATAGAGTGAAGCGAGGATACCCGGATGAATTCAACGGACAAGAGGTCCGCTTCCATACTAAGATGCCCAACGACTGGACATTGACGATGGGTGTGGCTGCCGGTGCTGAAGCATTCGGTTTTCAGGGAAGTTTGATGACGTCACTGCGATACAACAACTATAAAGGTTTTGGTAGGACAGTAAGCGGAAGTGTGGGTTATGATGGATTAATCAGCCTTGGTTTTTCATACGAAGCCGGAAGAATTAAATTCAGTCCGACCGTGAATGCCATGGCTTTGGCTAAAACAGCGATAAGCGCAGCTAAGGGGAAGGGTAAAAGCACGAACACAAACGAAGTCCCTAAAACAGAAACAGAAACTAAAACCGACGAACAGGAGCAAAAATCAGAGACCAATAATGATACGGAGAGTGAAGCAGAAGTAGAAGCCAAAACGGAAACTAAAACCTATGCCGGAAGATTTTTATCTGGGCTTGGAGGGCAAATACAAGGGACACTCGTTACTGCGATATACCATGATTGGTCTCCTATGCAGCCTATTTCCATGCAGACCAAAGTGCCGGAACACCAAGGCTACATGTTTAATTTGAAGTTTGAAGCAGGCGTTAATTTGCCTCCGGTTTCTGTCGATATCAGTTCCATTAATACCGGTGCTTTTGTTATACATAAGTATAAAGAAGAGATAAAAAGGGATGCCTATGGTTATTTTAATTTGGAGAATCGTGGAGAAAGCGACATGGGCGATTCTTACAATGAAATTGAAAATGTATTTGAGAAAAAGGACCGTTACTTAGCCATTCCTTTGGCTAACTACGATATGTTTAATGTTACAGGAGAGGCATTGGGCGGATCATTCAGAGGCTTCCGTGCTGACTTCGGCCATTTTGCTCCGGAAAAGACTAAAAGTACAACGGTAAAAGGTCAGATAGGAGTCGATGTGGGTATGCCATCTATCTTTTCGATCATTCCTCCAGGCATCATAGATTTGGAGACGACCGTGGGTATGGATTTAGGTGGGGGATATGGTGAAGTTAATTCAGGAGATTGGTTGGGTCAATTGAAAGGAAACACAGAATCCATGAACTTTAAGTATGCCAATCATTTCAAATACAATACCAATGAAAAAATAATATTCCGTTTTACGGCAGATAAAGTTGGAAATCTTTCTCGCAATGCGGATGATGATGCGGTTAGAGCAAATTTGAATAAGTCCTTTACAACGAGCACACTTGAATTCGATGAAAATAAAGTGCCTGCTACTTTAGATGGAAAAAGGGTTGCACGTAGCTCATATGTATCGATGCGCTCTGATCAGGATTTCAGAAAAAAATCAAGCAATGTTCGCTATGATGTGTATCAGAAAAGTCTTTATGTACAAACAACTGCAGGAAATTGGGTGGATTACAACCTCAATTCTGAATTGGATGTTCCTACTACCCCGGACACAGAAAGAAATGGTTCTGGCATAGGAGAAATCGTTTCATACAATGGAGACGGTGTACGCCATGTATATGGTCTTCCGCTGAAAACGAAAGAAGAAAAAGAAATCAGAGTCAGTGTAAAAGCGGATCAATATACTTTACAACAATCGGAAGCCATGATTGCTGTCGTGCATTCAGGAAGTGCTTGGGCTGTTGAAAATGAATCAGATTTCAAAACAGGTTCGGAGTCAAGCTCATCGTATGCTTCTCAGTTTTTGCTCACACAGATGACTTCTCCTGATTACATAGACAGAACAATGAACGGTCTGACTCCGGATGATTTTGGTTCTTATACAAGATTCAATTATGCAAAAGCTACTACAGAGAGCAAGTGGTACAAGTACCGTACACCTTTCAAGAATGCTAGTTTTACATACGGTTCTCTATCTGAAAAGCAGGATGATATCGCCAGTTATTCAGGTGGTGAAAAAGAACTCTATTATCTTCAGAGCATTTCATCTAAGACACACGTCGCTATTTTTAAAACCTCTGATCGTAAAGATGGTATAGGTGCTGAGAATGTAGATATATTAGGCGGCATGGGCGCAACCAGCTCTAAGCAAAAACGATTGGATCGTATTGAATTATATTCTTTACAAGATTGTGAACAAGTAGGTAGTACAGGCATTTATGCGCCTAAGGCAGGTGTTCAACCGATCAAAACTGTTCGTTTTCAATATAAATATAGTCTGTGCAAGAATCTTGACAATACAGAACTGGCTCCTGGTGATGTCGCAAGAGAAGGCAAACTAACGTTAGAAAAAGTATGGTTTGAATACGAAGGTAAAATTAAAAGCAAAGTAAGTCCTTATACGTTTCAATACAGCTATCCTAATCCTAGCGCTGCTCCTTATCCTGCTAAGTATGCATCTCTACAAATGCCTATTGCCTCCAATGCTGAGGCCCAAAATCCTGATTACAATGTGTTAGATTCTGACGGCTGGGGTAATTATAGAAGTTTTAGCCACCTGAAAGGAATCATGGATGACCTGGCTCAGTTCTATCCATTTTTATACCAGGGGGAATTACCGAATACAGTCGATCCCGCAGCCTGGTGTTTGAAAGTCATAAAACTTCCAAGTGGAGGCGAAATTCATGTGCAATATGAGCAACATGATTATAAGTATGTGCAAGATCAAAAAGTCATGGCGATGGTGCCGCTCTCTACGGCCACCAGTCAGAATGAAAATGATTTTAAAGACAAACCGTATTACCTGGATTTGGCAAAAGGTGGAATTGATGTGTCCGATTATGACCTAATGGATATCGCGCATCAATTGTTTAAACCGATGACCTTACCGCAGAACAATAACAGGATGTATTTTAATTTTTTATTCTCACTCATCGGTGATGTTAATCCTGATTTCGAAAAATTGTCTACGGATTATATTGATGGCTATGCTCGTATAGCCGGCTATGGAGTACATGATAACAAAATATTTTTCTACTTCTGGGACAAACCGGCAAGTTACGATCAGATACAAGAAATAGATCTTGGTGGTGGCCACACGAAATGGGAAATGCCAAGAAAAGCATGTCAGGAATTTTATCAAAGCAGCAGACAAGGAAGAATATCTGATGAGCCTAAGAGCTTAGGAGAAGGCGATTTGAATGCCGGAACATTGGTAAGTTTATTCTCAAAAGCGAGACAAATTGCAGGTGCTGTTCAGATGTGTTACAGAATGAAACCGGAAATGTCTTATGTCCGTTTGCAATTGCCGGATCACCAAGCTAAAAAAGGGGGAGGAGTAAGAGTAAAAAGTTTGTTGATGTACGATAAAGGAATTAGCCCTACGACATCTAATGGCGATAAAGTATTGTACGGACAGACCTATGAATATGAAAAAGATCATGTAAGTACAGGTGTTGTTCAAAACGAACCCGGCACTATTAGAAAAGAAAATGCATTAGTGAGTCCTCTTGATCGTGATTCGCAATCTAAGCTGGAAGCCATGTTGTACGGAGAAGACATGTACGATAATGAAGGCCCGATCGGTCATTCTCTTTATCCTGCAGCTGCAGTATCTTATTCATATGTGAAGATCAGTAATATTCATAAAGGAAATACTTCCAATGGATATGAAGTGCATGAGTTCTATACCTGTAAAGACTATCCGTTTATCGCAAAATATACGGGAGTATTAAAACAGCACGAAGTACCTAAAGGGGGCGGATTAATTACTTTACCCTATCAACGGGTAACCCCTCATCTTACTCAAGGCTATGCCTTCATCATGAATGATATGCACGGTAAGTTTAAACGATTGGCTAAATATTCTTCAGGATCAGAATCACCTATTTATGAAGAACGCTATGAATACACTAAAATCGGTGAACCAGTA
>JAQZBV010000090.1 GCA_029237685.1 Cytophagaceae bacterium | reverse complement strand
TACATTTTCCATTCCATATTTAGAAAAATCGGATACATTTTATGTAGCCGCTTTAAAAGAGGAATGCAGGAGCCAGCGCACAGCTGTTGTCGCATCGATTTTCCCTTCTATGCACCGTGTAGAGGTAAAAGCTGAAATGGGAATCTGTTCCTCATACGGTATACACGTATACATTCCTTCTTCGCAAAAAGGAATACGGTATTACCTTATGGAAAATGAATCACTGCATTCATATGCCGGAAACGGATCTTTGTTATCACTGGGCAATTATCCCATCGGCACTTCTTTGAAGGTGAGTGCTGCTAATCCTTGTGACAGTATCCTATTGGATGTAGAATATTTAGATTCTCAAATTCCCGTTATACCCAATCTTGTTACTGCAAATGAGGATCAAAAGAATGATGCTTTTTATATTTCAAATTTGCCTTCCTATTCACACCTCTCTATTTACAACAGCTGGGGTGCGGAAGCATTTTCTTCCGATGATTATCAAAATAATTGGGGACTAGAAGAAAAAAATGGGATTTACTTTTACGAATTGCGCTATGAACTCTGCGGAAAAATAGAACATCACTCAGGATGGTTGCAGGTAATAAATAATAGGTACTAGTTTTCTTTACTTATCCCATCTCTCATCTCTCCTTTACACTCCTATTGCAAGTCTGCTCATCATTATTTTTTTCAACAATACTTCGAGCGGTTTCAGGGCAACGGCTATACTTCCTTTACAGGAAAGTGAAATCAACAGACTGGCGCTGGCTGTCATTTGGTCAATGAAAGGATCAAGAATAGCTTCGGACAAGAGGAAAGTCACCACAGCGATGACCAATACAATGCTGGTCGCTTTACTCTTTATCTCAGCTTTCTGAGCCGTTAGCCAGGCATTTTTTAATTCAGTGATGTCTTGTATGGTACCGACCGCTTTGTTACCCGCCACTAAGTATGCTTTAATATTAAAACATTTAATATCTTTTGGTCCCTTAACAAATCGAATGTTAAAATCATACGATTGATTTTTTTTGAGCTGTCGTATTTGTTCAGTAAATAAATGGAAATCCTGCCTATGTATTTTTCTGCAAAAGGTCAACAAGCCCATTTTATCTCCAGCGTTGTTACCGGTAATCCGTTGTGCCTCCTCTGACAGAAAAAAGGAATGATCGAGAAAAGATTGTTCCCAGTTGCCAATCGCTGCAATGTGTTGTGCTTCAGCCAGCCTCGCTTCACTGATCTTTAAAGAAGCTTCCGCTAGGGATTTTTCTTTTTGCATCAGGTAAACTTTACGGGCCGTTGCTATACTGATACGTAGAGAGTCTGCCGATAGTGTTGCTTTGGGTAGGTAATCAGTGGCACCGGCTTGCATCAGACGTACGATCGTCTGTTCGTCTTTTTGACCGGTCAGCATCACGATAGGCATGTCTTTTCCTTCTCTTCTGATTTTTTGAAGAATGGATAATCCATCTATACCAGGTAATTGGAAATCGAGGAAAACACAATCATAGGTTTCTTGTCTAAGAGCTTCTAAACCTGCAATGCCATCGGTTAAACAAGTGAGCTGGGATTCAATACCCGCATCAGCCAAAGCTTTTTTGAAGAAAAAGGTATCATCTTCACTGTCGTCGATAACTAGTATGCGGTAGATCATAACTCTTGAATTTTAACTCCATTCTATTCATTTTAGAATACGTAAAACGAATCAGATGGTTATTTAATCTTACTTATTTTGTATTTTATCGAACAATTTGAGCATTTCATTCTACATTGCAAAATCGATTCTTAAATTATTTCCCCACATGGAACATTCAATAGAGCACTTGACCGCTAGAGTTCAGGCGTTGGAACAACAGCTGGAAGAGCAAAGGGCAGAACTAGAAGCGGCTAAGGAAGACTTGCATACTTTTACTTATAAAATATCTCATGATTTCCACGCTCCCTTAAGAGCCATTTCTAATTATATTCAAATGATCAGTAGCGATTACAGCACTAAACCATTGGATGAAAACGGGCAACGTATGGTGTCACGTGTATTGAGCAATACAAAGGAGATGAAGAGCATGCTCGATGGTTTACTTGAGTTTGTTAGAATTGGGAAAAACGAAATGAATAATACACCGCTGCAGATGACAAGTCTGGTAAAAGAGATCTGTCAAAACATACAACAACAAGACCCTGCGCACAAGTTAACGTTTCAGGTAAATGACTTATCAGATGCATATGGGGATGAAGAGATGATAAAAAAAGTTTGGATGCATTTAATTTCCAATGCTGTAAAATTCACTGAAAAAAAAGAAGTTAGAACTATTGAAATAGGTTCAGAAGAAAAAGAGGGTCAAGTTGTATATAGGATTAAAGACAACGGAGATGGTTTTGATATGAATTATTATCCAAAATTGTTTGGTGTGTTTCAACGCCTGCACCATAAAACAGATTTCGAAGGAATTGGAATAGGACTTGCCAGTGTAGCTAAAATTGTTTCAAAACATAAAGGTAAAGCATGGGGAGAAGGAAAAGTAAAGGAAGGAGCAACCTTTTATTTTTCTTTACCAATGCAATAATACCTGCTTAAAATTTAGGACATACAGGACGTTTCTGTATTTTTTTTGAAGGTTTATTTTTAATGGCATATGACAATGTCAATTCATGTGAACCGGCAGAAGTCTTACTTAGTTTTGAGATGGTGTAATCATAACTGTAACCCATCGTAAAACCGTTGTGTACAAAGCCGATAAGAAAGACCATCGCATCGTTATTGCTACTTTCTCCATCGTACAATTTTACAGGAATGCCTCTATACCATAACCCTATTACTGCTACGTTGTAACGCCCGTAAATACCGATGTCCAGTTGGTCTGATTTGCCTTGCATCTTGTATAGAAAGGTGGCGGTAATACTTTTATCTTCGTCGGGATTGATATGTTTTTTTCTCCATTCGGGTGTAAAGGAAAACTTATAGCCCCCGGACAGCGAGGCTTTGATGGGAAGTGGACTCTCTCCTTTAATAAAACTTTGATCCGGTGTATTCAGGTGATGAGTAGATAGGCCTACCCAATAATTGGTAGCATAAAGTAAGCCCCCAGCCGATACGTCTAGATAAGATACGGTATTGTCGTTGAAATTTTCCTGTGTAGAACCGCCTTGAAAACCATTCGCATTGTATTGTGAACCAAAAGTCAGTTTACCAAAATCAATGCTGCGGCTTACGTAAGACAATTGCAAGGCAGGTCTGAATACCACTTTTTCAGAGAGTTTAGCTTGAAAGGAATAAATGGCACCGACTTCAGAAGACCTCATCTTCGCTGCTGTAAAATAATCTGTGGTAGCGATTAAGCCTACTCCACTTTTGTAATTGGGAAAAAAATGATCTGCTGAAAATGTGTTGGACACGAAAGCAGCGTCTAACCCCGGCCATTGATAACGCGTCGCAAAGATTGCGCGGCTGTTTTGATCCGCACCTGCAAACGCAGGACTCAGGTACAACGCATTGGCGTAGTACTGCGAATACTGTGGATCCTGTGCCTGATATTTAGTTATGCAGGCAAAGATCAAAAACAGACAGTAGAAAAGTTTTTTCATACACAGAAATTTATAACATCACATCAGCGAACTAAGGTAATGCTTCCCTTTTGTGTCAATTGTTTTTGTTCATCAAATACACTGCGGTAGCTCACCATCCATGGATAAGTACCGATGGGCATCTCCTCTCCCCTATATGTGCCGTTCCAACGCAACTCACGTTCGGAGGATTCAAATATGATTTCTCCCCAACGATTGAAGATGATCAATCTGAAATCTTTAAAGTAGTTCCCAAATATTTCTACATCATCGTGAAGGCCATCGCCGTTGGGTGAAAAACCGGTAGGTATGAATAGAGTCGTTTCGCAACGATTGATCACTATGACTTCTGCCTTATAAGGACAAGCGAATGCATCCGATACGGTAATACCATAAGTACCGGCTGCAGTGACTTGCAGGTTTGGATTGATCTCTCCACCCGGTGTCCATAGAAATGTATTTCCCCAATTGGCCGTTAAGGTTAATGGTCCTTCATCAAAGCAATAGCCTATTTGCTGCTCATTAAAAATGGCTGCTGTACTGATCGGGTGCACAACCACTGTTACCTGATCTGCAGCTTCGCAATGATTCAAATCGTACACGGTTAAGGTATAAGTGGTCGTTACAGTGGGATGTACAGAAAGCTGTGCTTGTGTACTGTTGCCTGGCATCCAAAGGTAAGTTCCGCCGCCAGTGGCATTCAATATTGTCGTTTCTCCTGCACAAAGAGAATCATCAGGCCCTGCATTTGCAGTAGGCAAGGTATAAATGTTTAATAGCTGTACCGTATCGGATGCTAAACATCCGTGAACATCTTCGACTTGCACGGTATATTGGCCTGTCGTGTGCACCGCTAAAGTACTCTGTGCAGTGCCTGTAATGGATCCATTCCAAAAATAATTTATAAATCCAAGTCCTGCATTCAGTTGTAATGGTTGTCCGCTGCACAGTGAAGTATCTTTTCCAAGAGATACCAACGGCAGAGGATGCACAGTTAATGTTAAATGAACAATACTATCGCAGCCCGGGGTAGATAATGTATCGTGGTATGTACCGCTTTGTGTATAAGCATGTGCTCCTACTGTTACGCTGGCTCCTTGACAAATGGATCGGATCAAATTATTTATTTTATAAGGCTTGATGGTAAGATGTAACGTGACAATGCTGTCGCAACTGCTGGTAGATAACGTATCGTGATAAGTGCCGCTCTGATGGTAGCTGTGTGCGCCAACTGTAGTTTGTTGTCCTTCACACAATGAAAGTGTAAGTGTATTTCTTTTATAAGGCAATACGGTAAGATCTGTATAGGTAATATTGTAGCAACCCGCTGCATTGAGTATGGAATCTTTATAGAAACCAGTTGTTGTGTAAACGTTACCGGCTACCCTTACGGGATATCCTTCACAAGCCTCGACCTGACTGGTATCTATTTGTATAGGGGCGACAATAAGTGTGGTGTAAACAATACTATCACAGCCTAAAACATTTACCAACGTATCTATATAGTCACCGGAAACTGAGTAAACATGTGAGCCTACTTGCACCGTACTGTTGTTGCAAAAGGCAATGGTTTGTCGCAATTCATCGTGCAGGTACACGGAATAGGTAGAATGCGATGTGCTTGAACAGCCGTTAATGTTTATTGCTCTTGTAATTTGATAAATGCCCGTATCTGCCGGTGTCAGAGGATCGATCACGAGTGAATCTCCTGTGTATACTGTACCGTCGGGTCTCGTCCATTGATACTGAAGGTAAGAGGATGAAATGCCTTTCAATACGATCCTGCTTCCGGTGCAGGCTGCTCCACTTTTTATGATGGGTGGTAAGCCTGCGGTATCGACAGAAATTTGTCTGGTGTTGGTATTGCCGCAAGCATCGCGTATGCGGATGATGTAGTCTCCAAAAGAGGGCAATTGAAAAAGATTATTGTTTTGTATCGGAAATGTTTGCGGGCCACTGATGATTTCGTATTGAAAAGGAGGCACTCCCCTGCTGGTATCGGCATTCAGCTCGGTGTAGATGTTGCCGTTGCATGTGATGGTGGTATGAGATTGAAAGCTGTTGTTACTAGGCGGCAGGATGACGATGGTATCGCGCATCCCCCAACAATCCATAGTGTTATCAGCAATGGTACCATGATAATAGCCACCGCTTCCGAGGATGGCATCGAAACCATAATAAATAAGCAACTCATAACGACCAGGTAGCAAGGAGGTCAGTGAATCTTGTGTGGTGAGCAGCCATCCTCTTCTTGAAAATAATAGTTCATCCGTAGTAAGGTCTCTGATATATACAGCTACTGTATTATTACTAAGTGCATTGAAGTATAGAATGTTGTTTCCAAGGCATCCTTTTTTGATAGAATAGGAATAGTGAAAGTCTGTCACCATAGTAGAATCAACGATAAAACTACCATTGACGGTATTTCCACAGGTGTCCGATACACGATATGTGTAAGTACCTATCGGAAAATCTTTAACACTTATTCCTCCTGTGGAATTAGGATAGAGCTTGGGGTAGCTCATCGGAGATGAATAGGTATAATGTGATTTGCTGCTTTTTACAACCGAAGGTCCTGAAAGTATTTCTATTTCTAAATAGGATTTAAAGTTGTAAGGCGTAAACGAAACTGCAGCCGTAGAGTCCAAACAACCCGGGCTGATTGATATTTGTACAAAGGGTGCTGCTGGTACTGGCCACAAAATATCCCGCTGAAAAACAGTTCCACAACCATCTGTTATTTTCAATCGGTATATTCTTCCGCTGATTTGTTCTTTGATACTCAAGCGGCAATAAGAATAATCGCAACTTGCAGAATCAGCAAGATCTCCTGTGGTAAGATCGATAAGCGTCATCTTCAAGGGAGCTTTTATACCAGTATAGATGTAAGTGGATGTCAGTTCTGAAACCAGGTAGATATCGGCCGCCATTTTATTTCCGCAGCTGGTGCTGTTTGTATACTGCAACGTGAAATCAAAAGGCGCTACATAATTACGTGTAGCGCAAATCGTATTCCCGCAGGTATCACTAAGGCAGGCATATAAATAACTGTTGTAGGTAATACCAGGTATAGTATCCACTACATTAAAGAATCCCGGTTCGTAGTTTGACGTATCCAATGCTTGAGCAAATACCGTTTTGCTGTAGTTTCCAGAAGAAGTTGTGATGGACAGTTTTAGCGGTAAGGAGGATTTCTCTTTGAGCAATTTAATCGGAAACTGTAAGATAGCAGTATCGCAACCTGTTTTTTGTATACTGGGTATTCCATCGTACCATTGTGCTAATCCGGTGCTACCGGCGGTAAGAATTACGGTGCGGCTTTGAACGTTTCCACAGGCATCGGTGACTTCCAGGGTATAACTCCCTTCTGTTAAATCACGAAACACATCACTGCTTTGTACAGAGCCGGTAAACGGAGAAGTGATTTGCCAGCTAAAGGGGGCTAGACCTTTGTTGGGTAACAGGTGTCCCTCTATGCGTCCATCTGCAAAGCCTGGACAAATAGGGTTGATAGCACGCGGCAACAGGTCTGGTAACTGGTAGTTTCCTGTAATTGTAAACTGCACATCTTTACTGGCGAAGTCAATGTCGTAAGCTCGTAAGGTATAAATGCCCGGAAACAAAGAAGGAAAAGTAGGATTGTTTTGCATAGGCACAGTTACTGGCCCTGCTACAATTTCATAAATCAGAAAAGGATTGGCTTTGCTGCTGGTGGCGGAAATAGTGGCGGTACCGTTGTTGCCACATGTACTTACCGTGGTATTGACAGAATGAATGGTAATGACAGCGGCACTTTTTTGTATAGATAAAAATAAAATAATCCCAACAGCTAAACACTTGATAGACCTATTGATAAGGACTATTCGGTTGTTGCTGATAGAAAAATAAGATGATCGCATAGGCATAGTGAGTATCAGTAAATACTCGTGTTTGCGAAATGGTAACCTATTCTAATGGTTATATTTTGTTAACATACATTTGCCGTTTTTATTTGTCTGCTAAGGGTTAGCCTTTGATGATAAAAGGGATGTAGCTATATTATTTTAAACTTTTAGCTAATCACACAACTCTTTATTTTTCCATCATAATTCATAGACTTTCTGCTCTACCCTAAACAGGGTATTTATGTAAAAAATCTCATTGTATTTTCTTATTCATAAAGGTTCTTCTGTTTTCTTTAAATCCTAATCTGGAATACAATGCCTTCGCTTTCTCATTCCCTGGCATCACTTCTAATGCGAGCAATACATAAGTTTCTTTTTGATCGTGTAGTGCTTGAATGTATTGTGAAGAAATACCACGACTGCGAAAATGTGGAAGTACATACAATTCATCTAGGGTCAATACCATCCCACCGTATTCATTGCTCCAAAAAGTAAAGAGCAAAGCATATCCTATAATTTGTTCTTGCTCTTTGAACACCTCTACCCTGAGGCTATCCGGATGTGTGAGTGCTCTGTCCAGGGTCGGACGGATTTTTTCGCGACTCATGTAGTCGTTGGGTTCCAGTCCATCGTTGCTGTATAGATTGAGGATCATGTCTTCTACTATGGAGCGTTCGGCGGGTTGCATGTGATGGAAGGTAATCGGATGTGTTTGTGACATGAGAGGAGATGGTAGAGAGTCTATACGAATATATCACGCTATTAAATCATTTGTTCCATTCAATGATAAATATATTATTTCCCTTCTTCTACCAATTCTTTCAATCCCCTCAATACTTTTTCCCAGCCTTTTACGGATTTTTTATAACGTTTTTTTGCCCCCTCGCCTTGTCCCACATCATCGGTGATGGATAAAGTGGAGATGCCATTGTCATAGCTTAGTTCATCTGTCACCGTAGAATGCGTATTCGATTTTCCGTTGCTTAATGTATATTTTAAGAGTTTGTTTTTTTCAATGTCTTCTATTACCCCTTTTAATTCGATAGGAAAAACCCAAAACAATTTTCCTTTAAAGGTAATGGAACTTCCTTTTTCCCAATTGGAAAGAATCTCGCAATTGAAAAAGTAATCCTTTGTTTTTTTAGGATTGGTTAAAGCATCCCATACCTGATCGGGTTTAGCTTTGATGTTTACCGATTGACGAACAATATACTTTTCCATAAGAGGTACCGGTTAAATTTTTAACTATTCTTTTTTACAAATTCCACAATGCGGCTATAGGCTTCGTCTTTTTTATCTTTCATTCGGATCACCATGTCCCGGTGATTCTTTCCACGAAGAGTATACTGTGTATTTCTGATGTGATGATGATCAAGCTGGGTGATGAATAGCGCATTGTCGAATGTCAGGTAAGGATAGGTTTCGGAACCCACTAAGATCAGAAAAGGAACGGGGGTATTATCTATGAAATGTACAGGGGCCGCGTCTTTCCAGTTTGTTGGTATATCCGTAAATACTTTACGCAATTCTTTAGCAAAGAAGGCAGTATTATTCACCAATACATAATCCATATTCAAACCAAAAGCATCAATCAGTATACAGCCTTTGATGTGTTGTGTAATAAATGCCTCACCCAGGAATTTTTTGTTGAGCGTTATAAGCGCAGCGAGATGACCTCCTGCTGAATGTCCGGCAAGAAAGAGATTGTACTTCTGTCCCTTATACCAGTCAATAGCATCCGCTACCCATTTTAGAGCTTTGCTGCAATCTGAAGCCATGTCGAGGTAATTCGCTTCTCCACCCAATCGATAATTGATGATGACAGTCACTAATCCTTTTTCCGCTAGATTTTCTCCTAACTGCGTATAAATGTCTTTGCTTCCTTCATACCAACTTCCTCCATGAATGAAGACAAACACAGGGAAAGTCCCCTCTCCTTCTGGAATGTATACATCCAACGTATGTTTTTGATGTGTGGAGTCTTTTAAGTAGCGGAGGTCTTTGACGGATGGCATGCGGCGGATAGTCGTTAGTCTTTAGACATTAGTGTAAAAAGTGCGCCAATAATAATTTATTAAAGAATTTAATCCTAGAATTAATCTTTAAGGAAGTAAAGGCATAGTGCCTAACGAAACCACTACTGACTATCTATGCAGAAGATTAATCTAGGGAACATTTAAAAATATTCGGGCTATTCTATAAAAAAAAGAGAGCCTGAAAAGACTCTCTTTTTTATGAGTAATAATGATCGATTAGTTTACAATCAACTTTGAACGGAACAATTGGTCATTGTTATTTACTTCTAACACATACATTCCTTTTTGCAAAGAACTGATGTTTATATTCAACACATGGTCAGCTCCTGCTTCACCTTCTAACGTTAGCACAGATTCTCCGCCGATCGAGTAAATAGTAGCATTGCATGCTCCTAATAATTCAGGGGCACTCATATTTACTGCATTTTTTGCCGGTTGAGGATATACCAAGGCTGAAAGCGCACGCGAAGTGTTTGATACACCTGTTACTATTCTTGTATTTAGATGTGCAAGAGTGGTTTCGCTTTCCGAATCAAATACACCATTATTATAGTTTTTGTTATTGTCAATTACAAAAACACTATTCGCATCATTAGGATAATTCCAGCTATAACTTGTTGTTACAAAACGATACACATAAGTCGCAATACCATAATCAGTTATTTGTGTTTCATCTTGTACTGATTTCCATCTTGCTATATTAGTGAACGATCCTAATGGGGTAATGAGTGTTCCATAGCCATCGTATGTTGTAGTATAGCTACCTGTAATGTTGGTAGTGAATCCATCTACGGTCAAACTTCCTACATAATTATCGCTTTGAGTATCGTTGTAAGCGAATGGCAAGGTATGAACAAGAGGATCAGAGAATGTTTGTGTCGCCTCCAGGTCACTGAAATAGATTCCCAAATCAGTTTGAATTGTGCTCGTCACATTCATAAAAGTTTCACTGCCGGATTCATCTGTGATGAATAGATTCGCAGTTGGAAAACTGCTGCTGTGTGTACTGGCTGACATATTGGTGTATGCCGTAGTAGTATTTTCTGTGGTATTAAAAATCAAACTACTATAGTCCCATGTTTTATTGCTGCCGCTAACGGTAGCAGGGTCTGTGCCTGTATAATCGATTGTTTTACCTGCAGATACTGATCCATTTACAACCGTTGGATAGGTGCTAAACGTAGGCTGTGCTACTGCAGAAATGGATACAAGACTTAATAAAGTGTAGAGTTTTTTCATATAATATAGTTAAGGAGAATGAAGATACGTACTTAAAAAAATGAATAATATACCTAATATGTAGTAAAAAGAGGAAACTCTCACAAGTCTCCCCTTTTGTGCAAAATTATTTAATCGCTCCGATCAAACCATCCAATGTTGTTTTACTATTTGCATTAGTGAAGGATGAAGTATTGATATTGGAAACCAATTGGCTCGCTAATGTTTTAAGACCTGAATTGGTGTTAGTCGTTTTGGCACTGGCAAACCATTTGTCTTTGATGGCAGCCCAACCCGATCCGAAAGAAGTCGATTTCAATCCACTTGCCAGTTGAGACAACAAAGCTGCACCCTGTTCAGAAGTGGCCGCTTTCTTAGCGGAATCTAACCAGGATGTTTTTTTAGTAGTAGAAAACTCGGTGGTTTTAGCTTCAGGTTTGATGTTTGACTCTACACTGGTCAATAAAGTACTGATTTGCTGGCCGGTTGTGGTACTTGCCGCTTTACTTTCCAGCGATTTTAGATTGACTTGCGCCTGAGCGGTGCTGGCGAAAGCTAGGAATAAGCCAAGTACTAGTGTGTTTTTCATGCTGTATAATATAAGAGTAGGTTTAAAGCTGAAAGGTAGAGAAAAATTGTAGCTCATAGAATAATACTTTAAGGATTATTGCTTTGCTTTTTGAGTATTACTCTCTTTTTTATGGGACATTCTAACGGACAAATCGCATACATATGTTTGTCAATTAATTGTAAATTAGCATGTTGTGAGTTATTATGGATGAAAAACGGCAATTTAGCACGTTGCCAATTTGCTCATTTCCTGCGTATATTCGTAACAGTACGACTCTCTATCCCCGCATAAAAAGCCAATCGAAATGCCTGCGTATGGAAAGTAACAGGGCTTTGTTTTTTGCTTTAGTTCCTTTCTAACATACGGATTCTTTTGCTCAGTTCCAGGTAGTCGGGTTATCCCTACTTGGCTGAGCCCAGGAAAGGCCATTAAAGCTATCGACTTAGACAAGATCAGGTCTCGATGGCTGAGAAGATTCTCTAGTTCGGATTCTTCATGCTTGATACAAAAAAGACCGGTTTTTCAATCGGTCTTTTTTTGTCTTAAAAATGCTCATTTTCATTTTATATCTTCCCAATTTTTAAGCCTTGTTTTCTAACTTCCTGATTTTTTAATATCCCTTTAATTCGTAAAATGTGCCCTGATTTCATGTGTTTTAAACGGGAGATAACGGTTCATAAACATACCATATGAGCAGGCAATAAGAGCAATTTTTTAAGCTGGATGGTTAAGTGTTCTATCTGATATTCATATTAGAATATATTATTGAACAATTCGATTATAAACAGCCGCTATGAAACAGTTTATAACATTTATATTCTTGCTTTCCTGTTTGGGAAACTATGAAGGCAAGGCACAGGAAGTGAATGTGGGGCTTGGCAGTTACAATTTAGCTCCTCTTCCCGGCGAACCTCCGAGTCCTGGTCAATGGGACGGAACATGGTTTGATGCGCCTGCCCGCTCTCCAAGGGTAACGACCGATTTTACACAGCAACCGACGACCCATGAATGGTGGAGCGCTTTTATGTGGGATCCGGGTTTGTATACCTATCCTCAATTTGCCACCTGGGTCTATCCTTATGGAATAAAATCAAAAAACGAATATGGGTTTGAGATTTTTAAAAATCGTTTGGACAATGTTCAGAATACATTTCCTCAATCGTTTAATCACAACGATTGGCCGAATCAAGCCATCAATGTAGGCTTGAGTAATCGCGTACTTTGGGATACTTTAAATGTCGTCTCTTATGGCGATTACCATTGCAAGATCCGTTTGAACAATAGTACGGCTTCCAACATGGAAGCTACCCTGGTGCAAGGTGTGCCTTACGTCTTCATTGAAAAGAGCGGTCCTGAAGCGGCAGAAGTATGGATGCCATGGGATCCTGTCATAGACAATACCATTGGTACCAATGTGATCGGAGTTACGGTGCAAGGATCAAGTTACGGAATATTTTTTCCGGCAGGTTCTACTTATACTTATGTGGTAGAACCGAACCGACCGGTGAACGGTGCGGTGATCAATCCTATCCGAAAATTTGTTTCTACTTTGAATGGGAAGAACTACCTGACCGTTGCTCCGCTTCCTGACAATTCGCTCGCCACGCTTCAGCAATTTGCGCAACATGCCTTTGTATTTGTGAGGGGTACGCAGATGAATTGGAACTTCAATGAAACTACGGCAAAACTGACGACTACATTCAGTTACCAAACGCAAGTCATGGAAGGCGCAGAAACTTTGCCTATGATCGGCTTGCTGCCGCACCACTGGAAAAATTCTACCTTGCCCTTGAACGGTTTCGAGTTTGATGTACCTCGAGGAAAATTGAAATGCGCCTATGGTAATTCTTATACAACAGTGCTTGATAACTTCGGACTGCTCCCCTTGCTTCCTCTCACCGGTAACTTTCCGCATTTGTACAAGTACATTGATGACCAGATGCAGGTAAATAAATACGTGACTTCAGGCGATAATTATGTAGGTGGTAAACAAATTTCCAAACTCGCCATTCTCACCGAGCTGGCAGATTTTGTGGGACATACGGCTGCGAAGAATAAATTTCTCACAGAACTGAAAACAGAACTCGAATTATGGCTGAAGAATCCGAATGCAGGAAACGATGGACGCTACCTTTATTACAATAGTCAATGGCATACCTTAACACCCTATTATGGTGTGCTGGGTCCGCAGCTGTTAAATGATTTTCATTTTTCCATGGGCTATGTCATTCGCGGTGCGGCTACCATTGCCAAGTTTGATCCGGTGTGGGCACAACCCAACAATTGGGGAAACATGGTCAACCTCTTGATTCGAGGCATTGACAGCTGGGACAGAGCCGATCCGCTTTTTCCTTACATGCGTTTTCATAGTCCCTTTCTTGGACACTCACATGCGGGTGGAACATCAGCACGTGTGGGTGGTGCAGGGCAAGAGTCTTCTTCGGAAGCGATCAACTTTTGTGCCGCCGTATACCAATGGGGTTTGAATACCCATAACAATACCGTGCGAGATATGGGCATGTATTTGTTCTTGACAGAAGTGGAAACATCAAAAGAGTATTGGTTCGATGTGGACGATACGAACTTCCCTCCTTCGTTTAACAGCAATCACGTGTGGACAATCGATGGTGCATCACATGCCAAGTATACCTGGTTTGGTGTGCGTCCGGAGCATGGCTTAGGAATTAATATTTCGCTCATGAATGCCCACTTACTTTACCTTGCGCACGATACGATTTATGCCAAAGCATTGTATGCAGATTTAGTAAAAGACATGCGTGATTATTATACTGATCCAACAGTAACAGAAGAACGTGCCTGGCAGGATGTCATACTCGCTTGGCGCGCTACTTACGAAGCAGACCGAGTGGTCACCAAATACGAAAGCTTCGGTCCTTATCCTTATCGTTTTAATTATGGAGGAGGAGGAGCTGTAGTTGGTGTAGTTTGGGATGATCCGGGATTGGACAATTTGAATGATCCACCTCCTGCGCATTTTTACCATTGGATACATGCACTCGATAGTTTGGGACATGTGAACAGCAGTGTGCTGGCCGATTACTCTTCCTATGGTGTATTCGACAACGGACTTTGCCGTCATTATGTGATGTACAATCCGCCGGGTTCTCCTTCCCGTACCGTAAACTTTACCGACGGTCGTTCCTGGTATTTGCCGGAAGATACAACGATCACTTACAAATGGTGTCCTGAGCCTTTACCTGTGACCTTATTAAGTTTTGAAGCCGTAAAAGATGATGAGCAGGTGCTATTGACCTGGAGCACATCAGTGGAAATAAACAATGATCACTTTATGATTCAGCGCAGTGAAGATGGCGCACACTTTTCTGATATAGGAAAAGTGAAGGGTAATGGAAGCACTACCACTACGAGATATTATTCTTTCATCGATGAGAAACCATTTCAGGGAACGACCTATTATCGTTTAAAGCAAGTAGATCACGATGGAAAATGGGAGTACTCTCCTATCCGTGCGGTGTTCATGAAAGGAACCTGGCAAGTATATCCTAAGCCAACATCAGATCATATTCACATCATCGCTCCTTTGTCGGAAGAAGGCAAAAGTACTTATACGTTGTTTAGCCTTGCCGGACAAGAATTAGAGTCCGGTATGTTTGTCAGGCAGACTACCTTGCATCTCTCAAAGTACGCAGATGGGTTTTATGTACTGGTGCTAAAAGGTCTTTCGACCTGACACTGATGGATTATCAACGCTGATCAAAATATAATACAACAGATGAATTAGTGAATATTTTAGTTCAGAGCATTAACCGTCCGTGTCAGGTCGGAAGACCTGACACCCAAAACAAAACAGATGACTTGTCTTTTTTTTTACGTCTGAGCATTAACTGTCTGTGTCAGGTCGAAAGACCTTGTGGCAACCATTCATAAAAAAAGGAGCGCTCTTTACAGAACGCTCCTTTTTATGATTGGCAACGAATGATTTATTGTTTGATAAACTGTTTCGATAACACCAATTCATCTTTTGAAAACACATTGATGATGTACATACCCGGTGCATAGGATTTAACAGGTATTGGTGCAATCAAAGAACTAGGCTGTTGCTGATCCAATACTTGATTTCCATAAGCATCTGTTATCGTTACACGCACATCCTGAAGGTTTTCATCTAATCCTTCGATGTTCACAACATCAATGGTAGGGTTTGGAAACACCTTACCGGTGGAATGATCGTCTGCCGAAGTTCTCAAGGATGAAGCTGTTCCATACACTTCCAATTCAAAAATAGAATAACCGTATTGCGTATTTCTTACTGTTCCATAAATACGAACGTATCTTCCGGTTGCAGCGATCGCCCAGTCGTTTATTTTTGCGGTATTACCTGTAACAGTTTTCGCAGCCGGTGCGGTCCAGTTGGTACTGTCATTTGAAACCTGGATCAAATAGTCTTTGCCTAAAGCAGTTTCCCATGTGATCTTTACTCTATTCAAGTTATAAGTTTGTAACAGGTCAACATAAATCCATTGCGGATTAGACCATTCACTTTCCCAACGCGTACCGATTTGTCCGTCTACAGCCAATTTAGCATCACGGTTTACATTATTGTCCTTCCTGGAAGAAGCGCGTGCCGGTTTGTTCAGCGCCAGGTTAGATCCTGCGGGTGTATTGACAGTAATGTTAGTTACGGTAGAAGAAGCTGAAGCATTTAAATTGTCGTACGCTCTTGCTGTTAACGCGTAAGTGCCGGCAATGACATTTGTCCAACTGAACGTATAAGGTGCAGAAAGGTCTTCACCGATTTTAGTAGCTCCATTGTAGAACTCTACTTTGCTGATGGTGCCATCATCCGTTGCTGTGGCTGCTAAAGAAATAGTAGCAGGAGCATTGAATACATCACCGCTTACTGGTGATGTAAGGCTAACAACCGGTAAGGCGTTGGTGCTGCCTGAAGCTGTGAATGTAAAATGATTCAGGTTGATGTCGTTGGCATCAAAAACAATTCGGATTACTTTTGTTCCTGTTGTCAAAGAGATATTAGCCACTGTAACAGTTTGCCAATTTTGATAGCCTCCTGAATTTGGAATAGCAACAGCACCTGTCACATTTACTCCATTGATTTCCACATGCAAGGATTTACCTGCAGCTTGAGCCGCTGCACGCAAGGCTAAGTTATAATTTCCTGCTTGCGTTACTGAAGCGGTATACTGCAGCCATTCTCCTGCATTTGTCCAGCCGATATTGAAGGTGCCTTCAGCACAATTTTCAATGTCCACATTATCATTCACTCGGTATTGGTTACCGGAATTACCGGCAGTTAAGTCGTGGTAACCTACACCCTCTCCGCCTTCATCATAATCTTCCGCTTCAATCTTACCGGGTAAGGTCTTGGTGGGATTAGTCGTAGGCGTGACGATAAATGTAATGACATCGGATGTGGTGGATGCGTTCAGGTTGTCATACGCTCTGGCGGTGAGCGTATAGGTTCCTGCTGCGATATTTGTCCAACTGTAATTATAGGGAGCTGTAAGATCCTCGCCTAATTTAGTCGTACCATTGTAGAATTCTACTTTAGCAATGGTTCCATCGTCTGTAGCAGTCGCTACGATTACTTTAGAGGCCGGTGCCGGTAAGGACTCATTCATTTCCGGTGAGATGATGGTTACAACAGGAGGAGTATTGGTATTACCTGAAGCCGTGAAGGTAAAGTAATTGAAGTTGATGTCGTTTTCTTCAAAAAATACGCGAATCACTTTTGTACCTGCGGTTAATGCAACATTGCTTACAGTCACTGTTTGCCAGGTCTGGAAGCTACCGGTAAGCGGCAGAGCTAATGAGCCTGTTACATTGACACCGTCTACTTCTACATGCATTTTTTTACCTGTGCCTTGCGTGGCTATTCGTAAACCCAGGTCGTAGTTCCCATTTTGAACAACGTTGACCGTATACTCTAACCATTCTCCTGTATTCACCCAACCTAAGTTAAATGTTCCTTCGGAAGCATTTTGTATATCTACATTCTCCGTTGTACGGTAACCATTACCGGCGTTGCCTGTGCTTCCATCATGATAGGCTACTCCTTCTCCTCCTTCATCAAAATCTTCCGCTTCTATTTTACCCGGTATGTTTCTAACGATACCTCCGTATGGGCGTTGACCGATGTAAGAACTTGTATAGCGCGCGGTATAGGTGGTATTGGTCAAAGGTATGCGAATGTCCTGTCTTGCCGCACCGCCATGTGACCAGGAAGCAAAGGTGTACAAACTATCTCCTACTATTTGTGGTGAAATAGCTTGTAACAATATCGGAGCGTTAGCCGCTACGGTTTTAGAAAAAGGAGTTGTTTCTTCTGTACCCAATACAATTTTTAATCCTGCAGGAACGCTGTTCACTGCAAGTGTAGAAAGATTAGGGAATATATCTACGGAGTCCATTCCTATTCTTCCATTAGAATCTCTCACTGTGAGAATAATTCTCAACCAGATATTAGGAGAAATTTCACCGCCATTACTTGAAATGAAAGAACCGGAAGTCACTCCGCTCGGCACACCAGGTCCCGGATGCCAATGTTCACAGGTGGCGCAGTCTTTATGGTGTTGACGCACTTCCCAGGTGTAAGCAGAAGCCGGCAACGTTCCGTCTTCCTGATCAGTAGCCGTACCTGAAAAATTGATTTGATCCAATACGGTAAACTTGACACCGTTGACCGGAGAAGTGATACGAGCTACAGGAACCGTGTTTGCCGGATTGACAGTTAATACAGCTGCATTACTTGTGGCACTACCAAAGGAGTTGGTAACAGTAGCCGTGTAATTGCCCGCATCGGCTAAAGTCGCGGAGGCGATACTATAAGTGGAGGAAGTCGCACCAGCAATGTTGACACCGTTCTTTTTCCATTGATAAGTAAAAGGAGCCACGCCAGATGCCGATACAGTGAAAGAAACGGCATCACCAGCGAATATTGTTTTGCCAGCCGGTTGATTGACAATGACCGGTGCGGTTTGTATGGTGTATTCCAAACGGGCAAGACTGCCTCTGCTGGTGTAGTTGATATAGTATATGTTTCCATCTATACCGACACTCATTCCCAAGATGCTCCCAAATCCGGAAGCAGCGAATTGCTGGTAAGGAGCGGAAGGATTACTGATGTCAATGCTTCTTAACCATCCGCTGCACCAATCGGTCAGGAAGATGCGGTTTTTATATTGTGCCGGATAATTGGTAGAAGGAGGGTTAAAGGCGGCAACAGTTGTAATGGCACAACCCCAGTTTTCATGACGGTATGCGAAAAATGGAAGAATGGTAGTGGCAGGATCCTGATCCGTACCGGATCTGCCTCTTTGATCCCACCCGTAGTTGTAACTTTTTGCAGGATCAGGATTGGTGATGTCATTGATTTCTTCAAATCCTCCACCTACGTTGGCTACAAACATACGGCCCGATGCCGGATCATAAGTCATCGCCCATGGGTTTCTCATACCGATGGCCCAGATGCTTCTCTTCGAACGGTTGGCACCTGCTGTGTTGTAATAAGGATTCCCCGGAGCCGGTTGACCGTCTTCCAATAAACGTAACACTTTTCCATGGTCATTATCGAGGTTTACTGCTTCGGCAGGAACATTACTTTCACCCTTGTTGAGGTAGAGGTAACCATTCTTAAACCACATCGCTCCTCCATTATGGTACCCGTTGATGATGGGATCAAACTGAGCTAACCGAGTGGAAGAAGTAACAGTGCTGTTTGTACTGATGACTAACACATCTAGAAAATGTCGGGTGAGTTCCGGGTTGGTGTAATAAATATAGCACTTACCGTTTTGAGCAAAATTTTCATGGAGTGTAATTCCCAATAAACCTTGTTCTGCAGCAGTCGTGGTTGCCACGGTATGCAAGGTCGTTACTGTTCCATTCAGATAGGTTTTGACGATCCCTCCCCGCTCTGCGATAAAAATTCTTCCATCCGGAGCATGTGCCATACACGTGGCTTCTCGGATGGTATTGTCGGTTAATGTTTTTTGTACAAAGCCGGCAGGTAGTTGTGCAAACACAGATTGTTGCTGACTTAAACAAAAGATGATGGTGAACACCGCAAGTCTTCGTATCCCCTGAAGACTTCGCTGCATAAGCTGTTTGTTTTTTCTCATAATAGCTGATTGATTTGTTTGAAGATGCACAAAGAATGAGCGGAATGAAATTTTTGATCGTACAAAAAGTATAAATACAACACGTTTCGATTGTTAAAAAACAAAGTATTGATACACTTAGTGAACAATAAAAGTGGCTTTAGAAAGAAGCGAAAGTGATTTCGCAAAAAAAGATGTCCCTGTTAGAGAAACGTACTTTAAATTTTTGTCTCAAGACCAGTGCAACGATCAGCAAATATGTAACATCATCTATGATCTGATGAATTAATGCTGACAAACTGAGAAATAAAATACCCATGATACTGAACAGATTGATGTTCAGTAGCATGGGTTAGTATAGATAATGCGAAGGCTTAGAACTCTTCAATCCATATCCTTATTTCATGCGGTGCTGTTTCATCGCCGCCGAAATATGGATAGAGTTTGTTACGGATGCTGTTGTAGTTACAATTTTTATACACTTCTACTTTACTGCTATCATTGACCGTAAAAATATATTTGTCGCTTTTAAAGGCGATGCTATAACTATTTACAGTATTGAGTGCTACCGTTGCCACCCGGACAGGTTCGGGTCTTAAGCCATCGATGTAACAATAAGACATGATTTCCAATTGATTATTGAACCATCTCCAACCAAATCGTGCACTGTTGGTTTGGTGATTCACACTTCCGCAATCCGACAAGCCGTATAATTTATTCGTGTCGTCCTGATTCAATGGATCGCTCGTCGTATAAATGGCAGAACTGTCAAATTTAGCTTTGAATCTTAATTCATTCGTGGTTTTAAAAACGAGCTGTTGGGTAGATTCATGTGCCCCGGACACAATGGTATACTTTGTCCCGTTAAAAGTAGAGGGATTAGGATCGTCTGTTTTTTTGGAGCAACTGAAAAATATGCCAGTAAGAAGTAGAGCGGTTACTCCTCTTATGCATTTTTGATACTCATTTTTCATCTATATTTAAATTATGACTTTCTATTCTATTTTCCAATAGTATAAGACTGTGACCTGCTTTTAAAGGGGGTTTTGATAGTTTTTTAAGTCTATTTATAGGAAAATAATTTAAAATTCAGGAAATGAGTAAGCCAAAGACCAGGCGATCTAAAAACTGGCCAAAAATATAACTTATAAGGAAGTAAAGAGACTGATAATGATTGTTTATAACCGTATTATATATAGTGATTATATGAAATAACAAGCTTTCGTTTATTACACTTAAGCAGCACTATTTCTAATCTCTGTGCTTATATTTTCATTGGTATAAGAAATAATAAGATCGATTG
>JAQZBV010000185.1 GCA_029237685.1 Cytophagaceae bacterium | reverse complement strand
CTCCGGCCATAAACGGCGCACCAGGAAATATAAAAGGTGCGGAGGCCAGGGTGAAATAAGCAAATAAATTATTCATGATCAGAGGTCCTACAACGGAAGTCAAACTCATCACAGAGGTTAGTCCTCCTTGCAGTTCTCCTTGTTCATTAGCAGGAACCTCACTGGACATAATACCCTGCATAGCAGGCCCAGCTATACCCGCTAGCGCATAGGGAAGCAAGACGGCATACATCATCCACCCTTGGTTTGCAAAACCAAATAAGATAAGGCTGATCATGTTGAGTAATAAACCGATATAGATTGATTTATGCTGACCAAGTTTAGGTAAGATAAATCGGATTAATCCTCCCTGAACAATGGCTATCACCACGCCAACAAATGCCAGAGAAAGCCCCACTTCTTTTTCGGTCCATTGGAACATGTACACAGTATAGTAGACCCAATTGGATTGTACCGCATGGCTGGCAATGAACAATAAGACAAAGGATCCCACTAAACCCATGACGAGTGGATACCTTTTCAATTGTTTCAATGATCCTATCGGATTAGCTCTTTTCCAATCAAATCGCCTTCTTGTTTTCATCGGTAAAGATTCCGGCAAAGTAAAATAACCGTATATAAAGTTAATCAAGGATAAGCCTGCTGCTACTAAGAAAGGAACATGTGTTCCTCCTGAACTGGCAAAGCCACCTATCAGCGGGCCGATGATAAAGCCAAGACCAAAAGCAGCGCCCACCATCCCAGAATTCTGTGCACGCTTCTCAGGTGTGCTGATGTCAGCTATGTAAGCAGTAGCCGTGGTAAAACTAGCACCGGTAATACCCGCTATGATGCGTCCAATGAATAACCAGAAGATAGTCGGTGCAAAAGCTTGAAATACATAATCAAGACCCAAACCTAATAATGAAAAAAGCAATACCGGTCTTCTTCCGAAACGATCGCTCAGAGCACCTAAAATCGGCGCGAATAGAAATTGAAAAACAGCGTAAGCAAATGTAAGCCAGCCTCCGTAGGTCGCCGCTACACTGATCCCTTCCCCTGTTAGTTTTTCTATCAACGCAGGTACCACGGGAATGATGATTCCAATACCAATGACATCAATTAATAAAGTAATAAAAATAAAAATTAAGGCATTGTCCTTTTTACCTGCCATGTGTGTTATAAAGTAGATTGATTAGAAAAACGTGTCCCGAATATATAAAGCGGTTTCCAATAAGAGTCGTTCATGGAAGTGATCACCACGCCGCAGGAATTGGAGGTATGAATGAAAGTGCCATCACCTAGATAAACCCCTGAATGTGTAATGAAATTGGGGGTGTTATAAGAACCGTAAAAGAAAACCATATCTCCTTTTTTTAGATCTGCCTTAACAGGGACGATGGTGCCATATCGTGCTTGTTCGTGAGCGGAATGAGGCAACTTGATACCAAACTCCTGATGGATCACCATCATAAAACCGGAACAATCTATCCCTTTTTTTGTAATCCCTCCCATTTTATGAGGAGCACCTACATAGGTTTTAGATAAAGTGATCAATGCTTCTTTATCATATATACTAGTATCTACAGGACGTTCGATTCCATTTTTTCTAAATTCTATCAACTTGTCTTTTAGCGTAGAATTTTCTGTTGCATCAATGACTTGTTGAAAACGGTCGTCATCAAAAGTTGATGCGGTACAGGATACCAACAAAAGAATAAGAAAAATAACTTTTTTCAACATAGGGATATCGTGGCTCGTATACAAATATACGTTTTACGAATTGTTTTTTGAAGAATATAGCGTTGAAAAAATGCGGTGGGGTATTATTTCTTTGCCGGATAGCTTCGTCCCTCCGGTATATTATTGACGATCATAGCTACAGCAAACATGATCAATACACCCGTTAAAACCGGTGTTAATACATAGATATAGCCCAATGCTTTTATTTTTTCTGAACCTATATTGGCGATCAATGCGGTAGCTCCTCCAGGAGGATGAAGTGTTTTTGTCACTTGCATGGCAACAATAGCAACCGATACAGCCAAGGCTGCAGATAACCATATCAAATCAGGAGGAAGAAAAGAACAGGCTTTGCAAATAGATACTCCAACAATAGCAGATACAACGTGACCTCCAATCAAATTACGCGGTTGTGCCAAAGGACTATTGGTAACACCATAGATCAGCACGGCGGAAGCTCCAAAAGAACCAATGAGAAACAAATTATCAGAGGAAGGTATATCATTCATGTAAGTCTGTATGAGACCAATCAGCGCAATACCTAAGAAACCACCGATGAATGTCCATATATGATCAGACGGAGTGACCAGTGTCTGCTTGTACATGACATATTTGACGATTCTGTAATTGCGCTGTATTCTTTTTTTCATGGATGCGATGCGGAAATAAGACTATTCGGCCTCTGTCATTTGAGAGGAAATGAATGGAATTTTTGGTGCAAAGAAATAACCGGTAAGACTGGCAAACATAATGGGTACAAGGTACGAAAATCCTGTTAAAGTGGATAGCAGAATGGTGGTACTCATAGGTGTTCTTGTCACACAGGAATTAATAGCTGCCATACAGCTGATGATTGTTAAGGACAAACTAACCGAAGGAAAGGCCTGATGCAAGAGTATACCAAGTGTGGTGCCTACAAAAAATAAAGGGATAATAAAGCCGCCTCTCCAACCTGAAGTAACAGTTACTGAAATAGCTACAATTTTAACCAGTAAAATCAACAGAAGTGTTTGGGTGGAAAAACCAGTACCTAATAATGCATTGATTTCTTCATGACCGAAGTAACGGGTAACGGGTAAATAATAAGCCAGTATACCTAGCACTAATCCTCCAATGAATGTCTTGATATAAATCGGAGCTTTAATTTGATTAAATAATGCTTTGAAAAATTTAGTGCAATAAATAAATATCCAACCCATAGCTGTAGCGATCAATGCGAAAAAAACAGCATACAGAAAATCAAATCGAGTGGACATGGTATAGGTCGGTAAATGCCATGTTGGCCCAATACCTAAATGCACAATGATGGCAAAGATAAGATAGCTGAAGCAACTGGCTACAAATGCCGGAATAATGGCTTTGTAATATTCCACTGCATATTCATGATGAAGGATCTCTAAGGCAAACAAGCTGCCTCCTAAAGGTGCGCCAAACAAAGCCGTAAATCCGGATGCCATTCCTGCAATGCTTAGCGAACGAAGATTTTCACCTTTCAATCGTAAGATTTTTCCTAACCAAGAACCTGTAGAGCCTGTGACTTGAACCAAAGGTGCCTCAGGTCCTAAACTCCCTCCTGAACTTACGCAAAGCAAGGACGACAGAATCATGGAAGGATTATTCTTAGGCTCTAGTTTCCCGTTTTTAAAACGGATGTTGTTAACGATCAAATGAATTTCTCCTGGATCGCCTATAAGATGTATAACAACACCTGCCAGAAGACCTGCGATGGCCATAAGAGGAATCACTGTCCATCCTGTAAACACCGCCAATTGATGCGTCAGCAGCTCTAGTACTATCCAATAGATACCAGCAGTAAGCCCTCCTACAACGCCCAAAAAGGCCCATAAGAAAAACATTCGACTAAATACAAAAGGATTAAATTTAATGGGGTAATCCAGTAAGTCTATAGACTCGATAATTTTTCTTTTGGTGATGCTCATTGAATGATGATTATGGCTTCAATGCCAATACTACTCTTTTACTTGCCAAGGCATCTGCACCGTATCCTTTGTAACTGATTCGAGAAACAGGAATGCCTTTGCTGATCAAGTAGTCAGCGATTGCTTTAGCTTGTTTAGGAGTTCTGTCATTGTGGTAACTCGTTTTAATGTCGTAAGTAACCACGCCTAGCGTGTCAGTAGTCGAACCTAAGGTATCGACTTGAACTTCCGTTAATTCTGCGACTTGTATACTGTCGTGTACTACCTTATCGGTATACACTCCTATCTCTGCTTTAGCCGTGGCATTTTCTTTCAAGAAGGCAACAGCTCTTGTTAGTTCAGGTGTAGAGAACGCAGTAGGTTTAGTGGAAGTATTTTCAAATCTAATATTGGTAAGATCTATTGTTATGGTTGGTGTAACCGCTCTTAACTCAATTGATTTATCCAACTCTGTATATTTATCTAAGGCCTCCAATTCAAATAAGGTAGAATAATATACTTTACCTTTTTCA
>JAQZBV010000089.1 GCA_029237685.1 Cytophagaceae bacterium | reverse complement strand
GAACGCTATGAATACACTAAAATCGGTGAACCAGTAAAAGTAATGGATGAAAACAGACGTGTTTCCTGGCAGGTCTTAGGAAAGGAAAGCGAGATGTTTGCTGAACGCCGAGAAGTCAATGATTTTTCTAACAGTACAAACTTCGGGGTAGATATTACGGCAGGAGCATGGACTCTTCAACCTGGTCCGATCCCGGTGCCTGTCCCAATCATCTATCCGACACGGGTGATGGGATCTGGTTTTATCTCCGAACAGATTTTAAGAACACATGTCACAACTAAAGTAATAAGATATTCTGTGATGCCTAAAATGACCTTCACAAGATCTGAAGGGGTTGAGCATACTACTGAGAATCTTGTCTATGATAAGTTTACGGGAGAACCGGTGATTACCAGAAGTACGGATGACTTTAAGAAGTCTTACATCAATCAAACATTCATGGCATCTTGGGATTATCCTAACATGCAATCCAAGTACCTGAATGAAGGCTTGTTTGTAAAAAGTAAAATTAAAATAGAGGGAGTAAACATTTATCTTCAGTTTGATGCCAGCAATGGTGGATGTGCAGCGTTGGATAATTTTGTATTGGGAGATTTTCTAAGTATTAGACCAGATGGTTCACCTGCTGGAAATATCCCGGCTTTGTATCACGTAGCAGAGATCGATAGACCCAACATCAGAATAAAACTTAGCAAATCTGCTTTGCATCAAACCATAGGTTCTGATATAACCGTTTTAGCAAACGACCAAATTGTAGATGTAAATATTTTGCAAAGTGGGAGAACCAATCAGATTAAACAGAAATCAGGTGGCTTAGTTGCTTATAACAGACCAGGTATTTATGATTATGCTACACCTCCGCCATCGGCTGTCATTAGTTCTTTCGTCTCTTTATTAAATTCTGCTTATGCCGGTGGGAATAATTCAATTATCGCGGCAAGCCAAATTCCTGCCGAGTTAAAAATGATAGATCCGATCAGCGGAGAATGTGTGAAGGGGAGAGATTTTTCAATGGAAATTAATTTTGAAAAGCTGAATGGTAAAACGTATGTAAAAGTGGGAAATAAGAATAATTCTCCTTCGCATACCATTCCTGCCAATTATGTGGGAGTGCCTTCTACAACACTAGTTAATGGTGCTTATCAACTTACACAAGCCACACAACCTAATGGCAACTATGAGTTAAATTATCAACGCTCTGCCATTTGGAATCAAAACAAGTTAGACTTAAGTCAATGTTTTGACTTGCGTTACAGAATCAATTTGGGACTAAGAAATAAATTAGGTGCCGATGGGATGGTCTTTATGATTCACAATGATTCCAGAGGTCTTAATGCTCTGGGAGGAGATGGACCAATGATGGGGGCCGGTAGCAGTGGTGGTGGATTCACCACAATCTCTCCGTCTTTGGGTGTAGAGTTTGATACGTACTTCAACGGTTCAGATGTTGTATCTCCAAATGCTTTCAATGACCGTGTATATAAAAATGTTGCTCAACATATTGTCAATGCTCCATTGGAAGAAGAGAATGTATTGCGTCAGAAAAATATCATTCACCCTCCATTCATTACTTGTTCGAACAGCACTACTTACTTAGCGGGATGCTACAGTAACCCTGTTAACTGTGATTTAACAGCAGCTTGTACGCCTACGCCGTGTCACTGTTCTCAGATTGATTTCGATCACATTGATATTTTTACCAATAATGTTGGAAATTCATACCCATCAGGTTCACTTCCAGTGGCAGCAGTATATGACAATAACGCCGAATACGGCTCCAGAAATATTGAAGATGGGGCATATCACGACGTAAGAATTACATGGAGTCCTGTAACAAAAATTTTCAAAGTGTTTTTTGATGGCGCCTTGAGAAAACAATTTACAGGAGATCTTCGCTCGTTGGTGGGTGGTGACCAGTATGCTTATTTTGGTTGGACGGGCGGACAAGGTTTTACAAATACACAATTAGTAAAACCTAACGGTACCTATTCCGGCTGTGGAGTTTCAGTAGCACCGGGTTGTGCTTCTGTTGTCAATGGTACGGCAGGTACATTTAGCTACGATGCCATTACAGGTTATATTCAATTTACCCCTACAGGTGGTTGTGCGCAGAATGTAGAATGTTTATCACTATGTGAAGCGACAGAACCTGTGATCTTAGGCGGTATCATTACAGCTAGTGCCCAGACTTTTGATCACCAATGGGATTACGATGCGAGTAAATATCCAATCCTCGCTTCAGATGCAACGCTATTCAGTCGTATGAATGAGTATGAAACAGGAGCAAGAGGAAAATGGAGACTGAAAGATCAGTATACTTATAGAACAGCGATTAAGGAAGGGCTTAATTATGCTTCCGGTGAAATGAAAGATTTCACGCTGTTCAACTGGAAAAATCCAGAAGTAAATGATTATTCGAAATGGCTGCTTTCCAATACTACTACTCAATATACGCCTAACGGTATGATATACGAGGACAAGGATATCCTGGATGTCTATAGTACGGGGATATATGGTTACAACAATACGTTACCAACTGCTATCGCTCAAAATGCAAAAGCAAATAGCATTTCATTTGAAGGATTTGAAAACTATTATCCGGGAGCAGACTCTAAGTTTTATTTGGAAAATGGTAACGAAATAGCTTCTACTTTACTTCCGGGTAATCTGGCAGGGCTATCCACGGAGAAAGCGCACACAGGAAAGTATGCTTTCAAATTGATGAAGAATATAGATTATTTATTGGGTAAAGTGAATACTGCCGCTAATAGTAAAGTCACGGCAAGAGTTTGGATCACCTGTGATGAAAACATTGAGAAACTCAAAGGCAATGTTAAAATGAGCTTACATGGTTCAAATAATATTGTGATGACTTATGTTTCCAGTGCCGGACCATGGATGCAGTTTGAAGCATCCGTAACTCCAGGTACGCTATCGAATACGGATTTAAAAATTAGAGTAGATGGTGTAACAGGTGTAGATTTTGGAAAGATCTATGTGGACGATTTAAGAACGCAGCATGACAATTCAGAAATGGTATGTTACGTATACGACCGTGCACAGCGTTTGGTAGCCGTATTTGACGATCGCCACTATGCGCTGATCTACCAGTACAATGCAGAAGGCTTGTTAGTTAGAAAATTGAAAGAGACGGTAGAAGGTATTAAGACAATTTCTGAAACACAGTACAACACGCCAGGCGAAGTTATTCCATGAGAAAACTTATTTATTTACTAGGCTTAGCAGTCAGCATAGTGCTGAGTGCTTATACAACACACGAGCACTCGGATTGTTATCAGGAATATATTCGTATGTCTTCGTATTATAAGAATCTCAATACGGCAAAAATATACATGAAATATTCTTCTGTATCCGTTTTGAATGGCGAGTACGGAGAGAAGCTGGTGACTGAAATCACGCACAATGAAAACAAAATGAGAATGACTAACGGTCATATCACCATGTATCAGGATGATAAGAACTGTGTATTAATTGCGCACGATAGAAATCAGATTGTGTTGCAAACAGGAGGATTCAATAAGGATATAACGGCTGGTTTATCCTGGGATAAAATGTCATCTTCTTACCATATTGATACATTGAAGAAGTATTATAATCCTATACAATGCAATACTAATGATGGCTTGGGGCATTTGTCTTTGGAATTAAAGGATAAATATTTACTTCAATCGCCTGTCAAGAGAATGGCATACGTTTATGAAATTAAGTCTGGCAAAATGCTAAAGGCTACTTTGGATTCTGAAGTAAATAGTACGAAAAGCAGAGAAATAATTACAATTGATAAGTTTACTTCAAACGGTGTTGCCGAACCTTTTAAGGGTACAGCCTTGTCACAGGTACTATCCGGTGGTACGTTGAAAGAATCATTTAAAAAATATAAGTTAACAGATGTCAGGTCAAACTAATTTTTGTATGAAAGCTATTGCTATTCGATTCGCTGTTATGTTAGTAACAATGTTGTCTGTATTTTCAGCTCAGGCACAAGCGCCTTTTTTTCAGTATTACGGAACGGATATCGCTTTGGTAACACCACCTAGTGCGAATACTCTTTTACCAAGTACAAGTGTTCCAAACTTCGCTATTATTGACCAGCAACTAAATGTGAGAAGCAAGTCGCTTCATCTCAAGATGGATGCCGGAGATCAGTACCAACTGGGCAATAATACTTGGAAAGCGGAATTGATAGTTGCTGTGGAATTTTTGAAAGGATCAACGATTCTTAAAACGGTACAACTTAGTTTTTTAGTTGATAATAATACCCCTGAAAAGTACCACATTGTAGAATACCAGGATCTTACTAATGTTACTAGTGTAAGAATTAAAAACCTTGCTTATGTTGTTACAAATGGTAACTTCAACCTGGTTAATCTTAATACCATCATAAGATTATCAGGAACTTGGGTAAATGACCTAGGGCTATCTACCGCTTCTAAACAAGGCGGCGGTATCGTGCCTTCTTTACTTACAGCTTCTCCGGTAAATGGTGTTGCCGATCCGTTAAATCCTTCTTTTAATAAAGTAAGTAAAGTAAGATTGAGTTGGACTCCTGGCCCCAACAGATCTTTTCCTAGTTATGATTTGCAAGTACTGAAAATAGAACCGTATCAAAACGGTGATGTTTACATCAACTGGGATCAGGCGGCTTTGATAGAAGTGAATGGTACTTCTTATGATATGACGCTTGCAGAAGGTACCGGTTTTTATTTGTGGCGTGTCAGACCTATTGGTTCATTTTATGAAGGAGGGCGAAGTTTTTATAAAAACTTGGGCGTATGGAGTCCGAGCTTGCAAAATGGCTTAGTGAGCGAAGGCACCAGCGGTATAACTTTTTTCTCAAGCCCTACTACACCTATTAACTCTGGTAAAATCATTAACAACGCCACCGTTTATAATGATTGCTTTTATTACAAACAGTTTGATGAAGATAAAAACTTTAGTTATGGGAAAGTTCTAACAGAAGGAGGCCGTCAATCAGAGAAAATGACATTCGCCAATGGATTGAATCAAGTGCAGCAAATTCAAACCCAGCTTTTTTCTTTCAATAACATCAAGGAAACTCCTGTACCTACTACTACTAATGTAGTCGCTTCACAGACTGTTTACGATTACCTCGGACGTCCTTCTATGCAAACACTTCCAGCACCGTTGTATAAAAATACATTAGGTTATGTGTCGGATTTGTTTTCTCCTCAAAGCGATCCTACTCGTACGTATAACGCATCTGATTTTGATGAAGACCTTAACGTGTACAATCCTGCGAAAGTCAGCAGCTCTTCTGCGCTTGGTAAGTATTATTCCGATTTGAATACCAAGAACTTATATGTTCCCGATGCGGAAGGATATCCTTATACCAGAACTACTTTTTTCAATGATCCACTGGGTAAGAAATTCAGACAATCTATGCCTGGTCAAACCAAACGTATAGACGATTCAGACAATTCTAAAAATACAATTACTTTTTTTGATGCGGTAACGCAAGATGAACTAGATCTTGTATTTGGTAACGAAGCACCTTTGGATGTTACGGCATACAAAGAAATAACCGTAGATCCGAATAAAGTAACTTCGGTTAAATACATTGCTTATTCCGGAGAAGTTCTGGCAACGTGTCTGGATCAAACAATTAAAACAGACCTTTTACCGGTAGGTAACGAGCGTACAGTTAAAGTTAAAAATACATTTCCTGCTGGCTATGCACAAGCAGGGGATAATGTATCGACCTCGATCAGAACGCTGGCGGTTACTAATCCTGTAGGTATGACGGTTGGTTTGCAGTATCAGATCACGCCCAATACATTTGGATTAGCTTGTGGTGATATTTGTCAAACCTGTGATTACAGAATTGATATAGAAATTACTTCACAGCAGGAACCATTAAAAAGAGGCAAAAATTTGAAGATCTCTTTTCTCGTAGATCCAACACTTCTAGTGGCAGAGAATTGCAACGCGCCATTTCAACCGATTGTTTGGGGAGAAAATAAATTTAAAGAAGTAACCTATACAGAACCCGATGCGATTGCCGCGGAAGCTGGTTTCGGATTAAGTCCCGGAGTGGAAGCCACCAGTTTGCTTTTAAAGCAAGGTACTTATATCATAGAGAAACGGGTGTATGTGAATAATCAGTTGACAGGGAATACCTCTACTTATTACGACATCGCCAAACAAAAGCTATTGGATGCAGCGGCAAACTGGACCTTAACTCAGAATTGTTGTGGACCGCTGGAATTGGATTTGTCTAATTATGAATGTGGGAAGAAACCTGATTTTTGTGAGCAGACGACAGATGCATTTGTAGCTTCTTCGGAACCTGCTTTTCAGGATTTTGTAAATTACGTTATTGAGGACCTGAAAGCAGAAGCAACACCTAGTTATTTAAACAAAATGACAGGCGCATTGATCAGCACTTCACTACTTTCTACAGATGATGAAGAGGTAGGGGATACAGACGATAACAATTATAATGAGCTGCTCACTGGAGGGAAAGTCACAGCTTTCTTACTGGAGTTAAATACTCATTATTCTTGTCAACAGATTTCGGATTGTTATTTGGCGGCTTCGGCTCATCTTAAACAAAATATCATACAGGTTGCTATGCCTGGATCTAAACCGGCAAAAGCAGCGACAAATAGTGATTTAGATCTCAAAACGAATGGCTCAACGGATGATGAACCGGCTCCCACATATATTGCAGAATTTGATTATCTGCAACATGCTTTTGACTGCCTGGGTTATAAGCGTGGCTTAACGGCACAAGTATATAATGTGTTTGAAAGCCAAAGCGGGCTATTGAATTTATCCGATGGTCCTAAAAAGAAATTGGTAGAGACTCGAATAGATCCTGTTTTAAATTATACCTGGAATATATTCGGTGAATTTCAAAAAAGTCCTTCTACTGCAGTGGCTTTGATGCATCCTGGAAATAGTTCACCTGATATTTCTTTTCCTATTTCGTTCGGTATGCGCTGGACCGGTGAGATAGATATTCCAACTGGTGTTACAGAACTTAGGTTTAAATTCAATGATGCTGCCAGGGTTTGGATTGATAATTCGCTTACCACTAGTCCATTGGTTAACTGTTGGTGCTTATACAGTAATGCACAAGGATTTAGCTGGACCGAGCGACAAAGATTCATGACGAGAAATGTTTTAGTGGGGGATAATGATTTAGCTCCATCATCATCTATTCCTGACTGTAATTTAAGTAACGGTCTGCCACTTGCATATACTGTTGTTAGAGGTCGACATAAGATTAAGATTGAATATGCTCAGGCATATGCAGACGCTTCATTTGTTATGACTTGGGTAAGAAGCGGCGTAGAAGAGGTAGTGCCTCCTCATTTCTTGTATCCTTTAAGTAAAGGATGTGCAGATTATACAAAGGTGATTACGCATAATCAATATACATATTATGCAAATCCAAGTTCTATTACTAGTATTTCAAATTATGATCCTACAGCATTATATGTTTATTTACCAGATGTTGTAGGTGGAGGTACTTCTGTTGTGGAAAATCCTAATGCAAACAGACCGAGGGTTTGTGTAGGTACTTATTTTAGAGATATTCCAAAATACATTTCATCCGGTCAACAAACGCAATTGGCTGTCTATGATCCAGCTTTGGCTGCCTCTATCCAACAAGCCGCTGAGAAAGTATGTAATTGTTTAAATACTATTACACCGACTTCTGCTGATCCTAAAGTCAATCCAATCACTACCGATGTAAGTTCAGCTTCTGATGCCGCTTGCCGTTCTGGATGTGAAGACAAGCGTGCTATGTTTGAAGAAGCCATCAACAACTTTGTCATTCAAGCCAATCTGAAAGCCGGACTTTTAGAAGGAGATCCAGGTCGCCATACGTTCGCCAGTAAATTTCCAGGATTGGATATGTGTTGCTTGGTAGACATGATGGTGAAAGACTGTAAAGATAAATGCAACAAATCTAATATTAATAGTTACTTAGATGTCGCTCGTCTCAAAAGTGAATTTGATCCGCTTAACATTACGCCTTATTCAGCGGTTGTTCCGGATGGGATATATAATTTCAATCATTACGACGGTACCTATCCCTTTGATTCGTATACTGATTTTTTCAATAGTACATTATTTTATGACTTGGTAACACAGGATTACAACAATTTCACGCTGGCATTTTTAGGAGGTGTATCGGTGGCACCTGTAAGTACAGGTGCTTACACTAAAGGTGCGGACTTAGCTTATGTAGAGAATCAAATCACTCAGGCGGTCTATGCCGGTATGGATAAAGGTTTGAGAGAGCGTAAAGTTACCAATAAGGTAAGCTCATCTTTGCACCAGGCAATTACCGAGTATGCATTTGTAGCAGACATTAGCACCGGATCCACTCCAGTAAACAGAGAAGGGAAAATTCAGGTAAAAGTAAGTTGGAATCCTAATGTGTTAACTGATAAAAACGACGATGCTTTCATCAGTGCAGAAATTAATCTGTTTGTTGGCACTACATTACAGGAGCAATTTGTCTTGAATCAATTGCCTGCCGGCTACTTTACAAGTGGGGTTTTGACGACTGAATTGAATATCCTAAAGTTTTATTTCGACAATCAACATCGCATTCATATTGTTCCGTATAGCCATATTTTAAGCTCATATTATACAGCGACAAGTCACATCAATACCTCTTCTGCCGAAGCAACAGCGAAGATTAGTATAACAGGAAGTGTGTCTCAGCCTGATGATGAAATTTTTGTATCACTAAGAACCCCAACAGGAATAGTAGACCTTTCCAATGGGGTGTTATGGCAGTCTACGCCTATAGGCATGGCACTTTTCCTTGCGCAATCGATCAACGATAAAAAATCTTCACCGGATTTTATCGCCTCTGTTTCAGGCAGCGATGTTATTGTAACGGTGCCGGCAAACAGCCATGCCTTACCATTGAGTTCTTATAAATTGATTGTGTCGGGTAAACATCCTGAAGACTATACTGTTGATGCAACATGGACAACCACCTCTTCTTTCATACAACTGTTACAACCTGGCGCTGAAAAAACATTGGCTGAAGATTGCCCATACAGTTATACAAAGAAAGAATCAGGTGGAGGTCAATGTGGGAATGAAATTGATACTGAAAATTATATTCATGTAGGAACAAACTCAGGATTGATGCATGCAGATGGCGGGTATGTGATGACGAGAGTGTTCAATCAGGATCGTGAAATCGAAGCAATGTCGGGGCAAGCCAGCGGCTTATTTAGCACGATAAAATTACCGCTTAACACTCCATTTTCTAAGAAGTATAAAGTCAATTTTGGAAAGAAGAATCAGTTTGGTGCAGACGGATTGCTTTTTGTAATCGCGCCTAATTTAATGACAACATCAGATGTTGGACATGGAGGAGGTCAATTAGGCTATTATAACACCAGTAATCCTATCGGAGCTAAAGGCATCGCAAATTCTTTGGGTATTGAATTTGATACGTATGTGAATGATGTTGAAGCACACAATTATGGTCATGGTGGTTTTCATGACTTGCCTCCTGGGGTAAGCTCTAATTTTTGCGCCTCTACGTTTAATCCGGAACCTGGCGCTGCTCATCCTTGCAGCAGTTGTACTTCGAGTACTGGGTATTGCAAGGATGTGGATTACGATCACATTACCGTATGGCGAAATGAAATGGGCAATCGTTATGCTCCTTCCAGTGTTCCTATTCCTACGGTTCCTATTAAATACTCTTCAGAAGTATTATATAATGCGCTAAACGTAGAAGACGGAGAGTACCACGATGTAAGCATCAACTGGTCTGGTGCACCAGCTAATGAGTTTAAAGTTTATTTCGACGAGGTTTTGCGAGTGACTATTCCAATTGCAAATCCTTCTACATTCTTTAATTCATCTGATGTGAGCTTCGGGTGGTTGGGTGCCAGTGTGATTACTAATGATCAACGCATCATTCCTTTGCCTGATGAGGTAACACCTGCTTGTTCACTCTGCGTCCGTTGGGAAAAGTATACAGCACAGGATGTAGGAAATGTAGCCACTGCATTAGGTGATTATCCGCCACAAATACCCGTTACTTGCGAAAGTGCGAAAGCAGAATATATTGCTACGCAAACGCAATTATACTTGACAGATTGTCGTGAGAAAAAAGTAAAAGAACTGGAAGAGGTATACAAGACCAATTGTCTAACCAACATCCAAGACGAGTTTAGCATTACCTATGAATTGGGGTATCATCATTATACTTTGAATTATTACGACCGTGCAGGTAATTTAGTACGTACTGTACCTCCGGATGGTGTAGACTTCCTCGATGAACCTGCGTTGAAAGATGCCGTAAAGCTTGCTCGGAAATATCCAAACAACTATGCACCTGTGTTACCGAAGCATAGTCAGGTGACATCTTACACATACAATTCACTGAAACAGATTATTTCCGCCACTACTCCTGATGGAGGTAAGACTTCAATTTGGTATGATGGGAAAGGTAAGCAAGTATTAAAACAAGATGCCCAGCAACTTCTAAATGGCAAGTATACCTATTTTCAATATGATGAATTCGGTAGAACAACAGAAGTTTCTCAGATTAATGGATTTACTCCTGCTTTTATCGATGAATATGAACAGGTATTGCCGTTTAATTTTAATTTACAAGGCTTAGCTACAAAGGAACAAAAAATAATTACTGTATATTCTACTCCTGCAAGTGTTTCCTACAATGGCACTTTACCGCAAGCTAATTTGCGTAATCGTATCAGTTACACACAAACCCAAAACATTTCAGGTTCATTAATTACTACTTATTATTCATATGATCCTTTAGGAACAATAGAATGGGTAATTCAGGATTTAGCAGATATTGGACAAAAATCATTGCGCTACGAATACAATCTGGTCAGTGATAATGTCAATAAAGTCTTTTATCAGGAAGGCAAATCAGATCAATTAATTCATAAATATACTTATGATGAAGAAAATCGTATAGTCGGAGTATGTACCTCCACCGATAATATTTCTTGGACTAAAGAAGCTAATTATAAATACTACATACATGGTCCTTTAGCTCGTGCAGAAATTGGTCACGATAAAATACAAGGTGTTGATTATACCTATACCATCGAAGGTTATTTGAAGGCTATTAATCAGGTTGATATGCAAAACGTCGCGGCAGATCCTGGCGCAGATTCTCCAGATGCGACTACCTTAGCAGGATTTCTAAAAGATGAATTCGCTATGGAATTAACCTATCACAACGCCGATTATAAACGCACTGGTATTCCAATAGGTGTTAACAATACAAATATCTCATCAAGTATAGTTTCTGATTTTACTAATTTGTACGATGGTAACATTGCTGCTTGGTCTAGTAATACACGTTCGGCAACTAATGCGGCAAATACAACAACTCCTTACGGACTAAATATTCGCCACCTTAAATATGATAAGCTTAATCGATTGAAGTCAAGCGTCATCACGAAGGATTATAATGCTACAGGATTACTAAATACAGTAGGAACAAACAGAGCGGCTGAAACATTTGTTTACTCAGGTAATGGAAATATTCTAAGCACTAACAGATGGAATTATAGCGGAGCACAGATTGATCAGCTTACATACAGTTATCTGAAAAATACATCAGGCGCCTTGAATGATGCAGAGTATATGAATAATCGTCTAACTAAAGTCATGGATGCTGCTTCAACACAGGGTAGTAACGACTTAAAACCAGGACAGATCGATGATAACTATGAGTATGATCTGGAAGGTAATCTGACTGCTGATAAACAAGAAGGAATAACTGTTTCTTGGAACGTATACGACAAAATAGCAACTGTATACAATGCGAAAGATCCCAATAATGTAAGATATACTGTATTTGATTATGATGCATTGGGATACCGTGTCCGTAAAACGCAATACAATAATTATGGTACGAGTTCTCAAACAGGAAAAGCAACGGTTTATGTAAGAGATGCTTCTGGTAGAGTTATGTCGGTGTATAAAGTTGTTCTTGCAAATTCGGCAATAACCTGGATGGAAGCCCCTATATATAGTGTTGGTAGAATTGGTATGCTGAGACCTGAAAAACTTATGGTGCCTGATGTTGCACCACCTTCTCTAACGCTTTTCAAAGATTTCCAAGGATTGGATGCCGAAGTTAAAAAATCAAGCTATACCCCTCAGGGTTATGCTATCGTCACCAACCCAACGACAACAGGTATCAATACCAGTTCTAAATGTGCCAAAGTCACAAAAGGTTGGTGGGGTGATTATGTGATATATGATCTCAATCAATATAAGGTAGATTTCAGTAAACCATTTACTATTGATTTCAGAAAGGAAATCGCCACTAATCAGACGATATATGTTTGGTTTGGAGATAATCCGAATCCTCTTTATAGCCACAACCCTTCAAAGTACAATCAGATTTATGCAGAGTATACAGGTACAATCACTGCTGCTGCGAATGTTTGGCAAACGATAACGTTTTCTTCGCCTTCTATTAAAAATCCTTATCCTCTGATGGATCCTACCAAATTGAAGTACATGTACATCTATGTGGATCCTACAAACAATACTGCAGCGGCCTATCAAAAAGGAATCTGGTATGATAACATCAGATTAGGAATCAATGAGGGTTGTAATGAAACGACTATTGTGGATTCAGAACTTTCAACCACACTAGTGAATTCTTTACCGGGCAAAGACTATACTTCTGTAACCACCTTATTTGATGCGGAAGTAGGAGCTCCCCAAGTCATTACTAATCTTGGACAAACTTCACCTTGGTCTCCAGGACATATCCTGATGACAGGGAAACGTAACCACGATAAAGAAGGTATTAACCAATCGTATTGGTCTCACATTTTCATGAGAGGAGAAGATCCGTCTTCGGGACTTACAATGGCTACTGCTTCGTTGACAACATACCTTCCGGATTTGAGCATCAACAATAAATTTACCATGGATGTGATGGATCCGTCTTCGCCAACTACATTCACTTTGATCGCAGCGTATCACAATGGTACAACGGAAGTTGGATATGCGACTTATACTGCGGTAACTACCAAAACAAAAGCATGGCAGACCATAGAATTCGTGCCGGTGGGGACACCTGTTAGTGCTTACAAGAGTTTGGTAAACAGGTTGTATTTATATCCGGATAGAGGATTGAGTTATCAACCGGATGCCAGTTCATTTGTGATCCTGAATTTCGAATCTTCTGGTATCAGTTACCCTTCGTCGGTTGCGGCTTCTGCTGGAGCGGTTTATTCAACCGCTGTGGCCAATCCTGGCTCTAGTGGTGTCAACTCATCGGCATTATGCGCCAGAGTGGTGAAAAGCAACACCGGGCAATACGTTCGTTACCTGATCGATAATATGGACATTGATCCGAATGGGAATGTGTCCATTGATTTCTATAAAACCAATGCGACCAGTCAAAACATCGTAGTCATGTTCGGTGAAAAGGATACTCCGGACTGGAACGATCTGACTAATCGCTACAAAGATATACGTACAGAATTTACGCAGACACTTTCTACGACCAATACCTGGACTAAACTTACGTTCTCTGGTCCTACCTTAAGAGATGTGACGAAGAAAGCGAAGTACATGTATATTTTCTTTGATCCTAATTCTAGCGCTACCAATCAAACTTTTTATTTTGACAACGTAACTCCGACTTCATTAAACCGCACCGCATTGAAAGATGCCGGTCAGCGATCTTACTTCCTGGATAACTTCCTGGTGATGCCTGCTTCGCCGCTCTTGAAGCCATTGCAAGGTGGAAACACGCAAGTATTTAATGATGGGACTTCATTCTCTGTACAAGGAGTGGCAGGACGAGCACCACAACAGATTATCTCAGGTCAAACCGCTATTGCAGAAAGTAACGACGGTGGCTATGCCTTTACGTTTATGAATACGAACGTATTTAATGCAGATCTGATGAAAGGAAACCATGGTTTGACTGCTGCTTACTATGACAATTCAAATACCTTAAGATCAACTACTGTTGTACCTGAGATTAATTCGACATGGCCAAGAGCGCAGAATCCATTTAACAGTGGAGTAGTCGGACAAGTTTTCAAAGTAATATATACAGGCCAGGTCTACATTGCCGATCCCTTTGGTACGCCATCTTTAGGATCTAATTATACCTTTGCTGTTCCTGCTAATTTTAATGGGGTTTCTACCCTTAAGTTGGATGGAACGGATGTCTTATGGAATAGTGTAAGTGGCTTCATTGAAGTCTCACGAAATCTATCGGTTGGTTTCCACGATATTGAGTTTACCGTAACCATGACGGTGAATAACTTAAGATCGTCTGATGTGAAGCTCTTGTGGAAAACGCCTTATGATTTACAGAAAACGGTCATCAATAAAAAACACTTATACCTGAATGAGGTGACAGACGCGAAGCTCGCCAAAGTTGATGCCAAACATGGCTTGATTACTACATTCTATGACACCAATGGAACAAGTGTATTACAACAACGTCCTGATGCTACGGTGAATATTTTGTACGACAAAAATCAAGCGGTAGCAGACAATGTCACATTTAATCCAGCCTATGGAGAAGGTACAGGGTTAAAAGGAGAGTATTACAATACCAATAATTTGACAGGTTCTATTGTATTGACTAAACCTAATGAAGCCATTGATTTCGATTGGACAACAAACTCTCCGCAAGCGGTTACGGTTAACAACGACAACTTCTCTGCCCGATGGACAGGATATGTTCAACCGTTGTATTCGGAAACCTATACCTTCTATGTGACCAGTGATGATGGCAATAGGTTGTACGTAGATAATATGAGTGTTCCTTTATCATTGACGCCTACGAATGTCGCTGATCCTGCAGACTCGTGGGCTGATCATGGCCCGGCAGAGTATTATGGAACGATTACTTTAATCGCCGGCAAAAAATATAATATCAAAGTGGAATATGCTGAAAAGGGTGGAGGAGCTATGATAAACCTGAAATGGTCAAGTACTTCGCAAACCAAAGCGGTCATTCCGAGCACACAGTTGTACATCCCAACAGAATCCGCTCCTGTAAAGCCATTGATTACCAATTGGGACGGATACTTGTATGTACCAATTGCTGGAACCTATACCTTCCTGTATACGGTGAATGTAGGAGATACTTACGGCTTACAGCTTGATGGTTTAGCTTTGAGTGGATGGACATTGACAAGCGGTAAACAACGCACATCCATTTACCTTGCACAAGGAGTACATCGTTTAAACTCCAATTATAAGAGTTCCGGTTACCAGGCCAAGTGCGTGCTGGAATGGATTCAACCTGTCAATGATGCTACTTCCTTTGCGTATGCTCCTTTTGAAGAAGTGATCCCTTCACAGTTCCTGTATTCACAGGATCCTACGATCAGTTATTTGTTTGATCAGAATGCCACTGATGGCGGAATTGATTTGGTAGATTTGGATAATCGTATCGAAGCCTCTGAATACAATCAGGTCATTGCTGCTCCGATACCGGATACGCAGGCAGACTATTATTTGATCACCGGAAAAAACAATAACATCTATTACCA
>JAQZBV010000088.1 GCA_029237685.1 Cytophagaceae bacterium | reverse complement strand
ACACCAATGAAACTGTAGTTGTCAAAATAAAACAAGGCATGAGTGCTGCCGATTATGCCGGGGTTTTGTACAAGAAATCTAAAAAGAGACAGACTGAGCGAGCCAATATGCTGGCTCGATTAGAACAACTGCAATCATTAAAAGAACATTTGGCAAAGGAGTTGGATACGGTGCTCTCGGCAGAAGCTCGGCTGCTATTAAGTTTACAAGAAAAGTATTTACCGGTATCTGTTGAAACGAAAAAGAGCAAAGAAGAAACAAACGCGCCTGAGTTTAAAGCATACGAATACCAGGGTTATCAAATTTTCGTCGGTAGAAATGCGAAGAACAATGATCAGTTGACACAACAGTTCGCTCACAAAGAAGATTTGTGGCTGCATGCGAAAGATGTTTCAGGTTCACATGTGATCATCAAACACAAAAACAATGGCGTCTTTCCTAAACCTGTCATAGAGAAAGCGGCGCAATTAGCGGCATTCTATTCCAAAAGAAAAACAGACAGCTTATGTCCGGTGATGTATACCCTAAAAAAACATGTACGAAAAGTCAAAGGCGCCGCGCCTGGTATGGTGAAAGTAGAAAAAGAAAGTGTGGTGTTGGTGGTACCGAAAGAATAAAAGTTGTTAGTTGTTAGTTGTTAGTTGTTAGTTGTTAGTTGTTAGTTGTTGTCAAATAAATAATAGCTAATACTCGTAGAGGAGATTAATCTATAAAAAAAGTCAGGTGGTATACCTGACTTTTTTTATACGATCTTAACTAACAACTAACAACTGATAACTAACAACTTTTTTAATTCTTATTCGCAAAAATCTTAATCTTCCTCGAGTTATAAGCCAGGATCACAAAGCTTCCGGAGATCATAGAAGTCATTACAAAGGCATCGTTCCATTGCCTGAAGATCAGGTAACCGATGAGGAAGAGAATGCCGTAGGTCATGGTAACAGAAGAGATCCAGCATAGTAACAAGGGTACAATGTTTTCAGATCGTTCTGAGATGTTCAATGATTGTTGCACCGGATCCCAAGCGCCATCCGGTTTTACTTTGTTGTAAAATTTTTGCAGCACTTCCATGTTCACCGGCTTGGTGAGGTACATGACGGTGATCCAGCTGATGGTTGTTACGCCTACTGTTAAGAAAAAGCTATTCGGAAACTCCCAACCCAACACATAGTTGGAAACGATGTACATGACCAGAGGAACGACTACCGCAGTCAGTTCTGCCCATGCATTGATGCGCCACCAATACCAGCGAAGGATCAATACCAAACCTAATCCGGCTCCGCATTCCAACACGAGGAACCATACCTTTTCAATGGAAGTAATAAATGGAGAAACAGCCAAGGCGGCAATCATGATGACGGCAAAAGAAAGTCTGGTGACCCATCCTATTTGTTTCGGTGTCGCTATAGGATTGATGAATCGTTTGTATAAATCATGCACGAGATAACTCGTCCCCCAGTTCAACTGACTGGAAACCGTATTCATGTAGGCAATAAAAAAAGCGGTGATCAATAATCCTTTCAAACCGTTAGGCAGGTAGTCGCGCATCGCCATCACATAACCCAATTTCTTGTCGTCCACGCCCAGCTGCGGGTACAGGATGATCGCAGACAAACCCACGATGATCCATGGCCAGGGTCTGAAACAATAATTCACGACTTGAAAAAACAACGTCGCAGCAATCGCATGTTGTTGATTTTTTGTACGACGGATACGTTGCGCCACATATCCTCCGCCACCCGGATCATTGCCGGGATACCAGCTTGCCCACCACATCACACCGATGTAGGCCAGAAAAGATCCGATCGATAAGGCGACTGTTTTTGCCGCTCCGCTTACACCTCCTGAACTAAGGTCTTGTAAGGTCGGAAAAAATCCGAGTGCGGATTCAGGCAGTTTTTCTTTCAATCCTTCAATGCCCCCTACTTCCGGAGCATCCAGTACATGTAACATGAGTGTAACGGTAGTAATCATCGCTACAAAAAACTGTATGAAGTCGGTAACAGCCAATCCCAGCGCACTGGCCAGACTGGAGTAGAGTACCGTAAATACCATCGCTCCCGCAGAATAGTACAAAGCTTGTTGTGGCGTGAGGTCAAAGAAGACTTGAAGGATTGCGACCAAGGCGATGTTCACCCAACCAATCACGAGCGCATTCATGAAAACGCCCAAATAGACCGAACGAAAGCCCCTCAGAAAGGCTGCGCCTTTGCCTGAGTAACGCAGCTCCACCAATTCCAGATCGGTCACCAGATCCGCCCGGTACCACAATTTCGAAAAGAAGAAGGTCGTCAACATCCCGCCGGCCAGGAAGTTCCACCACATCCAGTTGCCTGCAATGCCGCCTTTATTATTGACCAATTCTGTAATGGCTAAAGGTGTATCTGCCGCAAAGGTGGTCGCAATCAGCGATACACCGGCCAGCCACCAAGGGAAATTTTTTCCTGAAATAAAAAATGCTTCAATGCTGCTGCTGCCTGTTTTCCTATAAAATAAACCTATGGACAACATGACCATTAAATAGCCAACAATGATTCCATAATCCCATACGGTTAAACTTTCCATAGTACAGCAAATAGTCTATTGTACAAGGTAGTAAGAGAAATGAGAAAACTGAAATCTGAGATGTGAAATCTGAGATCTGAGATCAGAAATCTGAAATCTGAATTGGTTTACTATCAGATTTCAGATCTCAGATTTCAGATTTCTTACTTCAACACGCCCAAACTATCCAACTCTTCCTTAGACACGCTGGGCGGCATGATGTTATTCTTCAGTTTAAAAAGTACAAAATTGGCTGTCTTTTCCGCTTTTTCTTTGGTGTCAAATCCCTTCATTCCGCTTACACCGGGAATATGCGGCTGATGAATGGTTTTCTTTCCGTCAATGTATAGGTCATAGCCCCAACCGATTTCACTGTTGATTACTTCAGCGGTGAAAGTAGAGCCTTTAAAAGGATCGCTGGGAGGCGTTATTTTACCGGGCTCCTCGGCATGCATGGCCTTACGGGGTCCGGAAAGATTTTCCTGTTGCAGCTGTTGAGGCTGCGAAGACGCTGGCAATGTGACGGTATCGGAAGTTACAGTTGTTTCAACCGCAGCTACCGGAACTTCTTGTGTTACCTTTTCTTCCTTCTTTGTTTCCGGTGAACAGGCACCCACTAGACCTGCCATGAAAACAAACGCCACCAACCTTTCTCGTATCATAGTATTTTTTCTTGCTCTTAATTGCTCTTCATTAATTTATAACGACCTACCACCTGGTCGCCGATAATAATTTGAACCATGTACATCCCTGTCGGAAGTTCCATGTAAAATTCTTTTTCCTGATTGGTTGTTAATTCTTCTTTGTGAACTACTTCACCTTGCATGTTCAGCAATCTGAAAGTAGCGGGTGTAGAACCGTTGTCCGCTTCATTTACTAATACCTTCAGCCTATTGTCAAACGGATTGGGATAACATTGTACGGCCGTTACCTCTCCATAAGAAGGTCTGGCGAAATCGCCGCCACCGCCGGCAGAAACGACAATCGTTTTTGTTGCAGGCGTGCTGCAGCTGTTGTAGGTGTAAGTGATGGTATGCGTACCCACTCCCGCAGCCGCAGGGTCGAAGATACCGTCGCTCACACCGGGGCCTGAATAGACGCCACCTTCCGGTGTGCCGCCTGTTAAAGAGAATGGTGCGGTACCTGTGGTGACACCGGTAAAAGAAGCCAATGCTACACCGGGGTGAGTAAACTTGACACTGATCAGATAAGGACTTGGTTCGCTTATTAAGACAGGATTGGTAGAACGAAGTCTTACACGATAAACTGCATTATCCGTTTGTCCCAGGTAAGAAGGAATAGTATAGTTCAACGGACTGCTCAATGTCGTTAAGCTATATCCGCTCGATGTGATATAAGGAGAACTTCTGAATACACCGTCAGGATCAGAAAACTCTATATAAAACATATTACCTGTATTCATCGGACTACCCAATAGTGTGAATGAAAACGGTACCGATGTTCCTGTACAAATATTCTTTTGAGCTAAATCATTGGCACTGATTACCGGAGGACAACCGTACTCCCAGAAACTACCAATTTCTTTTGAATATCCTTTTCCATTCATCGCTAATCCGGATACAAAACTATGAACGTTAAAGTAACTATGGTAACCATCAGGAGTAAGTCTAACTTTAATTGTCCAAGTATCAGTTGCTTGATCCCATAGATAATAATTAGCGTCTACTCCGCCATCTCCTGCTCCAGCGAAATTGCGCCCTACTACAATACCTTGAGAGCCTAATGAGAAGCCTGCTGAATATGCCAATGCAATCGATGATCCAGCAGGAATGTCAGATTTCCTCGTCCATTGATCGTTAGACTGATTCCATTCCCAATGTTCACGTAGTGGGCTGGAGTAACCGGCTGCACCTACACCACAACCCACATATCCTTTTGTACCGATTGTAAATGCGTAGGACATAAATCTGGTTTCACCAGGTATATCACTTTTTTGCACCCAAGCATTTGAGGCTTGATTCCATTCCCATAAATCTTTTTTAGATCCTGAAGACGTATAACCTGTTCCTATGTATCCCTTATTTCCTATAGCGAAGCCAACAGCATAAGCCCTGGCCCCCCCAGGGAAATTGGTCTTCGAAGACCAGGAATTCGTAAGGGAATTCCATTCCCAGAAATCAGTTAAGTAAGTTCCTGAAGTGGTTTGACCTGTACCGATATAACCTTTGGTTCCTATAGCGAAACCTACCGCATTGTTTCTGGCAGTACCACCGAAAGTAGAATACTGTGTCCACACATTGGTGGATTGATCCCATCCCCAGAAGGTTTTAACAGAACCACCGGTCATTTCTCCGTACAATAAATAACCTTTATTGCCTATGCTAAATCCTGTCTCTTCCAAAGAACTTGTTTCCGGATAGTTTTGCTTGCGTGTCCATACATTCTCTGTACAGTTAATAACCGTAATGTAAGTTTTAGCAGGTTCACTGCATGCATAACTATATGTGATCTCATGAATCCCAGGCCCAGCTAAAGCCGGATCAAAAGTACCATTCGACACCCCATTACCAGAATAAACTCCACCGCTTGGAGTACCGCCTGTCAATACAATATAAGGATCATCGATACGCATAGCAGGATAGGTTGTCGTGATGCTTGTAGCAACTGCCGCAGGAATAACGATGTTCACGCCATTGTCTAATCCTGTTAATGCAGGTGATGAAGCATTGATACGGATTCTGTAGCCTGTGCCTGCTGGCGTACCTGCAGGAATAGTTATAGAGATTAAACCTGATGTAGATGCACCTACTGTTCCTATATTAACAGGACTTGCGAAGCTTCCAATCGCATTGGATAATTGTGCGGTGAATATGTTCTCGGAACTAAATGTGCCTAAACCTGTATAAGGTACGCTTATAGATGATGTATTAGCACAAAAAGTAATATTGCTAAGGTCATTCACAGTCACACTTAAAGGCTGACAATCTGGGAAATATTCAAAAAGACTAGAATTTATCCTAGCATACCCTTTACTTCCAATTGCAAAGGTAGCCGTAATTGCATCGATATTACCAACAGTAGGAGCTTTACTTATCCAGGAATCTGTTACTGCATTCCATTGCCAAAAACTATGTAGAAAAGCACCTGTAGTTATATCTTGTCCTCCTCCAACATATGCCTTTGAACCGATAGTTAATCCAAATCTATTCGCACCTGTACCTGGCAAATTATTTTTAGCTGTCCATGTGTTGGTAGATTGATTCCATTCCCAAAAATCATTATAATATGATGATATGTAACCTCCTCCACCTACATATCCCTTATTACCCAAAGCAAAGGCAGCAACAAACCTTCTTCCTGTAGAAGTGGGCATGTCTGCCTTTCTTGTCCATATATCCGTAACCTGGTCCCATTCCCATAAATCCTTAAAGTAGGTAGAACCACTAGATACTCCTGTAGTAAGGTATCCCTTAGTTCCAATTACAAAAGTTGCCGCATTATTTCTTGTAGTACCGGGAAAATTAGATTTTTGCACCCAAGTGTTAGTGGTTTGATTCCATTCCCAAAAATCATTCATGTTATAAGGTGTAGATGACGAAGTTCCAAGACCTATATACCCTTTTGTGCCTATAGAAAAACCGGCAGCTGAATATCTTTGGACGCCTGCAAAATCTGCTAATTGTGTCCAAGTATCTGTTACTTGATCCCACTGCCAAAAAAGCTTAGAGTTAGATCCTGTAACCCAATATCCTTTGGTGCCTATACTAAATGCAACGTCTCCAACAACTGGAACGCTTGGGCAGTTAGCTTTTTGTGACCAGCTTCCATCCGTGCAACCAATTACCTGAATAGATCTTTGTATAGAAGTACAACCATAAGTATATGTAATTTGATGTAATCCAATTCCTGCTGTTAATGGATCAAACATATTGTTAGAAACACCATTACCAGAATATGTTCCTCCTGAAGGCGAACCTTGCGTTAAAGCGAAAGGAGAATCTGTGGAGTATACGGCATTGGGTGCAGTGAATGTAACTGTAGGATTAATCGTAAGAGCACTAGTACTGCTCATACCAGTAACTAAAGTAGTCGGAGTAGAAACAACACGTATACGGTAATTAGAACCAGCAGGAAGATTAGCTGGTAAAGTCACGTTGATGCTTCCTGAAACGTTAGACGATAAGGAACCTACAGCTATAGGACTGCCAAAGTTTCCGTTTGGATCGGATAACTGTGCAGTAAATACATTACTGCCGGCAAATGTTCCCAATGCCGTATAAGGCACGCTGGTTGCAGGGCCGCCTAAACAGAAAATTGAACTGCTAATGTCATTTACTGCAATGCCTAGTGGTTGACAGTCGGGGAAGTATTCATAGTAATCAGCAAAAGATGCTTTGACATATCCTTTACCATTTAGACCATAGGTTGGCATTCTAATATCTAAAGCTAAAGTAGATGGAATAGGAGTCTTCATTATCCAAGTATCAGTCAACGCATTCCATTGCCAAAATTCGAAAGTCGCCATCGAATTACTATTGTATATCCCACCACCGATGTAAGCTTTAGAACTTACGACCATACCAAACATGTTTCTTTTGGGTTCTCCCGGCAAATCATTCTTTTTTGTCCAGGTATTTGATGTTTGATTCCATTCCCAGAAATCCGTATTATTTATATCTAGAGAAATACCGGATATTCCTCCTCCTACATATGCCTTTGTTCCCAAAGCAAATGAGAATGCTGCACGTCTTGTATTAGCAGGAAGATCTGCTTTTCGACTCCAAGTATTCGTAGCTTGGTCCCACTCATAAAAGTCATTGAATAAAGTTCCCACGCTACTTACATAGCCGAAACCTGTGCCTATATATCCTTTGGTACCTATTGCAAAGCCAACAGCGCTATATCTCGCAACACCTGGGAAATTCGCTTTTTGTAACCAGGTGTTTGTAGGCTGATCCCATTCCCAAAAATCATTCAAGGGATCTACTGCTGGTGCAGCTTGTCCATATCCGGTACCAAAATAACCTTTTGTACCAATTGAAAACGCTACCGCTAATTCCCTTCCTCTACCGGGGAAATCTGTAAGCTGTGTCCACGTATTGGTGGTTTGATCCCATGACCAAAAATATTTCGTACGGCCCCCGCCACCTTGTCCACCTATTAAATAATTTTTAGTTCCGATTGTAAAACCAGATTCGCTATTCACGGTTGTCCCAGTGAAATTCGCCTTCGCCGTCCAAGCACCATCCGCACAACCAATCACAGTAATTGTTTTCTGCACAGAATAACAACCATTGCTGTAAGTAATGGTATGCGTACCTGCTCCTGCTACCGCTGGATCGAAGGTATTGCTTGTTACACCTGTACCGCTGTATGTACCACCTGCGGGAGAACCGCCTGTTAATGCAAAAGGAGCAGTCGATTCATAAACTGCATTGAAGGATGTTAATGTTACGCCACCGCTAGGAAAAATCGTAAAGTTAGCACCGTTGTCTGTACCTATGGTTGAAGGGTTGGAGGCATTGACTCTGATTCGATATCCTGTACCATAAGCCGTACCCGCAGGTATGAGGGCCGCAATATTTCCTGATGTTGTAGATGTCACTGTTTCTAAGGTCACAGGGCTTGCAAAGCTTCCGCTGGAGTTTGACAACTGAGCAGTGAAGATGTTGCCGGAGTTGAATGTACCTAAGGCTGTATAAGGAATCGATACGACATTGCCGGCGCAGAAATTAATGCCTGCAAGGCTGTTGGTTACTACAGATGGAGCACAGGTAAGAGGGCCGTATTCATGAAAATTCACACCTGAACTTTTGTAATAACCTTTACCATTAATTGCAAAAGCAGCTGTATTACTTGATGCACTGGATAACGTAGCTCTTTGAATCCACCCATTTGATAACTGATTCCATTCATAAAAAGTAAAAACTCCTACTCCTCCACCAGAACCATTACTAATAGTTCCTCCACCTACAAACGCACTTGAACCTATTGTAAATGAAAACGTATGGCTTACAGCTATGCCTATATAATCTGATTTTCTAGTCCATACATCTGCGATTGGCTCCCATTCCCATAAATCTTTATTACCATTCCATATAGTCGCAGAAGAAGTACTACCCGTACCTATATAACCTTTATTGCCAATAGCAAAACCTACAGCCATAAATCTATCCCCTCCGGGGAAATCTGATTTTCTTGCCCATGTATTATTTGACTGATTCCATTCATATAAATCTTTAAAGACATTTCCTGTTGCTCCTGTTCCTGTACCTATATAACCTTTATTTCCAATTGAAAATCCTACAGCCATCGCTCTTGCTTCTCCTGGAAAATCAGCTTGTCGTGTCCATGCATTTGTCGCTTGATCCCACTCCCAAAAATCCTTGCAAACGATATTTGCATCCATAGTATAACCAACGCCAATATATGCTTTTGTACCTATCGTAAAAGTACTAGCTTCTTTTCTTGGTACTCCTGCGAAGTTGGAAAGTTGTGCCCATGTATTTGTAGCAGAATTCCATTCCCAAAACGCGTTAGATGGAGTATTGGAATTATCTCCTGTAATTATATATCCTTTTGTACCGATTGAAAATCCTGACTCTCCATTAAATGTAGCACCGGGATAATTCAATTTAGCGGTCCAAGTATTCCCACTTTGACTCGTACAAGGATTCACTCTGATCGTACGCTGAACAGTTCCGCAACCATATGTATAGGTAATGGTATGAAGCCCTGCTCCCGCTGTGGCCGGGTAAAAGACATTGGCGGTTACGCCTGTGCCGGAATAAGCACCGCCGGCCGGATAACCGCCGCTCAACACGACCGGTGCATCTGTTACTTGTACTGCACTTAACGGTGTATGTGTAATGGTTACAATAGGATTGTATTTCCATAATGTCTGAAGAAATCCTATACTATGTCCGATCGCTACGTAAGCATCATTGTTCATGATGAACGTAGAAGCCAGGTGATTCTCCGCCGGCATGTCCCTACGTCTGATCCATGTATTGTAACCGGTGGCATTGGCATCCCCATTGTATTCCCATACATCACTTGAAATAGTACTGTGACCAACTACACCGGTACCCACATAACCGCGGTTACATACTGCAAAACCAATTCCGCTGTGACGCGCTACAGGCATGGAGGTACGCTGTGTCCAGGTGGTTCCGTTAAATTCCCACAAATCATTGAACAACGAAATGTTATCAGATCCTCCTGCGATAAAAGCTTTGCTTCCTATGGTGAAGGTCATGGCATAACCTCTGACCGAAGCACCGGAAGGCAGGTCTACCGCGGTTGCCCAGGTATTGGTGCCAGGATTGTATTTCCAAAAATCTTTTCTGTAAGTCGCTCCGTTTTCTCCTGTACCCACATAACCCAATCCACCCATGACAAAAGAAACCGCATACGAACGTTCGTTGCCGGAGGCAAGAGAAGCTTTAGCTGTCCATATATTCGTTGCCGGATCATATTCGTACAGGTCTCTGTGATAAACAGGACCAAAGCTTTGTCCCATACCGGCATAGCCTTTAGTACCGATAGCAAATGATACCATGCCTTCTCTTGAAACATCAGCCGTAATGAAAGGAGATGTTTTTTGTGTCCAGGTATTGGTGACCTGATCCCATTCCCAGAAGTCATTGTGATAGGCGGATATGATCCATCCGAATCCGACATAAGCTTTCGCTCCGATAGAGAACGCGATACCGGCCTCACGCCCCGGGCCGGGATATGCTGCTCTTGAAGTCCAGCTGTCATCCTGTGCATACACGCCGGAACTGAACAATAACAATAAACAAGAAAGAAGAATACGAGTAGTGAAAAGACTAGTAATTTTCATGAGGAGCTGGTATAAAAATATATGCTTTAAAAATTATATGAGGTGATGTTTAAGATCTGGTCCTTAAACTCCAAATATAGTTGTTTTCAAAGGAAGACAAAATAATGGACAATCGTTTTTATAAACAAAAAAAAACAACGATAAGCATGTTCAAACACTCTATTACTGCCGATCTTATTCGATTTGAATTCCCCTCTTATTTACACTTCGAAACAAAATGCAGCAGCTTGAACAACAATAAATTATTCTAGTGATAAGGGAATATCGTGATGGTCAGAATAAGTATTCTAGTCAACGTAATTTGCAGAGGTTACCAGTAAAAAAAATATTGTTTACTCTAACTTAACGCTTCATCTACTTAATATCAGGTACGCCATACTTTGTCATTTGTACCCCATCAAAAAAAGAGGTCACCGTTTCCGGCGACCTCTCTTGAAATTATGTTAACGACTAACAGCTAGTATTTCCAACGCACAAACGCTTCCATCGCCGCGTATTCCGCAAGACCCAGCTTGTTGTACAACTCGGCTGTTTCACTGTTGCGGTCTTCGGCACGTTGCCAGAATTCTCTTGAATCAGAACCCTGGAACACCACACCGTCTTTTTGAGACTGGTGTTTGAAGATCCCATAACGTTTCTGCAATACTTGTGTAGGGCTCATAGGAACAGCCATTTCAATTTCATGGATATCCCACTCTGCCCATGCACCGCGGTATAACCATACCCAGCAATCCTTCATGTAATCTTTGTGTTTCAAACGGTTTACCGCAGCGAAGATACCATCCAGACATACTTTGTGTGTACCGTGTGGATCGGCCAGGTCACCGGCAGCAAAGATTTGATGCGGTTTGATTTTATCAATCAGGTCAGCGATGATTTGAATGTCTTCTTCACCGATTGGTTTTTTCTCTACCTGTCCTGTTTCGTAAAACGGAAGGTTCATGAAGTGAGCGTTCTCATCCGGCAAACCTACGTAACGGCAAGTCGCTTTCGCTTCGCCTTTACGGATCATTCCTTTGATCTGACGTACTTCGTCGATGTCTTTATCGCTGCTTTTCTTTTTGCCTTTCAAGAAGTCTTTTACTTTTTTGAAAATGCCATCCGCAGGTTTGTTGTCTAAACTGAATTTCTGATTGTAGTCGCTTACGAAATCCGCGAAACGATAGGCTTCGTCATCCGCTACCGCGATGTTACCGGATGTCTGGTAACCGATGTGTACATCGTGTCCTTGTTCGTGCAAACGGATGAATGTTCCACCCATTGAGATGATGTCATCGTCAGGATGCGGAGAGAAAATGATCACACGCTTCTTCGCAGGATTTGCTCTTTCAGGACGTGTGGTGTCTTCTGCACCCGGCTTACCGCCTGGCCATCCGGTGATGGTGTGTTGCAGTTGATTGAACACATTGATGTTCACGGTGTGTGCCGGGCCATGTGTAGCCAGCAAATCACTCATGCCGTTTTCATTGTAATCGTCGTCTGTTAATTTAAGAATGGGTTTCTTCTCTTTTTGAGCCAGACGGGTTACCGCTTTCTTCACATTGAAGTTGGTCCACTCTACGGTATCTACTTCCCAAGGAGTATCGATACGCGTCAATTTAGAAGCAGCTCCTTCATCCAGGATGAATACCGCGTTTGGATGTTGCTGCAAATAAGAAGCAGGAACGCGTTCCGTCACCGGACCTTCTACGGCTTTTTTCACTACACCCGCTTTGCCTTCCATCCAGGCCAGCAAGATCACGCGCTTCGCAGACATGATCGCGCTTACACCCAATGTAATGGCTTTCGTAGGCACGTTCGCCAATCCGAAGAAATCCGCAGCGGCTGCAGCTCTTGTGCTGTAGTCCAAAGCGATCAAACGCGTTTTAGAAGTGATTTGTGATCCCGGCTCGTTGAAACCGATGTGACCTGTACCACCAATACCTAATAACTGAATATCTATACCACCTGCTGCTGCGATCTTCGCTTCGTATTGATCGCAGAAAGCGGCGATTTGTTCTTTCTTTAATGTCCCGTCAGGGATGTTGTAGTTCTCCGGTTTGATATCCACATGATCAAACAATTGTTGTTTCATGAAGTATACATAACTCTGAAGGGCATCCGGCTGCATTGGATAGTATTCGTCCAGGTTGAACGTCACCACGTTTGCAAAGCTCAAGCCCTCTTCTTTGTGCAAGCGACGCAACTCAGCATATACCTTCTTAGGGGTAGAACCGGTAGCTAAACCTAACACTGCTTTTTTACCTTCCTTTTGTTTTGCTTTGATGAGATCCGCAATCTCTTTGGCGACTTTTTTAGAAGCGTCTACTGAATTTTCAAATATTTCGGTAGGTACCTTCTCGTATCTTCTGGCAAGATCGGTATTGTTCATAGGAGAAAAACTTAATCTTTGGGTTAGAGTCGATGTATTAAGAAGCTCTAAAAATAGGCATAAAAAGAGAAAATTCTAAGTGGCCGGATCAAGTTTTTTTGAACGATGTAAGAATTTGGTAGAACATTCTTCAGTATGGAGCGAGTATACTACATACAGTATACTGTCTTGCTCCAACCCCTGAAGGTCAACAACACCTGATGAAAAGCTTGTAACTTACTAAATACAATGCGCTTCTCATTTTGCAACTGGTATAGTCCCCTTCAGGGGATTTAGGGGCCAGACAGATCGAGAGAAACTAAACGTTCTGCTATTGTCCAACAGTGTCAGGTCTGAAGACCTGACACCCATAAAATTAGGTATGGAGTATGGAGCGCGAGTATGGAGAATGATCCTCTATACTTCTCTTTGCTATTTGTCGCCAAAGGCTAAATGATTCCTCTTAACTTAACGACATTACCCTTCAGGGGATTTAGGGACGGGACAGATCGAGAGAAACTAGACTTTCTACTATTCTCAACAATATCAGGTCTGAAGACCTGACACCCATAAAAGGGACAGGCCATGGACAAAGACTTTTGATTAAAACAAAAAAGCCGGTCTGTTCTAAGAACAAACCGGCTTTAGGTTATACTAAAAATATCGATTAAGGATTTGTATTGCCAAGGATTTGCAACCAGCCTTTGTATTCTTTGTCACCGCAACCGCTTTTCACATTGAAGTAATAAATACCGTCGGATATATTATCCGCTTTGAAACGGTTGTCATAATCATCCATGGTAAATACGCGTTGTCCCCAACGGTTGTAAAGATCAAACTTAGATCCCGGAAGAAGATCCTTACCGGTGGTTCTATCACGCAATACCCAGTAATCGTTCATGTTGTCGTTGTTTGGCGTGATCAGGTTAGGAACATTAAGATCCTGTCCTTCCAAGGCATGGATATAAGCGGTATCGATGTCTGTTCGGCATTGTGAAGTTTTATCCACTACATACACCAAATAAACATTATGCTCCGTAGCCGGCTTGATCGAATAAGTAGGTACAGTAGTCGAATCAATATGAGAAGATGCGTTGATCACCGGGTTGTTGTAATCCAGGTTGGAAACCCAATAGTAGGTATAGTTTCCGGCAGGATTTACCCAGGCATTCAGGTTTCTTGCTTGGGTTACGCACAAGGTATCACTAGGACCGTTTGCTTCCAGTTCAGAGAAATACCCTCCTACTTTTATGTTGTATTGATACGTAGTGACTCCGCATGTTCCAGTGATCGTGTAAATCAATGTGTCTGACACGCCATCCACCAGACCTGAGATCGACGTCGTGCTATCCGTCAGCGAAGTGAAGGTAATCGAACCATTAGTAGAAGACCATGTTCCTGTAAACAGGCTTCCGTCAAAGGAGGTGGTTTCTATGATATAATTAGTGGGGATACAAGTCGCAAGGTTGAAAACACCACCGTCAGAAGGAGGATTAGCAAGTAATTCTACTGCTAAAGTATCTGAATTCGTGCATAAGGCAGCTCCTGTTCCTTGAGAGGCCACGACGTAAATGGTACCAGCAGTTGTTACCTCAATATTGACCTCAGCAGGATCAGTATTTGATCCGTTGATGCTTAAGCCGGAAGTAACGGACCATACATAAGTGCTTCCCACTTCAACGTTGGATACATTATAGTCATAATCGAAACCGCTGCAGCCTCCTGTAGGTCCACCTGCGATAACAGGTTTGTCAACTAGTCTGACAATTACTTTTACTGTATCTCTTGTTGTACTCGTACTTGGACAACCTACTACAGCTGAAATACTCCAGACAAAAGAATAAGTTCCATCTGTTAATCCAGTTACCGTAGGATTACGAATTGATGGATCCGAGAAGGTCACTGCTGATGGATTGCTATCAGGAGTTGGTACGGACCAAGTTCCTACACCCTGTGCACCTAAAGTAACTTGAGTAATATTACAAACATTTGTAGTGTCATCACCACCATTAGCTGGAGCTCCCGGATCGATAACTGTTACATCTACCGTATCTCTAGACTCACAGGCTCCATTTACAATTGTCCATTCAAAGCTTGATGTCGCTCCTATGGTAAGGTTAGAGATTGTTGCATCCGGATTATTTTCTTGACCGGCATCTACAGTACCTGTACCTGTTATTTTAGTCCATGTACCGGTTCCTGGTGCAGGATCATTACCCATTAATTTACCATTAGTCATCGCACAAATTACTGCCGGATCTGCATCAGCAACGGAAGCAACGAATGTATTCACTGTTACAGCATCTGTGGTATCTGCGCCACCGCAGGTGCCAGTAACTGTCCATATAAATCTTACTGCTGTTCCTGAGGTGATGGTAGCTTCAGTTTCAGTGTTTGTATTGTCAACAAATGTAGCGGTGCCAGTACCAGACATTACAGACCATTCACCGCCTAAAGGATTACCGTTTAATGTAACCGTTGAATTATTACTACAAACGTCAGTTGTACTAACATCTGCCGTTACTACTGCTACAGAACCGATTGTTACTGTTTTGCTATCGGTAGCACTGCATGCTCCATTGGTTACAGTTAATGTAAATGTTACAGTAGTTATTGAATTAACAACTGCTGATGCATCCAAACTTGTTGCATTTGTAATCACTACACCTGTTGAGGGTACCGATGACCACTGGTAAGTACCTGTTCCTGTCGATGTACCGTCTAAAGTAAATGATACTCCTTGGCAAGCAGTAGAAGGCACCGTTGCCACAGCGGTTACTGGTGAGTTGATCGTTACTGTCTTACTATCTGTTGCACTACATGCTCCATTGGTTACTGTCAAGGTGAATGTCACCGATGTACCTGAACTTACT
>JAQZBV010000087.1 GCA_029237685.1 Cytophagaceae bacterium | reverse complement strand
GTTTTTTCTGTTTGAATACCGCCAGAATGTTATAAGAAGTCATTGTCATCGGAAAGTAAATCGCTTCGCGCAAGATGGAGGACAGGATGAAATCTTTCTGCTGATAATTTTCAAGAAAATCCTTTACCGTTATAAATCCAACGATGTCGTCCAGAGATTTGTCGCACACCGGAAATTTAGAGTGTATGCTCAGCCGGATGCGTTCCAGAATTTCTTCCTTTGGCAAACGCCTGTCGATCCATTCCAATTCATTGCGCGGAGTCATCAATCCTCTGGCTGTAAGGTCAAAAAAATGAAAGAGGTTTTCATGCACTTCGCTTTCCTCTTTATGCAGAACCCCTTGCTTTCCAGCAGTCTTCAACAGAAATCGAAGTTCCTCTTCACTGAGTTTTTCTTCCTGCTTATCCTTCACACGCAAAACCTTGAGCAAAAAAGCGGTGGTCAGCGAAAGGGTTTTAACAAACGGATACATGAACATTGAAAAATAGAGAATCACCGGCGCGCACCATAAGGCAATCTTCTCGGGATTATTCATGGCTATGGTTTTCGGAACCAATTCACCGACCGCAATAGAGAAATAGGTCAATCCTCCAATGACTAAAAACAACGATACTTCATGAGTATAAGGTTGCAGCCAGTGTATCGACTCCAGTATCTTTTCTACGTCATCTGTCAGCGCAGCTCCTCCGTATGCCCCTGAAACAATGCCGATCAGCGTAATGCCTACCTGAATGGAAGACAAAAAACCTTCCGGTTCTTTGAGCAGTTTCAGTGCCATCCTTGCCCTTGCACTTCCCTTGGATACGAGGTGCTCAAGCTTACTTACTTTCACCGAAATCAAGGCGACTTCCGATAAAGCAAACAAGGCATTGAGTAAGGTTAGAAAAGCTATAATAACGAGTTCCATGCATACAATGTAAGCAGAAATATGAAATCTCATCCAGATAATCAGATGAGTGCCAAGACAGAACAGAAGAATAGTTGTTTCTGTTTTTCTCTGTGCTTTTAGGAGATTTTTTTATGGGTGTCAGGTCTTCAGACCTGACACTGCCGGACAATAGCAATCGGTCCGCGTTAACTCTATCCAGCTAGCCCCTAATCCCCTGAAGGGGACAAAAGAAGAGCGGAGAAACAGTGCGGAGAGCGGAGTGTATAGAGGTTCTCGTTGAGTAAAAACTTTTATGGGTGTCAGGTCTTCAGACCTGACACTGCCGGACAATAGTAATCAGTCCGCGTTAACTCTATCCAGCCAGCCCCTAATCCCCTGAAGGGGACTTTATGAGAGTGGAGAAACAGTGCGGAGAGCGGTGTGTATAGAGGTTTTCGTTTAGTAAAAACTGTTCCCCTTTAGGGGTTAGGGGCAAGACAGCCAGACGTTAGCGCAGCACTGACAGCTGACCACTGATGACTGACCACTTCCTTTGCCATTTAACCTAAAAAGAGGTAAATTTCGCCCCTAGATTTAGATTGAAAAATGGACACCAAAGAACTAAGCAAAACCTACGATCCGACAGCTGTTGAAAACAAGTGGTACTCGTACTGGAACGATAAAGGTTTTTTCGCCGCTAAAGCCAACCCTGATAAAGAGCCTTATACCATCGTGATTCCTCCGCCCAATGTGACGGGGATCTTGCACATGGGCCACATGCTCAACAATACCATTCAAGATGTGATGATTCGCCGTGCGCGTATGCTGGGCAAGGAAGCCTGCTGGGTGCCGGGTACGGATCATGCCTCCATCGCTACGGAAGCGAAAGTAGTACAGATGCTGCGCGAACAAGGCATCAAGAAAAGTGATTTGACACGCGACGAGTTTTTGGGTCATGCCTGGGACTGGAAAGAAAAATACGGCGGCATCATTCTCCAACAATTGAAACACCTGGGCGCTTCCTGCGACTGGGACCGCACGCGCTTTACCATGGAACCGGTGATGTCGGAAGCGGTGATCGAAGTGTTTGTAAAATTGTACAACGACGGACTCATCTACCGCGGCAACCGCATGGTGAACTGGGATCCGCAAGGCAAAACGGCTTTGTCGGACGAAGAGGTGATTCACAAAGAAGTCAATTCGAAATTATTCTACATCAAATATCCTGTGGCGGGTTCCAACGATTTCTTAATCGTAGCGACGACGCGTCCGGAAACTTTATTGGGTGATACTGCCATCTGCATCAATCCCAACGATCCGCGCTGGGCGCACTTGAAGGGCAAGAAGGCGATCGTACCGGTGGTGAACCGTGAGGTGCCGATCATCGAAGACGAATACGTGGACCTGGAATTCGGTACGGGGTGTTTGAAGGTGACGCCGGCACACGACATGAACGATAACGAACTCGGTCGCAAGCATAAACTGGAAGTGATCAACGTGATGAACGACGACGGCAGCATCAATGCCATCGGCGGGAAGTACGAAGGCAAAGATCGCTTTGTGGTGCGCAAGGAAATTGTAAAGGAACTCGAAAGCCTAGGCCTGATGGACAAGATCGAGGACCTGAAAAACAGCATCGGTTATTCGGAACGTACGGATGCGGTGATCGAACCGCGTTTGTCTTTGCAATGGTTTGTGGACATGAAAAAGTTCATGTCGAAGCATCCGGAAGTATTGAGCAGCGTGATGAACGACGAGATCAAAATTTATCCGGCGAAATTTAAAAACACCTACCGCCACTGGATCGAGAACATCAAGGACTGGTGTGTATCGCGTCAATTGTGGTGGGGACAGCGTATTCCGGCTTACTACTTGCCGGATGGTCAGTTTGTCGTTGCACAATCGGATGCGGAAGCATTAGCGGCTGCTAAGAAATTGAATCCTTCCATTACGGCGGATCAATTGAAGCAGGATGAAGATGTATTGGACACTTGGTTCTCCAGCTGGTTATGGCCGGTGTCGGTGTTTGACGGTTTCAATGATCCGAACAACAAAGACATCAAGTACTTCTACCCTACCAACGATCTGGTAACGGCTCCTGAAATTTTATTCTTCTGGGTGGCGCGTATGATCATGGCGGGTTATGCTTTCCGAGGAGAGAAGCCTTTTGAAAATGTATACTTAACCGGAATCGTGCGCGACAAACAGGGACGCAAGATGTCGAAGTCTTTGGGCAACTCACCGGATCCGCTGGGCCTGATTCAAAAATACGGGGCGGACGGTGTGCGCTTCGGGATGTTGTTGAGTTCTCCTGCCGGTAATGATTTATTATTCGACGAGAAGTACTGCGAACAAGGCCGTAACTTCTCGAATAAAATATGGAACGCCTTCCGTTTGATCCAGCAATGGCAAACCGTAGACACGCCGGCAACCGCGTCTGACAAAGCGACGATGGCCTGGTTTGAAAACACTTTGCCTGTTGCCTTAGCGGAGATCAACGAACACTTTGACAAGTACCGTTTGTCCGACGCTTTGATGGCGATGTACAAACTGGTATGGGATGATTTCTGTGCCTGGTATTTGGAAATGGTAAAGCCCGCTTTCGGTTCACCGATCGCGAAGGAAACCTACGATAAAACTTTAGGTTATTTCGAACAACTGTTGCGCATCATTCATCCGTTCATGCCGTTCATTTCGGAAGAACTATGGCAAAGCGCCAAACCGCGCACCGATCAAGAGGCTTTGATCATCGCGCCTTGGCCGGTGGCTCAGGTGAAAGATCAGGCGATTTTGGAAACGGGTCGTAAGTTGACGGATGCCATTTCTCAATTGCGCAACATCCGCAACGAAAAACAATTGGCCAAGGATCAATTGACGGACATCGTGATTCCTCCGGCTGCTCAGGCGGAGTTCGCTCCTTTCGCAGACATCTTGAAGAAGCTGGCTTTCGTAAAAGACATCCAATACAGCAGCGAGAAGAATCCGGCTTCGGTTGCTTTCTTAGTGGGCCGTGACGAATGGCAAGTGGTACTGGAAGGTTTGATCGATCCGGTCAAAGAAAAAGAAAAAGCACAGAAGGAAATCGAATACCTGGAAGGTTTCCTGGTCTCCGTAGAGAAAAAACTCTCCAACGAACGTTTCGTACAAAGCGCTCCCAAACAGGTGCTGGAGATTGAGCAGAAGAAGAAGGACGACGCGGTTTCTAAGATTCAGAGTTTGAAGGAGAGGCTTTTGCAATTGTGAGAACTGAAAACTGAATGAAAATAGAGAACTGAAAACTGAGAACCGAAAACTGATGAGAAGTAAGAAAACTGAGAACAGAAAACCGAAAACTGATGAGAAAGTGATCGTATCTCTGTCTCAGTTTTCACCTTTCTGTTCTCCATTTTCTGTTTTCAGTTCTCAGTTTTCAGTTTTCTTTCCCTTTTGTTTGTAATAATGACCACTGCTCTTTATATTATATAGTAAATTAGGTAGACTAACACATGAAGAAATTTTTACAAACGACCACCCGTCTAAGCCTTTACACGCTATTAGCGGTATTGCTGATCGGAAGTTTGAACACGGTTCAGGCACAAAACCCGAAACAAAGCAAGAAGAAAGCGAAGGCGCAAAAGAAAGCGGCCCGCCACATTAAAAACGAACCTTACACACCCATCTACCACGACCGCGATTCGGACGGTGACGGGGTGATGGACTCTCGTGACCAATGCATCCATACTCCGAAAGGGGAACCGGTAACGCCTTTCGGCTGTCCCTATGACGTGGATTTTGACGGGGTATACGATTACGAAGACTCTTGTAAAAACGAAGCGGGTCCGAAAGAGAACCACGGTTGTCCCTGGAAAGACACAGACGGCGACGGCATCTTTGACAACGTAGACGATTGTCCGAAAGTACCGGGCTTGAAGCGTTTCCACGGTTGTCCTGACTCTGACGGTGACGGCATCGAAGACTCACAAGATAAATGTCCAAAAGAGATCGGTCTTCCGAAATACTTCGGCTGCCCTCCTCCTTTCATTGACTCTGACGGTGACGGTGTAGACGATTACCATGACTTATGTCCGCAGACACCTGGTTTGAAAACCAACAAAGGTTGTCCGGAGTTGAAACCGGAAGAACAAAAAGCCTTGCAGGCGGCCTTCGACAACTTGTTGTTCGAAACGAACTCGGATGTGATTGTTCAATCTTCTTATTCTTCATTAGAAGAATTGGCGAAGCTCTTGCGTAACAAACCGAAATACAAATTGTACCTGGAAGGTCACACAGACAACGTGGGTAACGACGACGCGAACTTAGACTTGTCTAAGCGCCGTGCGCTCTCTACGAAGAAGTTCCTAACCGACCACGGCGTATTGCCGCAAAACATTACCACCGACGGCTTCGGGGAAACCCGACCGGTAGCGCCTAACGACGACGAAGAGGGCCGCCACCGCAACCGACGGGTGGAGATGCAGATTATACAATAATTATCTTTTTATTTTTGGATCCCCTATCGCGCTTGGCGGTGGGGGATTTTTTTAAGATAATCGCATTCCTATTTTGCGTTAATAACTAAACTAAAGCTTAATGGCTACTGCTAGAAAAGGAATTAATCCTAATTCAGATAAGGATTTTATCGATAACTTAAATTTAAGTCAAGAAAACACCTTCCCTAAATTTGTAAAAAACATCAAATTAGCCCCCTTCAGACATATATCTAATCTTTCATTAAATTTCATTCATCCTATATCAATAGTAGCGGGTACAAACCGTTCAGGGAAATCAACCGTATTAATGGCTATAGCTTGTAGTCATTTTGATTTCAAAAAAAGAAATCTGCATAACGGAAAGCTTGAAAGACATACTTGGAGTTCAATGATGCAATTTACTAATCATGATACTCAAACTACAGATTGGACATACTATATAACTTATAAAATTGGGACAAAAGAAGAAACTAAAAGAGGGCAAAGAAAAGCCCTTACAAAAAAATGGAATGGGATAGGAAAAAAAGAAACCCAATTCACAGAAAGGCAAGTAGTATTCCTTGACCTCGACAGAATACTTCCTGCACGTAATTTTGGGAAAGCAATATTCAACAAAGCTCAAAAAGCCACTGTTACCAACATATCTGTAAGTAATGTTATTCTTATTGAAAAATACATTTCATATATATTAGAAGAGGAATTCAAGCTAAAAAAAATTGCTGGGCATCTTGATAAAGACATTTTTAAATACAGCAATTCGAATGAATACTCAAGTTATAACGCGGCTACAGGCGAAGAAGTTTTAACCAAAATAATTATCGATATAATTGAAGCGCCTAAACAATCACTAATTCTAATAGATGAAATAGAAGTTGGATTACACCCTAAAGTTCAAAGAAGATTAATACATGCTTTGTATAATATCGCAAGAAATGATTTCAAACAATTCATTATAACATCTCACTCTCCATCTATACTTTCATCAGTTCCTGATAAGGCTAGAATTTTTATAGAAAAAACAATAGACTCTAAATTCAAAGCTATTCCAAATATAAGCGTCAATGCTTCACTATCAAAGATGGATTCTGTTTCATACCCACTATTTGACTTGTACTGTGAAGATGATGAAGCAAAAAAAATAATCCAGAAAGCCATTTCAAACATACAAACCGAAAAGCGATTAACTAATTTTTCAGAGTTAGTTAATATTATAGTCTCGGGAAGTGGCCAAAACACTTATACTTTTTTCAAGGCACATCAACAAACTTACCCTTTCAAAAAGATAAAGACAGGATATGCTTGTATTCTTGATGGTGATAGACAAACAGTCAAATCTAATTCTAAACTAGCTTATCCAGCAGAAGCAGAATTTCATTTTCTCTATTCAAATGAAAGTCCAGAAAAGTTTCTTACTAGAGAATATCTTAAAAACATCCTAATATTACACTTCAATATCATATTGACAATTCAAATACGCATAGTTTATTTGAAAAAATGATTGAGATATCTATATGCACTACGAAAGATGAAGCTTTCGAAATTTGCTGGAATATATTCAAAGAAACAATATACGGGAGGATATACTTTAATGAGTTACAAAAATTCATTTTAGATATGACAAAAAAATATTCTCCTGATCTATAAGTCACATTCAAATATAAAGGCAAGTCTTAGCGAAGCGAAACTTGCTACAGGTGACATAGAAAGATTCCCCCTTGGCACCGATATCTATCGGTGCCTAAACACAAAGGACATCTGCCCGGGCTATGTGTCAACAAACGGAGCTAAATAAAAAAACCGGGCAGGGAAATTTTAAAACGTAAACTTAAAATCCCATGAAAAAAATAATTCTGACACTAGTATTATTCTGTTCTGCGAGTTTATCAGCATTCGCACAAAAAGAAGACTATGCATTTATTGACATTGACTATGCCTGGAAAAAATTGACGATCATAATCACGAAAGATGGGAGTTCTACAAAAACCGAATTAGTAAGGCAGTCTGATCAGAGTACACGTCCCGAAATTATAAAACTGATGAATACACTGAATGAGGAAGGCTATCAACTCTTACATTTTGCCCCGTATACGTTCAGTATAGGAACCGGCTCTTCGCTAAGCGAAGCTTATGTTTTTATTAGAAGAAAATAATCTAAGCTGCCTCCGATAGGCCCCGCTGGCGACAATATCTATCGATGCCAAGGGGTTTTCTGCCCGCACTGCGGCTGAAACAAGCGGCTGAACTAAAATACGAAACAATGAAAAAACAACTCCTTACAAACATACTCGCCCTATTACTAATAGCTTTTGCTGTTAGCTGCGTTTCCGATGACAAAGAAACAACAGAATCCAACAAGATCGAATTGCCCGTCAACCGTTTTAGCATCTCCCCTTTTAAGGACACTACACTATTCGGAAGCCAGGGAACACGGATATTTATTGAGAGTAACACCTTTGAATTTGAAGATGGAACACCTGTTGCAGATTCTGTAGAAATCGTCGTGAAGGAATTTTACAAGAGATCAGACATTATCCTTGCGAATCTATCAACACAATCCGATGACCAATTGCTAGAGACAGGAGGAATGTTAAACATCGGAGCCACCTCAAAAGGAAAAAGCATCCGGATAAAAAGCGGCAAACGCATAGTGGTACACTATCCCAAGCCTCAAGCATACGTGAACAGCATGAACTTATTTTACGCCGATAGCAATGCGACGGATAGTTCTGTTACCAACTGGAAAGTGGATACTGTATCTTTAGTAAAGTCTACCATTAAAGTATGGAGCTGGGGATATTACTGGTTAGATAGTGATGATTCAACGGAATTAAATCCCAAACCCAAAAACTTTGTAGACACAGGCTATTACTGGAATCCACTGGAGGTCTATGTCAACAAGTATGACTTTTCAAAGTCAAGCATTGATGAGATCAACAATTATTCAGGCAGCGAGTACGTAGAGATTGAATTTGACATCACGACTAAAGGAAAAATAAAGCGGCCGGTAATCATCTCCCCTCTTTCTAAAAAAACAAAATCAGAACTACTGGGCTTTATCAATGGATTACCGGAATTAACTCCCGGTAAAAATAAATATGGAAATATCGTTGAACGCAGAGCCATCATAGGCCTTTCCAGGGGAGAAATAATTCCACTTTACAAATCAAGGGAAGAATACATACGTTCGTTCGATAAAAAGTACGCTACTTTTGAGAAACAACCCATTAAAAATGTGGACGATGCCGAGCTCAACTACTATATTTTCAGCGTAGGCAAATTAGGATGGATTAACTGTGACAGGTTTATAGAATCAACAGAGCTTACCGATCTCCTCGTAGAAACGCCCGTAAATAAAGATACACAGATCAAAATGGTATTTAAAGATATAAACGGAGTACTCATGGCAACTGCGTTTAAAGGTAAGTCCTCTTTTTCAAAAGTTCCCGTCGGTAAACTAGTCACATTAATAGGCATTAAAAAAATGAACGGTAAGCTTGAAACGGCCTTTCAAGAGGTCACCATTTCCAAACAGCCGGTCGCAGCATTAACGTTTAAAGAAACTACCTTGAGTCAATTAAAAGAAGATCTTGAAAAGATGAATTAACTGTACCAAGTCCCCACTGGCGGCTTATCTATCAGGCGCCTATACACATAGGGCATCCGCCCAGGCTATGAGTGAACAAAGGGGTACAACTAAATACGAAACTCGGGCAGAAGCCCTATATAAAAAAGCACCGATTAGCTATCGGGGCTAGCAGAGAGTTCAGAGCATTAAATAAATTTCAGAGCGGCTTGATTGCTCGGAGCTTTAACATCCCTCCATCGTCGTCAAGCTGCTCTACGTTAGCGGTCAGGCTATCACCAAACACCAACATAATGACAAAGACTAAAAAATCATATTCGCTGGACTGGCATTAACGACAATAACAATATTGACTATGGGACTATTTAGCTTTTTCAAAAAATCACCCGAACAGGTGAAAACTTCAACTGACCCATACACGGACAGTTCGACAAATCTTATTTACAATCTTTTGTTTTGCGACAGCATTAACTTGTATAAGGACAACACAAAACCTCCTTACACTTATCCATTCGACATTTTGTTTTCAGAGACAAGTACTATTTCCGACTTGCAGAAAATTATTGACGATAGCACTTCTGACGCAAGACTAAAAGTTCTATCATACAATAGACAAATTGCTGGTGGACACAAACCGAGTAAGAAAGAACTTCTTACCGTAATTGTTGAAGTTGGACTTGACAACGGACTTGACGCTTTAGCTTCTTTCAATGACGGAACAGCACGTTACATCAACCAGACTGGAAAAATTTTAGTTTGTGAAACGACAGACGAGAAATCAAATGAACTGACCAAAGACTTGTTTTTAAAAAGCCAAGACATCGTAAATAAAATTGGTGCTTGGGACAAACCGAGAAGACCAGCCCCCACAAAAGGAAATCTTAGAATTACATTTCTTGTTTCTGACGGACTATATTTTGGTGAAGGGCCAATTGACCTTTTATTTAACGACCCAATGGCAAGTCCAGCATTGACATCAGCGACTTACTTAATGAAATATTTAACAGAAAAATCTTTAGAAACAAAATGACAACGCTGGACAGAAAAGAAGTCCGAACCGTTAACAGCAGCTACAAGAAATTGGTGGTTCAGTGGTTATGAAGCTTTGTGCTTCGCACCAAGTTCATGCTTGCTGACAGTTTTCGTCTCCGAAATCGCCAACCTCTTGTAGCTGTAAACCGTAATGCCTCCTGCTAGCACCAAGGAAACAACACGGGTAATTTTTTACCTTCAACCCTATTACGAGTGTAATAATTCACTATATTTACCCTTGTTAATTTCATAAGTGTAACGTCTACCCTTGTTTTATGCCTCATTTTGATCGTAAGGCCCCTTTTAACGACTTGCCATTATTACCTCCAAAATTTGAATTGGAGACTAAAAAAGTGCTTTTAAAGACCATTTCAGCAAGTAGAGCCTTGGCTCAACTGAATGGAGCATTAATAAACTTACCCAACCCTAGCCTGTTTTTGGATACGATTCACTTACAAGAAGCTAAAGCAAGTTCGGAAATTGAGAACATTATTACTACCAATGATGACTTGTACAAATCTATTGTTGCAGACAAGAATTTCGGGAATGCCGCAACGAAAGAAGTATTAAGCTATAAGGAAGCACTTTGGTTAGGCTTAGAGCGTCTTGAGAAAAAACCATTCATAACAACTAATCTTTGTATTGAGATTGTTCAATGCATTAAGCAAAATACAGCAGGAATTAGAGTAGTACCAGGAACAACTCTTGCAAACACTACTGGTGAGACAATATATACGCCTCCATCAGGAGAAGATACTATTCGTGCCAAACTCGCCAATCTTGAACAATTCATTAATGAAGATGAGTCATTAGACCCGCTGATAAAAATGGCTTTAATGCATTACCAATTTGAAGCGATCCACCCCTTCTCAGATGGTAATGGAAGAACAGGAAGGATATTACTTTTACTCTATTTAAAGATGAGTAAGCTGTTAGATATACCAGCGATTTATTTAAGCGAATACATCATTCAACATAAAACAGAATATTATATAAGTTTAAGGAATGTAACGGAGAGTAATGCATGGGAAGATTATATCTTGTACATGCTAGACATGGTTGAAGTAACAGCGATGAATGGTCTGAAAAGACTAGAACAAATAATTTCATTGATGGAAACGATGTCTGAAAAAATTAAAAAGGATTTACCAAAAATCTATTCTAAGGATTTAATAGAAGTACTATTCAAGTTACCCTATACTAAAAGACAGTTTTTAATAAATGCTGGATTAGGTTCTCCGAAAACCGTTGGCAACTACCTTCGTGATCTAGAGGAGAATGATTTCTTAAAGTCAATAAAGATTGGTAAAGAAAAATTGTACTTGAATCATCAACTAATGAATATACTAGAAACGAAATAAAAAGCACGAAGGCATAACAGCGTATTGTAATCAGTACAAGTTTTCTGCTAACGTAAACAGCGCAGCTCTATAATTTGTAACTTATAGAATTATTTAGACAATCGAATAAAAAATGACGGCATCCAGGATTCTATATCTATTCGTAACCATAACTTTTTTCGTAAGTTGTAAGGAGTCGTCCATTTATTCAAATAATAGTGAGTCTTTACAACTTGAATTAAAGAAGAACTCAGAATATGTTTTTAGAATTCCCACTTTTTTTAATGCCCATAAAGAAAAAGGGACTTATCGTTTATCTAACGACAGCATCATTTTGTTAAGAGTTGCAGATTATAAAATTGACAGTGTAGACATAAGCTATACCTGCTGGAAAGACAATCCTGACAGCCTTGTTTTAACTTTTAACAACTTATACGGACAAGAAGTTAAAACCAAAGTACTGATAAATAATTCACCTCAGGAGTTTCATGCCAATGATAAGGGATACATTTATTTGTCATATAATGAATTAGAAAACAAGAACGTCATTGTTAAAGATGGGCGACTAAAGAACATAAAAATAGTGTATGGGAATAAAGAGTATTTATATGATATGCGGACTTATGAAAATTCCAGAAAACCCGATAGGCTGGACTTTAAACTAAATCAATTTGTAGGAGAAAAGGCCACGATTCTAAAAAGACAATACCTCATTAATAACGATACAATATTCACCAATGACATTCAAAGGAAAGTCATCGGAGCAGATGATAAATTAGTTAGACGGCAGTAAGAAGCACCGACGGACTTAGGGCGCTAGCAGATGATAGTATTAGTACCATCAAAAAAACCGATAATAAATGATTCAAACTGGACAATGGACAGGACATTACAGCTTCAAAGACGAAGAGATCAATAAGATTCGCGGATTTGAGAAAACCTTCTTTACTATTGAAATTTTGACAGTCAACGATCATGCATTTACAGGAAAAGTTCAAGACGACCTGACTACCGGCGGGACGGAAGGAATTGGAACAATTGCCGGCAGCATACAAGGAGACCGCATGGACTTTGTAAAGTCTATGCCGGTGATGACTTTGCTTGTGGATAGAAAAGGAACAATAAAAACTTATAACAAAAAACATCGTCCCATATTCTATAGTGGACAATTTTCAAGTGATGGCCAAACGGTATCCGGAACATGGAGATTTAAGTTTGGTTTTGTATGGATAGGGATCATTCCAGTTCCTATGATGCCGTCCAGTGGATTCTGGTCAATGACAAGAAAGAAATAAGCATACCAACAGATAAAAGGAGTAAAGCATGAGAATTAGTTCATCTATGCTATTCACTGCAATTTTGTTAACCGTCTGTTCATGCGGACAAGACAGTAAAAGAAAATCATTGAATAAAATGACAGATCTTCCCACATTCAAGTATAATCCAAATGCTGAAAAGCTTGGAATCATAAAGAAAGAAAAAACATCCTGCCCCGTTTGTGAACAAGAGAGAAATTATGTTTACGAAGGCCCTTTCTATTCAGTAGATGACGTAGAAGGTATTTGTCCCTGGTGCATAAAGGATGGTTCAGCTGCACAGAAATACGATGGTGCCTTTCAGGATTCTGGTTCTTGTGATTCTGTAACTCACGAAGATTACGTAGTAGAACTTACAACAAGAACTCCCGGATATTCCGGATGGCAGCAGGAAAGATGGTTGAGTCATTGCGGAGATTTTTGTGCGCTAACAGCATACGTCGGTTGGAAAGAAATCAAAGGCTTAAAAGAAGAGCTCAACGATGACCTGAATGAAATCAAAAGTGATTACCGAATGACTCAGGAAGCATTAGAACAAAATTTAATCAATAATGGAAGTATGCAGGGATACTTATTTCAATGTTTACATTGCGGAAAGCATCGACTGACTGCCGACTCGGATTAAAACTAAAGAACAGATAGACATCTTAAAATAATTAAATTACCTAAACCCAAATCCAACACATGAAATACCTCTTCACTCTCCTCCTTTTCACTCCTTTATTCCTTCAAGCACAAAGCACAGAAGAATGGAACACCTTTAAAACTAAACAATACGCTATCAACTACCCTGCTTCCTGGTCTTTGGATACGAGCGGACAGGGAGGCACAAAATTCGTTCTTCTTTCAGCTTCCGAAACGGAAGAAGATACGTTCAAGGAAAATGTCAACCTGATCATTCAGGATTTAACAGGATACAACTTAGATCTGAATGGCTATACCAAATTATCTACCGAGCAGGTCAAAACGATGATTAGCAATTCCAAAATTCTGGAAAGTAAAAAAGTGAAACAAGGTTCTACCGAATACCATAAAATCATTTACAGCGGAGACCTTCAAGGTTATCATTTAACATTCGAGCAATATTACTGGGTAATAAAGAACCGTGCGTATGTCGTTACCTTTACTGCCGAACAAACTAAATTTAAAACGTATCAGGCAGTGGGTGAAAAGATTTTAAATTCTTTTGTGCTTACGCAATAGCAACGGTGAATGACCTGCTGGCGACTATGTCAGTAGGTGTCTTTTACAGATAAGGCGTACGTCTGGAGATGCATGTGCCAGCTGTTATAACTGGCCCAGCAAATAAATATCCATCCTCCATCCACAAAAAAACCGCCGGCAAACACCGGCGGTTTTTCATATCAATAATAAAATCATTTTATCTTTTCACAAAACGCAGTACCTGGCGCTCCTTATCAGCATTGGTGAATACCAGCATATAAGTTCCCGCATGCAGAGAAGAAACATCAATGCTTTCATTTCCGGTGGACTGATACACTTCATTGCCTACAATATCCAGGATAGAAATGCGACCCATAGCCAGGTCCACACCGGAAAGGTGCAGGATATTTTCTGTCGGGTTCGGATACAAGGTCAATGCCTGATGACTGGCGGATGCAGTGCCTTCAGCATTTTCAGCCGATGTACGTGCTGTCGCCTGTTTCGTGACGCGGATCCAGTTGATGTTCCAGCCGCCAGCCGGTGCGTAAATACCCAAACTATAAGTACCGGCGTTCACATTCACAACATGTGAAACCGTCTGCCAGTTTTGCCATCCGCCGGTTGCGGGAATAGCAAGGCTTCCCAGTTGAATCGAACCGCTGTTGAGGTCAAGCGATACACTCGCGCCGCTTGGACTTGCTACCCGGTATTCTACTTTATAGGCACCGTTGGTAGGAAAGTTAATGCCTGCATAAGCCATCCAGTCTCCGCCGTCGATCCAGCCAACGTTCAAGCCGCCGCCAGCGTCAGTGGTGTTTTCCGTTTGTATGCCGCTCATGCTGCTATAGCTTTCCGCCTGTATCAAGACAGAGGAAGGATTGTTTGGCGGAGGTGGTGTAGAAGTCGTCACTTCCTCGAGCATCCATTGCGCGCTGGCCCATGACGTATTGATCGACGTGTGCTGCGCGTAACCGTAAAGGTTTTCAATATGGATGTACTGCGAGGACTGCCAGGCGTTTTTAAAACGCACATAGCCGTCACCTGTATTTTCAATGGCCCAGCGTGAACTGTACCATCCGGAAGTGCGGCTTGTCGCTTGCACATAGCTCAACAAATTTTCCACATGCATGTATTCACCGGTCGCACGGTTTTTAATTTCCCTGTTTCCACCACCCACATCTTCCAATGTCCATTGGTACGATTGATCGGTGCCGGTGCCATAACTCACCTGATTGCCTCCATCATACAAATGGAACGCAGGCTGCCACCTGTTTTTGATGCGGTAATATTTTGTGGTACCGCCACCACCGGATGTCGTCACGGTCAACACCAATGTCTTCGTATCGGAGCCGCTGCCATTCATGGCTTTCATGGTGACGTTGCTTGTCGCAGCAGTGGTAGGCGTTCCGCTGATTACGCCGTTAGACGTATTGACAGATAAGCCTGCCGGTAAACCGGTAGCGCTGTAACTCGTCGGACCGTTGGACGCCGTGATCGTATAGCTGAACGCACTGCCCACTGTTGCGGAGGCCGACAAACTACTCGTGATCACCGGAGCGGCGGATACACAAGAGCCATCGTTTTCAATCGTACACATCAACGCCACAGCATTGCTGATCTGCAGCGCCGCGAAATATTTGTAGACCTGATCGAGTTTGGTTTTTATACTGGCATTGCCTGCATATTTCTTTCTCAGGTTATAGTAGCGTGTGACTTGCCTCAGGTCATTCTCATTATACGGCACACCGGTGAATTGCTGCAGCTTCACCAGGAAGCTGTAACCGAATTCCCGGGTCGGTTCAAACATGGTACCTTCTCCATAATCGTTCCAGGTGGCGAGTTGAATGATGTCTACCACGTTGTTGTATTGATTGGCAAGATTCAGCATTTGATTCAGCGTACCGGTGCCGTTGAAAGGGATGTTGAACA
>JAQZBV010000184.1 GCA_029237685.1 Cytophagaceae bacterium | reverse complement strand
GTTATTCAATACCGATCGGATTGATCACATCTACCAGGATCCGCACGAGAAAGGTGCTAGACTCAAACTCCATTATGGAGATCTGTCTGATTCTGCCAATATCATTCGTATCATTCAGGAAGTACAACCCGACGAAATATACAACTTAGGCGCGATGTCTCATGTCAGGGTTAGTTTTGATACCCCGGAATACACGGCTAATGTTGACGGTTTGGGGGCACTACGAATTTTGGAGGCCGTAAAGATGCTAGGATTGATAGCGAAGACAAAAGTATACCAGGCTTCTACTTCCGAACTATATGGTTTGGTACAAGAGGTTCCTCAAAAAGAAACAACTCCTTTTTATCCCCGTTCTCCTTACGCAGTAGCAAAAATGTATGGCTATTGGATCACGGTGAATTATAGAGAAGCGTATAACATGTTTGCGGCAAATGGTATTTTGTTTAACCATGAATCTCCTTTGAGAGGAGAGACCTTTGTTACGCGTAAAATCACAAGAGCAGTGGCAAGAATGGCTTTGGGACTTCAGGATAAATTATATTTGGGAAACCTCGATGCCAAAAGAGATTGGGGGCATGCTAAGGATTATGTAGAAGCCATGTGGCTGATGCTGCAGCAAGACAAGCCGGAAGATTTTGTCATTGCTACCGGTAAGACCACAACAGTAAGAGACTTTGTAAAATTGGCTTTTGAAGAGATTGGAATAGAACTTCAATTTACTGGTTCTGGCGTAGAGGAAGTCGGAACAGTAGCCAAAGTAACGAACGCATCCGTTAACCTGTCTGTTGGACAGCAAGTGGTGCATGTAGATCCCCGTTATTTCAGGCCTACAGAAGTAGAGTTATTGATCGGAGATCCTACCAAAGCCAATCAGAAACTAGGATGGAAACCTAAATATACCCTGGAAGCGATGGTAAAGGAAATGGTCGCTTCTGATCTGGAATTGTTCAAGGCCGATGAATTACTCAAACAGGAAGGATATAAGATTAAAAATTATTTTGAATAGTAGATTGGAAAAGCACAGTAAAATATACGTTGCAGGTCACCGAGGCATGGTGGGTTCTTCCATTGTGCGAAAGCTAAAAGAAAATGGCCACGACAATATAGTCGTAAAAACATCAGATGAATTGGACTTGATGCGTCAGGATCAGGTAGAAGTTTTTTTTCAATCAGAAAAACCGGAATATGTTTTTCTCGCTGCAGCAAAAGTAGGAGGGATTCAAGCGAACAATATTTACCGTGGAGAATTTCTATACAATAACTTAATGATTCAGAACAACGTCATTCATCAGTCTTACAAGGCAGGTGTAAAGAAGTTGTTGTTTTTAGGGTCATCTTGCATTTATCCCAAAATGGCGCCACAACCCTTGAAAGAAGAATACCTGCTGACCGATGCGTTGGAGCCTACAAATGAGCCCTACGCAATTGCCAAGATTGCCGGTATAAAAATGTGTGAAGCTTACAGAGATCAATACGGTTGCAATTTCATCTCCGCCATGCCTACCAATTTATATGGTCCTGGTGATAATTACGATTTAAATAATTCCCATGTTTTGCCTGCTCTCATTCGAAAGTTTCATGAAGCTAAGTTGAACAATCAATTGCACGTTGAGATTTGGGGCAGTGGAAGTCCTTTGAGAGAATTTCTTCACGTAGATGATTTGGCAGAGGCTTGTTATTTTCTTATGGAAAATTATAACGAAAAACTATTTGTCAATATAGGATCAGGTGTAGATCTGTCTATTAAAGATCTTGCGTTGTTAGTGAAAAATATAGTGGGGTTTGAAGGTGAACTTCAATTTGACGCATCCAAACCGGACGGTACTCCGCGAAAACTAATGGATGTAAGTAAACTGAAAAATTTTGGATGGTCCGCTTCAACAGGTTTGGAAGATGGAATACGGAAAGTATATCAAGAGTATATCTCAGGTAATAAAGTTAAATAAACAGGAAGTATGGCGAAAATTATTGTAACAGGCGGATGTGGTTATATCGGTTCGCAAACCATTATTGAACTGTTGAAGAAAACAGATTTTGATGTAGTGTCCATAGACAATGGGATAAATTCATCAGAAAATGTTTTGGAAAGAATCAAAATGATCACAGGTAAGGAAGTCAAAAATTATTGTGTTGACCTGTGTGATTACGAAGCTACTCAAAAAGTATTTAAAGCTAATCCTGATACAATAGGCATCATTCATTTCGCTGCACTGAAATCTGTGGGGGACTCTGTAAATAATCCGGTGTTGTATTACCACAATAACATGGAGTCATTGTTGAATGTGGTGAAATGCTGCCAGGAGTTTAACGTTAAGAATTTCATTTTCTCTTCTTCATGCTCTGTTTATGGCAACGTGCAATCATTGCCGGTAACAGAAGAGACTGCGTTAAGCGAAGTGGTATCTCCTTATGCGCATACCAAGCTGATGGCTGAACAGATGATTAAGTTCATTGCCGATCAATACGACATCAATTTTATTTTACTACGCTATTTCAATCCTGTGGGAGGAGATCTTTCCGGCATGAACGGAGAAGATCCGGTCAATCCACCTTCCAACCTTGTTCCTGTCATTACACAAACGGCTTCAGGAGTCAGAGAAAAAATGTTGGTATTCGGAGACGATTATGACACAAGAGACGGCTCCTGTGTAAGAGATTATATTCATGTCATCGATATTGCAGATGCACATTTGAAAGGGTTGGATCGCTTGATTAAAGGTACAAACACTTCATCGTACGAAATTTATAATTTAGGTACCGGTAACGGAGTATCTGTGCTAGAAGCCATCAAAGCGTTTGAAGAGGAAACGCAGGTTCAATTGAACTATGAGATCGTTCCTCGCAGACCAGGAGACGTGGCTGCGATTTATAGCAACAGTGAGAAAGCTAAAAAAGAATTGGGCTGGATTCCTCAGTACAACATTCGCGAGATGATGTCTAGCGCTTGGAAGTGGCAGCTTTATATCAACTCAAAAAACTAATACGAAAGGGAGATGAACTAATCATCTCCCTTTTATTTTTTCTTGCTGGTGTATATTCGTTCGATGATGTCTACCACTTTCAATCCTTCTAAGGCATTTGTTGTAGCAGGGCTTCCTGTTCTTAAGGTGTCGACCACATTCTCGAATATGTAATGATGATTAGCTGCTGAACCTTTATAATCGCCGTAATCGTTTGGAGGATTGGACGCCGCGAGCTCTGGCATCGTGTAATCTTTGATGTGACAATACTCCACTTCGTTCATGTATTGTCCGCCTACTTTGATGCTTCCATTTTCAGCAATGATGGTCAGGGAACTTTCTAAGTTTTTATCATAGATCGATGTGGAATAATTGATATTGCCTAAACCGCCATTGATAAAATCAAAGGTTACGATACCTGAATCTTCAAATTCAGTAAGGTCTGTATGATTGAAATCTCTAAGTGTCGCTTTGATGTTTGTAATGTCACCAAACAACCAATACATAATGTCTACAAAGTGAGAAAACTGAGTAAACAATGTTCCTCCATCTAAGTCTTTTCTACCTTTCCAGCTGTCTTTTTTATAATAGCGTTTATCTCTGTTCCAGTAGCAGTTGATTTGTACCATGTAAATTTCTCCCAATAATTTTTGAGAGATCACTTCTTTGAGCCAAATGGAAGGAGGAGAATAGCGATTTTGCATGACACAAAATACCTGCTTAGAAACCTGCAATGCTTTGTAAATAACATTTTCACATTCGGCTTTGGTAAGCCCCATGGGCTTTTCACACACGACATGTTTCTTGTGGTCCAGTGCTAAAGCAGCCTGAGAGGCATGTACACCATTGGGACTGCAAATACATACCACATCGATCGGCGTGCTGCTTGCTAACATTTCTTCCAAGGAAGAGAAAAAAGGCACGGAAGAATATTCTTCGAGTCCTAGAGCACTGGCAGGCTTAATATCACATAGAGCAGTCAGTTCACAATGCTCATTGTTTTGTATCATAGACGCATGCCTTTTGCCAATGTGGCCACACCCTACAACTGCAAAGTTTATCTTTGTACTCATATTTTTTTTACAATATTGTTTTCAATGGTGTAGCGGTCGCCGCTTTCGGGACATACAGCCTCGTTATTTTTAAAACTTAGTTTATGCCCATATTCACTCATCCATCCTTTATGGGTAGAGGGATTGCCATATACTAAAGCATAATCAGGTACATCTTTAGTAACGACGGCTCCCGCGCC
>JAQZBV010000086.1 GCA_029237685.1 Cytophagaceae bacterium | reverse complement strand
CGGGTTGTCCTTGGTACAATGCACATAGACCTACATAGTATTCTGCATTGGAAGCCAAAAGATGGTTAGGTGATTCCTGAATGAAAGCCTCAAATTGCTCTCTTGCTCCACCGTAAAGTGATTTCAAAAATAACTCTTGACCGATCTGATATTTTTGTGCCGGGTCTCTTTGTCTTATGGTTTGCTGAGCATGAGAAAACGCTGAGCTCAGCATCAAAAGAAATACCAGCAGGATATGAATGATCTTATTCATGCGAGGAATGGTCTAATGTCGTTCGAATAGTAACGTACTGTTTTTTGGCAAAGTATATTTTGCCAAAAACTAATGAACCAAATGTAACAAAAAAATGAGGCTTGCCGCTCTATGCATGAAAGATTTTATGCACAAGCTCTTTGAGTATGTAACCGTCGTTGACACTTGGAGAACCAATGCCTTTGCTGGCTAAATCGGTTTGTCGGATGTATTCAATGATGCGTACACATTTGGGATAAGGATACATTTTAGCGGCGGCCGTATATTCTTTTACAAAAAAAGGATTTACGCCCAGCACCGCAGCCAATTGCCCCTCCCCTTTGTCCCTATTGGCGTGGGTTTTGATCACTTTTACAAAATAGTTAAACAAACTCCCAACCGTTACCACCAAAGGATGATTTTTAGAATTGGAGTCGAAATAATTAACGATGCGATAGGTCTTTTCTGCATCCTTAAAACCAATCGCTTTGTTCAACTCAAAGACATTGTATTCCCTGCTTACGCCTACATATTTTTCAACGAGCTCTTCGGTGATCGTCTCTCCTTTTTTTGGCAGGTTTTCTTTGATTTTCTTTAGTTCATTGACGATGCGGTGTAAGTCATTGCCTATGAACTCGGCCATCAGCTGGGCAACCTCTGGTTTTACTTTATAACCTTCCCGCTCTATTTCTGTTTGAACCCATTTACCCAGTTTGTAGTCTGCGATCGGTGCGGAGTTGAGCAATAATGCTTTTTTATCTAAAGCTTTATAAAGCGCCTTGCGCTTGTCTAAGGATTTATTTTTATGGCAAAATACCAATATGGTAGAAGGCAATGGAGAGTCTAAATAGTTCAACATCAGCTTCTCACCTACTTCTTTAGTGAGGTCTTTCAGTTCTTGTGCTTCTTTGACAATGACCAATTGGCGTTCTGCAAACATGGGAAATTTCCGGGCCGTCTGTAAGATCGAAGCCATGCTATGGTCTTTACCAAAAAGGATATGTTGGTTGAAATCCTTTTCACTCGGTTGCAAGGCTCCATGCTCTATAGCCGATGCCACAAGGTCTATGTAGTACTCTTCTTCTCCATGAAGGAAATAGACGGGAGCAAATTTAGACGCTTGTATGTCAGCCAGCAACTTATCGGATTCTATAACAGGCATAAATGATCAGGATTAAATCTAAATTATTTTGTAAGCCATAAGTATCCTATGAATCATTCCAATCATTCGTTTGATAGAAATAGCAGAGGACAATTGAATCATCAATGTTCTAATGGATAATCTTGGTTAAATGTGGTTGCAAGATAAAAAATAGCTGGATTTTTAACGCTATTTTCCTAAATAAGGAACTAACAATTGTTATATTTACTGCCTTAACAACCCTTTTTGAATGAGCCTCCTGGCTTACACCGCATGAAAAATTTTGTTGAAGAACTGAAATGGAGAGGCATGATACATGACATCATGCCAGGGACGGAAGAACAATTAAAAAAAGAAATCACTGCTGGTTATGTAGGTTTTGATCCTACGGCTTCTTCATTGACTATAGGAAATCTAGTAACCATCATGCTCTTGGTGCACTTTCAGCAGTGCGGTCATAAACCGGTTGCTTTGGTGGGTGGCGCTACGGGTATGATCGGTGATCCATCCGGCAAATCAGAAGAGCGTAAATTCTTATCGGAAGAAACTTTAAGACACAATCAGGAATGCATCAAAAATCAATTGTCTAAATTTCTCGATTTTAATGCCAAAGATAATGCTGCTGAATTAGTCAACAACTACGATTGGTTCAAAGGCATGGGCTTTCTGCAGTTCTTGCGTGAAGCAGGAAAGCACTTGACTGTAAACTACATGATGGCCAAGGATTCTGTCAAGAAGAGATTGGAAACAGGTATTTCGTATACGGAATTTTCCTACCAATTGATCCAGGGTTATGATTATTACCATTTGTACAAAGAAAAAAACTGCCGCCTGCAAATGGGAGGTTCTGATCAGTGGGGAAATATCACTGCAGGAACGGAGTTGATTCGCCGCATGTCAGAAGAAAAGGCGGAAGCTTTTGCCATGACTTGTCCTTTGATCACGAAAGCGGATGGTACTAAATTCGGTAAGTCTGAAGGCGGTAATATCTGGCTGGATGCGAAATTGACTTCGCCCTATAAATTCTACCAGTTTTGGCTAAATGCTTCTGATGAAGATGCTGCGAAATGGATTAGAATTTTTACGCTGCTTTCAAAACAAGAAATTGAAACGATAGAAGCACAACATGCTCAAGCGCCACATGAGCGATTGATTCAAAAATCTTTAGCGAAAGACATTACGATTCGCGTTCATTCTGAAAAAGATTACGAAAATGCCATCAAGGCTTCTGAAGTTTTATTTGGCCAGGCTTCTGTTGAGATCTTACGGGAAATAGATGAACCAACTCTTTTATCCGTATTTGAAGGAGTGCCACAAATCAGTATTGCAAAAAATCATTGGCAGTCTAATCCAGTTGTACTCGAACTATTATCAACGTTGTCAGAGTTAAATATATTTCCTTCGAAAAGCGAAGCTAGAAAAATGATACAAGGTGGTGGTGTGAGCATCAATAAGACCAAGGTATCAGCCCCTGATCAGGCTTCTAATGAATTTCAATTATTACAAGACAAATACCTTCTTGTACAGAAGGGAAAGAAAAATTACTTTTTAATCCAAATCACAGACTAATTCATGGCCGAGTTAAACCACACCATCAAAGTAAAAGCCCGTTGTGCTTACAAGAATGACAAAGGGCAACGTTGCAAGCACATCACCGTCGTAACCCATCCCTACTGTGAAGAACATACACGCAGTGAATTAGGATTCTGGATCGCTCAGTCTACTGTTCCTAATGCAGGATTGGGTTTATTTACAGATCGAAAATATAAAAAAGGTGACACGGTGGTGGAATATGCCGGTGAAGTCATTACAACCAAGCAGTACAACGAACGTTATGAGAATAGCGGTTACGGTGAATACGGCATGACATTAGGCACTAAAAAAGTCATTGATGCGCGTAAAACATCTTCCGGTTTGGGTCGTTATGTGTGTGATTCGTATGGTTCTGAACACAAGAAAAATGTGCAGTACGAAGAAGACAAAGGCAAAATACACATTGTAGCGATTCGCAAAATAAAGCCTGGTTCTGAAATATTAGTTTCGTATGGCAAGGAAATGCGCAGAGCGATGGGTATTCAACCTGAGAAATCAAAGAAAGACAAGAAGAAAAAGAAAGACAAGAAAAAAGATAAAAGTAAAAAATAGGTCATGATGAAATTAGTATACTCCTCACTACTCTTCTTAAGCAGCTGCACCTTACTGTTTGCGCAACAAACTTTTTCTTCTTTTCCGATTGCCATAGACAAGGCTGAGTACGACGATAGAGAAGCGGTATTTGTAACGGATGAAAATCAGGAAACAGGTGTCTTCCTTTCAGACAACAGTGTGGTACACTTTGTAAAGCTGGATGAGAACGGAACACCAGTTGAAGATTTAAAGCAAAACATGCCATTGAATTACAGCAGCTTGAAACGTGCAGGTGTAGGAACACTTGGAGGGAGCTTTTTGTGTTACCTTGTTCAAGGAAATAAAAAAATCAGTGTACTACAAGCTGATGTTGCCGCAAAAAAAATAACGTATACGCCATTCCCTTTGCCAAGCGATAAAGATCCTATCCTGTTTATTGGAGCTGGTGCCGGTTACCTTTATGTAGTCACTTCCTCTGGTGACGCTAAGAACGAATTAACAGTATATAAATACACCGCATTGACAGACCCCAAAGTCATCAAAGTAAAAACGCAGGAAGCCGATGTGTATAAAACACTTTCTATTAGCACGGGAAAAGCGATTGAACAAATTGCAGCATTGCCTTTGAATGCGCCGGCACACTTTACACAAACAGGTCAACCCATAAAGGCTTATCACGACATCGACAATCTGATCTTGACTTACGATGCATCCGAAGGAGAAACACGCGTGTTAAAAGCATTGGATGAAAACCCTAAGATCATCGTGGTTAAGACAGAACAAGCGACAGAGAAGAAAAGCGTCTTCAAATCAATTTTGTATAACAACCATTTGTATCAATTGACGATTTCTGCACGAGGATTAGGGATTAAATCTACGGACCTCAACACGCTGGAAACAATGGATCAAACGCCAAACGAACCTGATTTTTACATTGAAAGTTCTTACTCTAATCGCATCGGATACAATAGAGAACGTAAGGCAGCTACTACAGCGGACCTTGTGAAATCATTCAACCGGTCTGATCTTGCAGGACTTGGATTATTAGAAAGCAGTAATGGAAAACTATTGTTGGTAGCTGGTTTAACAAACAAAAACAACATCTCTGATCCTGTACTTGAAAATAGTGATAGCGATCAAAAAGGTGGTCTCTCTGTCAATATGGTGATGGAAAGAAACTATCCTGATTTACACCTTCCTTCTTACAGCACGGATCAAAATGCGTTATTGAAATTCAAAAAAGAAATTTGGGTATATACCTACTGGACCCTTGACGAGGCATCCAATAAATTATCCAAAGCTCTTCCCGAAGATGTACCTGCGCTGGATGAAGCCTTAGATTTATATTACAGAGATCCTTTAAACAATGTCGCTCCTGCTGTCTGGAAGCAAGACAAAACGTATTTGTTTGGATTTTATGCTTCAAAAAATCAAGCCTACACTTTATACAAAATCGGCGGCAAACCGGCGGGTGGAAATATGAATAGAAGGTAAACTAGTTGTTAGTTCGCATAAACGGAACTTACTTATAAAAGAAAAGACCTGGATAATTAAAATCCAGGTCTTTTCTTTTTTATAACTAACAACTAACAACTAACAACTAACAACTAATTTATTCCTAACGTATCCGAAACCGTATAGTCATTTTTCTTCGGTGAATTCATAGTAACCATCTCGCCCAGGAAACCGGCCATGAACAGCTGTACTCCGATCACTCCGAAGGCAAGGCCTAAGTAGAACCACGTATTATTTACTACATCTCTATGCACAATACCGTTTGCTATATAATAAAGTTTCATAGAAATCAGATAGGCTGCAATGCCGAATCCGCCGAGGAAAAACAAGGTTCCTAATGCACCAAAGAAGTGCATCGGTCGCTTGCTGAATTTTGAAACAAAAGTAATCGACAATAAATCCAGGAAGCCATAGATGAATCGCTCCAATCCGAATTTTGTAACTCCATACTTACGTGGGCGATGAACAACAACCTTCTCTCCTATTTTAGAGAAGCCTGTCCACTTCGCGATGACAGGAATGTAACGGTGCATTTCTCCGTACACTTCGATCGTTTTGACTACATCACTTTTGTAGGCTTTCAATCCACAATTGAAATCATTCAATTTGATGCCTGACAACATACGCGTCATGCCGTTGAATAATTTTGTCGGAATGGTTTTACTCAATGGATCGTGACGTTTCTTTTTCCAGCCCGATACCAAATCATAACCTTCTTCCTTGATCATTTTATACAAACCAGGAATTTCGTCCGGACTATCCTGCATGTCTGCATCCATGGTAATCACCACCTCACCTTTACAGTGACTGAATCCCATATGAAGAGCAGCCGATTTTCCGTAATTTCTTCTGAAACGAATACCTTTTACATAGGGATTCAACCGAGATAATTCTTCCACGACCTGCCAGGATGTATCTTTACTCCCATCATCTACTAAGAGGATCTCATAGGTATATGCATGGGCTTGCATGACGCTGCGGATCCAAGCCTCTAACTCACGCAGAGATTCTTCTTCGTTGTAAAGTGGAATGACAACAGAAATTTGAGGCACTGTATTCATGATTAAAACAATTGGTGTTGAGAAGCATTGAACACGGCTTTTACTTTGCCTTTCAATGCTTTTCCTATGAATGGATTATTCTTCGATTTTGACTTCAGTTCTTTGGCAACCGGTGTCCATGTTTCCGCTGCATCAAAGACTGTCAGATCCGCTAAGGCTCCTACTTTGATTTCAGGTATAGAGAGGTTCAATATTCTGCGAGGCTGCAAAGCAAACTTATCGATCAATTCTGAGAGACTTAATTTTTGATTGGCGGTATGAACAGAGGCAAAGGCCGTTTCGATGTTTGAAATACCAAAGTCAGCCAAATCAAATTCTAAGTTTTTGCATTCTGTATCTTGCGGCTGATGATCGCTCACAATAGCATCGATCGTGCCATCCGCCAGGTATTTCCAAAACGTATCGATATCTTTTTTACTTCTAAGCGGAGGATTTACTTTATAGAACGTATCAAACGTAGTCATGTAGCTTTCATCCAAGATCAATTGATAAGCAGCAATGTCGCAGCTTACAGACAATCCTTTTTTCTTCGCCTCTTTGATCATGTCTAATGATCTCGGACTTGACACATGACTAAAGTGAATTCTACCACCCGTGTATTCTAAAATACTGAGATCCCGTTGGATCATAACTTCTTCCGCTAGTTTAGGAATCCCCTTTAAGCCTAGTGTCGTACTTGTTTTACTTTCATTCATCTGACCTTGTACAGTCAGGTATTTATCTTCGGCATGTACCATGAGTAAACCGTTGATAGGCTTAAGGTACAGAAGACCTCTCAACATCACATCGGAGTGCCAGACCGGCATGTTGCCATCAGAAAAAGCGACAGCACCGGCATGATGCATGTCTAGTATTTCAGTTAACTCTTCTCCTTTATTTTTAGCTGTCAGCGAACCAACCGGTAATATCTTAGTAAGAAAATTACGTGCTGTTCCCAACACATACATGATGCTTTCTTTATTGTCCAGACTAGGATGTGTGTTTGGCATGCAGGCCACTGCAGTATAACCTCCCATAGCAGCAGCAGCAGCGAAAGAGCTCATGTTCTCTTTGGACTCAAAGCCCGGATCACCGGAGAACGAACGCAAGTCACACCAGCCTATGCTTACTTTAAGGTCTTCCCCTTCTATGACTTGAGAAGCCTCAAAGTTTTTGTCTCCAATTTTTTGAATGATACCGTCGTGTACCAATAGATTTACTCGCTTCCCGTTCCATTCGGAATGAGGGTGAATAATTTCTGCCTGCTTAATGAGTATGTTGTTCATTATTTATTTAAACCAGCGAATCAAAACAATTTCAACGAAGAAGAATAACAACGACAAAAATAAGCAATATTTCCAAAGAGGAACACCTTTTGTCAATTCCTTCAATTGCTCTTCAAAAGCAATCTCTGAAATATTATCGAGTACTTTCACATTGGGAATACCTTTTAAGCTAGACCTCAGCTCTTCGGATCCATAGAAGTCTGTTTTGGACTCCGTTTTAGAGGTATTTAGAGCAAAAGTTCTTAGTGTATTATTTTTATAAACCAATTCATAAAATCCAGGTTGAGAGATTTGCTCCGGTAAATCAAAGGTCAAAAGAGTACCGTTAAGGCGTTGAGAAGGAATAATTAATGTTCCTTTCTCGTCTCTAATTTCAATTAAATCCTTATTTTTTTCTTGGTTTATAGATAGTTGTATAATTTCATCGCTCTGTCTAAAGTACAGCTTCTCCGCATTTTCTTTACTTAACAGTGCCATTTTGAGTAACAAGGGAACAAAGAAAGAATGCTGCGCCAGGTTACTATTTTCTTTGCTCAGTGGAAAATGAATAAAATAAGAAACGCCCTTATAAGCACTACCTGAAGAAGATCGACTGACGGCTGCTTCCCCGCCATGAGTAGAAAGCAAAGGAGTATAACCCGGCACCACCGGTAAAGTAGGCAAAGCCACGGGCATCGTCACCTTATTACTTTTCTCCTCAAAGAAGTCAGCAAAAAAAGGGTTGTTCACATCCGGAAATTCTATGCTCCCTTGCGAAGCCCGGCCGGTCGTGTCTGTCTTTTTAAACGGTAAATTAGAAACCACGAGAGCCTGTGCAAGTTCAGTAGGGATGCTGCGGTCTTTTACTCCCGGTACAAAGAGGATACTTTTGCCTGCGTTGAGCCAGATGGGAATACGTTTGATGACACCTTGAGGAAGTTGCTCCCAACCTTCAATCAAAATAAAGTCAGCTTCATCCAAGGTGGTATAATTCAATTGCTGGCCGTTGCTGGCATAGAATGAGAAGTCGTCTTCTTCTGAAAAGATAAGATTCTGCGGAGGATTTATTTGATCGGATATGGAGGCTACTTTGATGGCTGCGCTGGCATTCAATGTAAAGTAAAAAGAATTATCAAAGGAGAGATCTCCGTCTTCCAATGTGATCGCTCCTTTTAGTTCTCCACTCTCGGAAACGATGTATTCAAAGGAACCGACAGCTCCCGCTTTTATGGGAAGGTCAACATAAGAGATAGCGGATTGTTTTTGATTGATGAATAATTTAAAAAGCTGTTCTTTGACTTCTTCTTCTCCACTGTTAAAAGCTTTATAAAAAACTTTTAGGCGATCGCCTTTCTTTACCACGGGTCTGTCAAACCAGATAGAATCGATGTATACGTTAGAGCGCGCTGTATTCTGAACGGGAATGAGGTAATAATTGCTGGTAGAATCAAAGGCCACCGGAAAATTGCCTAAGGTGCTTTTTTGAAAATCAGAAAATATAAAGCAATGTTTATTGCGCTTGCCTAATTGATCGGCAGTAGCAAATCGGTTGGCGATCTCTTTTAGCGTTCTGGATCGTACAGAAAACTTTTCCTCGGTGGTACGTCTGCTGAGTACCTGCGCGGACATAGATTGGAGATCTCCAGATCTGAAGTCATTGTCCAAAAACTGATACCTTGTACTGGGACTTCCAGACTTCAGCAAAGATTGTACATGCAATAAGGATTGATCAAGGAGTGTACCTTGTCCAGGATTTCTCTCCATGCTGTACGAATTGTCCACATAGACCTGAAAGGCTAATCCTTCCTGCTCGGTATTCCAATGACTCTGGTCTTTCCGATAAGGCATAGAAAAAGCCAATACCATAAAAAGCAAGGCCAATACCCTGGAAGCTAAAATTAACCATTCTTTAAGCTTTCTCTTAGAACTGCTTTCTACTGTAAGCTGACGAAGAAATTCTGTACTCGAAAAATAGATTTTTTTAGCCTTCTGTAGGCTCACCAAATGTATAATTACCGGTAGACTAAGCCCCAGTAAACCCCAAAGTGCTAAAGGATTCCCAAACTCCATTGGACAAATCTATAAAAAAGACGGATAAGTGCCCTGTTTATTATTTGAAATATTGATTTAAAATAACTAGCTTTTGACCTAAATTAACGTTTAACCTAATATAACATGAAAAAGTTTTTCGCCTTTTCTTTCCTGACAGTAGCTCTTTTAGCGGTACTTTTTAATTTATCATCCTTCAAAAATACGGAGTCTAAGGCTAACGATTTGGGCACATATATCTTGATCGATGTTTACGAGGTTCCAGGTTATCAGGATCCAGGTCTTCATATTCACTATGCTGACAATACCAGTGAATACGTTCCATTTAAAACAATGGATGCTCATAACCATGACGATAACGGTCAAATCATCGTAAACAAGGTGAATGAACTGGTTGCTAAAGGATACTCCATTACTCACATCGGTTCTGGTTTGGGTGATAAAACAGGCATGATTACTAAAATTTTCATGAGAAAAGATAAATAATCTCTCCCTCATGGATGGATAAAAAGTTCAGTGGGACAACACACTGAACTTTTTTTTAGTAACTTAGGTTTCATTAGCATAGCATGAAGAAAGTCAAGATCATAGTCCTCACTGTAGTTTTCTGTATCGCAAGCTTAGGCGTGTCGGGTACTTTACACTATTGCGCGGGTCAGATTCAGGCAATCTCCATTAAAGCGAACAAACACAAGGGCTGCGGCTCATGTGCCACTGGTCTTCCGGTTGACAAATCATGCTGCTCTGAGCAAACCACTCTTTTCCAATACGATGATTTTCAATTTCAGAAAGCTTCGTTCACGATTCAATACATTCCTTCTTTTGTTGTAGTTATCCCCTATTTTATTCCTTTAGATAATAGTGCGGATTATTCAGTTGCAACTAAAGGACATTATTCAAACTTTTCTTTTTTTGACAGCAGCACCGATGCCCAATCGCGCCTCTGTTTGTTTACCATTTAATACATCCGTTTTCTTTTCTCAACCAACACTTTGCCCTATCTGGTCATGGATGTTGAGGTATGTATTCTATTTTAAACTAAAAAGTATTGATATGAAAACGTTATTCCTTATTCTAATCTCATTCCTAAGCTTTCATACAGGATTGAAAGCACAACAAACAACTTCTGCACTAACGGTGCAAAAAGCAGAACTTCAAGTTAACGGCCTGACTTGTTCGATGTGTAACTTATCGGTGTACAAAGCACTGCAGAAAGTATCCTTTGTCGATAGCATCAAGACGCAGCTGAATAGCTCTGTCTATACGTTGACCATTAAGCCGGGAGCATATATAGACCCCTCTGGTTTAAGAAAACAAGTAGAAGATGCCGGCTTTTCAGTGGGGGCGTTACGCATATTCTTTCAACCCATGGATATTGCATTGGTTAAAGATGAACATGTGTCTTATGGCAACTTTTACTTTCATGTATTAAAAACACCCGCTTCAAAAGAAAGCTGGATAGCCGAAATCAAAGACAAAAAATTCATTTCGCAAAAGGAATACAATCGCTTAAGAAAGGATCTCAGTCAGCATCATTGCTATGAAAGCGGTATGACCTCTGCTTGTTGTACACAAGACGCGAATAAAGAGTCTAAACAGGTCTATCATTTAAGCTTCTAAGCGATGCGTTGGATCACAGTACTCTTCTTGTGTATATCCTCCTTAGGGTATGCACAAGAACTGTTCATCTTTTCTGAACCGGCAAGTACAATGCCTAAGAATGCCATCATGTTCAGGATGAACAGTCGTCATTATGCGGATCGCTCTGGCTATTATTATAAATTAAATCCGGAGTTAGGTTATGGCTTAGCAAAGAATCTGATGGGGCATATAGATGGATACTATTCTAATTGGGCCTTGCCAGGTGGCGGCTGGGATGCGGTAGGAATCAGCGGAAAGTATCGAGTGTTTAGTCAGGATGAGCTTCATCGGCATAAGCGATTAGCCTTGACCGGTAAACTTATTTATTCTTTCCACCCTCTTCCTATGCAATGGATGATTGAAGATGGGAATACATCTATGGCTTCTGTAGGAATCATCTATACACAGCTGATTCATAAACTCGCCTTATCCGGAAAAATCAATTACCTCAAACCATTGCAAGAATGGAATACTTCTAATGGAGAAGTTCTACAATGGCAAGTTTCTTCAGGTCTCTTGACTTTCCCTCTGGAGTATAAAAACTACAAGCAGATCAATATCAATATGTATGCAGAATACTTAGGTCAACAAAATTTAGGTTTGACATACGACATAGATGCTCCGGTTTCGCATGCCATCAACCATGATCTGGGATTGGGAATTCAGTTTATCATGGCTTCGCGTTTTACGACAGAGCTGGCTTATCGTATGAATGTAGGAGGAAACATGGAGAGGATGACCAATAGTATGTATTACTTCAATATCGAATACATGCTATTTCGGTAGGTTAAACAGGAGAAGTCAAAAGGCTTGGCTTCTCCTTGTCTTCGAAGGCTTGTTTTTTTGTTTAACAAATGATTTTTCCATATTTTTAAAGGTTCAGAATAGGCTTATTCAAACAAAAACAGTCGATCTTCTTCGCTTTATCTTGTTGATCTTGCATTTTGGGATTTCTTTAAACAATACCCACTTTAATTTGTTAGGAACATCAAATGAAACAACTTTTAGGCTTCTACTCTTTTCTTTTCCTAGTTAGTTGTTCTTCGAAAATCGATGAACATTTTATTAAGGAGAATGAAGAGGAATTGCTAAGCATAGCTCAAGAATCTTTAACAAGTCAGGCCGATTCGTTAGCTGGTAATGTTTTAGAACTCACAGTAAATCTAGGGATGAGAGGTATTAGAATTCAATACAAGAAGAACAATACAGATTACATGGGAGCTGATAGCTTAATCTATTTTGAAATCAATGATGGTACTCTTCTGGATCCTCAAAGGTATATTGTGTATGATTTTTCTTTAACTCCTAGAAATTTTGGTAACGCGGAATTTATAGGCGCATCATACTCCAGGAAACAAGTTTCCGATCGATGGTATTATGAAACCATTGGATTTGATTAATAAACAAAGCAAAATTTATGACAGCTCTCGCTGTTTAAGTTGATAATTTATGGAAGACCTATACCACCCGCGATTAAAAGAAAAGACGTACGATGCCATTGTCATAGGCTCCGGACTTGGAGGTATTACTACGGCCGCACTTTTTGCAAAGAGTAAAAAGAGAGTGTTGGTATTGGAGAAACATTACGAACCGGGCGGTTTCACGCATACTTTTAAGCGCAAAGATTTTGTCTGGGATGTGGGCGTGCACTACGTCGGTCAAATGAATAAAGAAACCGCGATGATGAGAAAAGTATTTGACTACGTCACTGATGGTCAATTGCGTTGGACATCCATGGGCGAAGTATATGATAAGGCCATTATAGAAAATGACGAGTATTCTTTTGTATGTGGTATTGAAAACCAAATCAAGGAATTCGTTCGTCATTTTCCGCAAGAAGAAGAAGCCATTCGGAAGTATTATACCCTGGTGGGTACTATGGGTACCGCAACGGCCATGTTCTTCGGAGAACGCAGTATGCCACCTTTTGTCAGCAATTGGTTTGGTTTTTTTCTAAGACGTAAGTTCAACAAGTTTTCAGATCAAACCACTTATGAAGCATTAAGTAAATTGACGTCAAATCAGAAATTGATTTCGGCTTTATGCGCGCAATGTGGCAATTACGGTTTACCTCCGCAACAAAGCAGTTTTGCTATGCAAGCCATGATTGCGGAACACTACATGGATGGAGGTAATTATCCTGTGGGAGGTTCTGCAGAAATACATAAAACTATTATTAAAAGTTTGAAGAAGAATGGTGGTGAGTTGGCTTTAAAAGCAGAAGTATCAGAAATCATCATTAAAAAAGGGAAAGCGATTGGTGTTCGGTTAAAAAATGGCGATGAATTATTTGCAAGAGCCATCGTCAGCGATGCAGGAGCCAGCAATACCTTCAAAAAACTCCTTCCATCTACAGAAAAACTTCCTCCTGTTCTCAGTCAAAAACTACAAGAGACGAAAGCATCCGTTGCCCATATTTGTTTGTATGTAGGATTGAACAAATCAGACGAAGAGTTAAACTTGCCTAAACACAACATTTGGCTGTACAACAGTTACGAGTTTGATAAAGGATTCAAAGCATTCATCAATGAACCGGAATCAGAACCACCTTTAGCCTATATCTCCTTTCCTTCTGCTAAAGATCCACTGTGGGCAAAGGATAAGCCAGGTAAGGCCACCATACAAGTCATCTGCGCGGCTTCTTACGATTGGGTTAAGCAGTGGGAGGATACGCGTTGGCAAAAGCGTGGCGAAGACTATGAGGCCTTTAAAAAGCGTTTGGAAGTTCGTCTGTTAGAAAAGCTCTACAGTGTAGTTCCTCAAATTAAAGGTCATGTAGTAATCAGTGAAATTTCAACGCCTCTATCTACGAAACACTTCAGTAGCCATCCTACAGGAGAAATCTATGGTTTAGAACATACTCCCGCTCGTTTCAGGATAAGAGAGCTGAGGGTACACACACACATTAAAAATTTATATTTAACCGGACAGGACCTGGTGACCGTAGGTGTTGGAGGAGCACTTTTTTCAGGCGTATTGGCTGCTTCTTCTATATTGAAAAAGAATTATTTGTGGAATGCGTTAAGATTCAAAGCCTCTAAATAAAAAAAGCTCTGACTATTCAAGGTCAGAGCTTTTTTTCTTATAATTCGGTCTTAGTAAATTACGTAAGCCTTCGTTTCATTTCCTGTATCCACAAAATTCATACGCACATAACCTTCTGTACAACGCTCTCCTTTCATTTTGATCGTTTGTCCTTCCAGGTTGGTACTGACTATTGACTTTAATAAATCATTATTAGATTGTATTTCCGCAATGTGAACCTGATTGTTCTCATCTATCGTATACCTCAGCATGACAGTTCCGTTTGGAATCCCATGAGCCGCAGATGCCTGTTCCATCTTTCTGTTCAACTGCAACGCTACCGATTTAGAATTTGCACATTTGCATGTTTCTCCTTCATCAGCCATAGCTAATCCTGATACACTCATCAAGATTACCAGTAAAGTACTTTTAAGTAATTTTTCCATGGTGATATCTGTTTAAGGGTGAAATCTTATTGTTAATATTAATTTAACGAATAGTTAACAATTTGGTAACATAGAATCCAACTTATTTTAGTCTCGAATGAAAAACTTAACATTGGAATAGTCAAAAAGTGCCTTCAGTGCAAAAAAAAGCTATTTTGAAGAATATTCAGAAAAGCTTATACTTGATTAAATATTTGGCTATGGAAAGTTAATTTCCCAGTTTAGATCGTTTCGTTGTAATTTCTTCTATTCTGTGATTCAAAAAATTTCATCAAAGAACTACCGTTTCACTTCAGTATAAAATTCACTCTTCAGGGTGGCAAACGATTTTCTCACCACAAGATCTATCTTAGGGTGCTGATAGTCAATAGTTAACCACCCTATTCAATTGACTGATGATAGAAAAAAACTGCTGAGTGGGATAGCGGGGTACTTTTAATGTTTGTAGAATGAAGGACAAGGAAGTCGCTTCATGGGCTTGTGTTGTTTTTTATGCTTAGAATAAATATACGTAATATTTAACTCATGAGCCCCCCCAGGTCTGGCCTGGTTCAATTTTGAAACCGTGATGTCATAACTGTAACTGATAGAAATGTCCTGATACTTCCACCCTAACAACAATACAATCGATTCATTATTGGGGAATTTGGGATCATAGTTTTTGATTGGAATCCCTCTATACCAAACTCCTGCAAGCAATACATTGTATTGACCATATAATCCAAGGTCCAACTGATCAGACTTACCTTGAGCTTTGTAATGAAATGTAGGTGTTAAGCTGATGTCAGGGGCATCGTGCATATAAGCCATATGATGCGAAGAAGTATTGATAGGAATTTTATAGCCCCCTGTAAATGCAATTTGCATCGGTAATCTCGCCACATCTCCTGTAAAAGACTGATTCGGTGTATTCAGGTGATGCGCGCTTAATCCTGCCCATATTCTTTCTCCATAGAACAAAGCCCCAGCTCCTAAATCGGCATAGTATAAATTATTTGCAGGAGAAAAAGAAGAATCCCCTTTATAACCACTGCTATTCCACTGTGTCGGGAATGTAAGACCATTGTAATTGATGTTACGTTGTACACCTCCAGCTTGCAAGCCTGCTCTGACAGAATATTTTTCAGAAACTGGGAGATCGTAAGAGTATTGAAGGTGAATTTCTTTTGTAGAAATGGTGCTTTTTCCCGCCCAGTCGCTTAGAAAGAACACACCCACTCCACTGTTATACTTGCTAAAAAAAT
>JAQZBV010000183.1 GCA_029237685.1 Cytophagaceae bacterium | reverse complement strand
GTTCATAAACGAACTAAAGCCTTAGATAATTTCTGCTGAAATACCTCTATCGCAAATGGCTTGTCTCATGGGTGTCAACTCTTCTACTGATCCCGCCTTTACTGCACACTTACCTTTATAATGAACGATCAATGTGCATTGCTCCGCTTGCTCCGGACTGTGACGACATACCTTGATCAATGTATCAATCACATGATCAAACGTGTTGACCTCATCGTTATATACGACCAAACTTCTCTTTTCTTCTTCTTGCGGTTGTTCAAGTATGGCAATGTCTTCTTCCTGCCAAGTCAAAGGTTTTGAGTTAAAATACATAGGCGCTATATATAACTGAATGTGGTTAGTAAATTTAGTAAAAATTAATGATTTTTGATAAAAATAACAATAGTTATGTCTTTACCATTGATACTTACAGTAATAGGGCTTTATTTTTCTGCCCTGTTGATTATTTCCTGGTATACCTCTAAAAACGCTGATTCTGAGTCATTTTTTACAGGAAAGAAAGAATCCCCATGGTTTTTAGTGGCTTTCGGAATGATTGGCACCTCTCTTTCCGGCCTGACTTTCATTTCAGTACCCGGCGCTGTAGGTGTAAAGGGATTTTCTTATTACCAGATCATCCTTGGACACATGATCGGTTATTTTATCATTGCAACCGTATTGATGCCCTTATATTATCGATTGAATCTTGTTTCTATTTATACTTACCTGGACCAGCGCTTCGGCAGATGGTCCTATAAAACCGGCTCCGGATTTTTCCTCCTTGCCCGTACGATCGGCTCAGCACTGCGCCTTTACATGGCAGCAGCAGTATTACAGGTATTCATTTTTAAAGATATGGACATCCCATTCAGTGTGACGGTTGCTATTACGTTACTGCTGATCTGGCTCTATACATACCGCGGAGGTGTAAAAACAATCATCTGGACGGACAGCTTTCAAACTATTTTTCTAATTGCTGCTTTAATCATCAGCATCTTGTCTATAAGCCATCACCTTCACATGCCACTGACAGGATTGATGAATCAAGTTGCCGATAGCAAGTACTCTACCATGTTCCATTTTGAAAATTTCCTGGATGGCAATTACTTCTGGAAACAATTGCTGGCCGGTGCATTGCTTGCCCTCGTCATGACAGGTCTGGATCAAGACCTGATGCAGAAAAATCTTTCCTGCCGCAACATTGGCGATGCCCAAAAAAACATGTTTTGGTTTTGCCTGGTTTTGCTGATTGTCAATCTTCTTTTCTTAACACTTGGGGCTTTACTTTACATTTACACAGACATCACGGGAATTCCTCTGCCGGATAAAAGCGATTACTTATTTCCCATGCTTGCTCTCAACGAATTCGGCACACTTGCCGGTGTCTTTTTCCTGCTTGGCATCATGGCTTCATCCTTTGCCAGCTCTGACTCTGCGCTTACCGCGCTTACCACTTCTTTCTGCATCGACTTCTTACACATCGAACGTCAAAGCGAAGCGACTTCAAAAAAATGGCGCACCTATACACACATAGGATTCTCAGCTTTATTCTTTCTTGTAATTGTCATCTTTTACGAAATAGGAAGTTCTTCCGTCATCTATGCGGTCTTTGATGCTGCCGCCTATACTTATGGTCCCTTGCTTGGACTCTTTTCGTTTGGCATTCTATGCAAGCGAAGCATCAACGATAAGTGGACACCTTATCTGGCTATCGCTTCACCACTGCTGACGTTTGTCATCCAGCAAGCTATACAGAAATCAACCGGCTATAAATTCAGCGCAGAACTGCTTCTCATCAATGGAGGGCTAATGGCCGTTGGGCTCTGGATCAGTGGATATTTTATCGATGAAAAAAGTTTGATTGATCCTACAACAATTCCAAAGACGGATCCCAAAATACTCGATTAAAATCCTGCACCTGATCGTCTTTTATTTTTATCCCTTCTTTCTCCAACAACTCCTGCATCTTCGTAGGTGTGGGGAAATGCATTTTACCTGTAAGTAATCCATTCCTGTTCAACACACGATGAGCTGGAACATCTTTAAATTCATGTACGGCATTCATCGCCCAGCCTACCATACGCGCACCGGACTTCATTCCAAGGTAAGCTGCAATAGCGCCATAACTGGTTACTCTTCCTTTAGGAACAAGTTTTACTACTTCGTATACATCATGAAAATTAAAATTACTTTTTACCATGGGACTTCTCTTAAAAATTTCATTACCCATAAAAAAAGTGTGAGTTGGAGTGCGAGTGTAGAAAAACACACTCACATTTCAAACTCACACTACGATGCAGAGAGAGAGGGATTCGAACCCCCGGACCTGTAACAGTCAACGGTTTTCAAGACCGCCGCATTCGACCGCTCTGCCATCTCTCTAAATTGCCCTGCAAAGATAACTGTATTTTCTATTTATAAAACCCTATAGGGGAAAATATTCTATCTTTTCAGACAAAACAGGGAGTTTATGCCGCTACTACCTGCACTTTTTCTATTTCTGCAGGGGCCGATACTACCGCAAAATATTTTGAAAACTCTTTATTGTCAATCATTAAAGAAGGTGAATGACCTCCCCATACAACAGATATTTGATACAGGCCGTTAAAGGTTCTTCCTTTATACGTTTTACCTAGCTCAAAACCTGATAAACTCGTGATCTCAGGTTTTTTTACACATTGAAATTCAACTATACTAGATTGCGACATAGTCGTAAGTGTTTGGTTATGCTGGAATACAACCAAATGAAATGCCAAAAAGATCATTGTCCCTAAAGGCTTGGAGAAAAATCAATGTAATGTGGAAAGCTTTAAGAAGGGTTATTTGATTTACGTCCCTTGTATACGATTTCAAGGGTTGCATTAATTTCAAACCCTAAAAGGACAATAAGCGACATAAAATAGATCCATAACATCAATCCAATGAGAGCTCCAATAGAGCCATAAACCTTGTTATAAGAGCTAAAATTGTTAAAATAAAGGATAAAAAGGATTGAAAAGGATACTGCCAGGAAGGCGGCAATCAAAGAGCCCAGGGAAAAAAATTTCCAGGGATGAGTAATGGCTGGAGCTAAAGAATAGATAAGGGAGAAGCTCATTAGAAATAATAAGTAAGGTAATAAATAACGAATAATCGATAAAAATATAATTTCACCCTGCTCGTAAAAGGCGATTTCATTGAAAATCATTTCCACAATAATCTGAAGCGCAATGGAAACAACGACACAGAATAACAACAAAAAGAGAATTTGAACGCTTATGGCGATCCTTCTTATAAAACTTCTATTGTCATGTGTTCTATAACATTTATTAAAAACGGTAATCATCGCTGCAATCCCATTGATCGAAGCGTAAAGCGTAAACAAAAAACCAAACGATAAGAGTCCTGTTTGCGGACGGGCTACGATATCATAAATGGTAGATTTGGCGACTTCGTAGATTCCACTTGGTAATACCTGTTGCAGATTTTGCAGAATAGCAACGTCCAGATGTTCAATAGGAATATATGGAATGAGTGTAAACAGAAATATAATGGCTGGAAAAATTGAAAGTATAAAACTATAAGCCATGCTTCGTGACATTTCCATGACATGATCCTTCTCCATCTTTCTAAACAGGGTCTGTAAAAAATCCAATAATGAAATTTCATACTTAGTCAAATGAATAGTAGAAAGATACCCTACCACCAAACGAATACCCTGATTAATCCCAAGCCATGTTTTGATTCTTTTCATAACTCAAAAAACTGATGCATTAATTGCTGAAAATGACCGCCAGGCATAGATGGCTTGCCCGTTTCCTTATTGACAAACACTAAGGTTGTTTCCGAAACATTCAACAAAACTTTAGCTTCATTGTATACTTCATATTCAAAACGAATACGAATTCCCGGTTTATCTTTGATCATTATTTTTATCGTCAGCAAATCGTCGTATCGTGCAGGTTTGATGTACTTGGTTTTATACTCAAGCACCGGCATCATGATTCCGACGTCTTCCATTTCTTTATAAGAAAAACCAATGCGACGAAATGTTTCTACTCGCGCTACTTCAAAATAGGTGGCATAATTACCGTAATAAACATAACCCATTTGATCTGTTTCTGCATAACGCACGCGAAGTTGAATTTCGTGGGTAATCATACTTATTTTATTTGCTCTTTATCCAGGTAATTTCTGTAACGATTGGCATTGTTTACGTGATCTTTATAGTTTTCTGTAAAGTCATGAAAACCGATACG
>JAQZBV010000004.1 GCA_029237685.1 Cytophagaceae bacterium | reverse complement strand
GGTTTGCCCGAAAAAAGGAATCTTTTTGATCAGCCATGGTTTAGCTTGCGTTATTTTGTTTTGTTCTACTTTAAACCAATACAGCTTTCCATAGGCCAATAGCACCAATTGTCCGGAAGCTTCGTGGTAGGCGGCTCCGGTAAGCATGCCTTTCATAAAAACCTGCCGCCTGGGCATTAAACTTTCTCCCTGAGCACGTGTAGGCATCGTGTACCAGTTTACTACGGGCAGGCCTCTGTTCTTGCTGAATAAGAATAAAGAATCATTCGCATAAACCATGGCTTCGCAATCGAAGTTTCGGAGTTTTTTATTCGGTGGAAATGCTTCTTGTAAGGCATAAGTCACTGGCAAAATGCTAACCTGTCGGTTGCTGTCCAATACATAAATTTGAAGGTCTTTTCTTTGGTTGGAATTGTTGCCAATATCACCTATAAAAAATCGATGCGACTTGGTGTCTACTGCCAATTCTTCCCAATCTTTATTTCTTAATGAGGGGTGTGTCACTACTTCAACGCAAGTACCGTTACTATCCAATCCGTACAACTCCGGTGGTGTGCCGCTGTCACCCAATGTCCAGAGTGCCCCTTTATCATAGGCCATGCCCGAACATTCTTTCACCCTTGCATCCAGGCTAGCCACCCGCTCTATACGGTGCTCATGGTCTCTCTCAAAGCCACCGTACTTGATCTCCTGATGACAGCCGCCAAAGAGGTTTTTGAGGAGAAAGTAGATGGGGAGGAGGGTTTTCATAGCTAGGAGGGACGAGCTAGTAGCTAGGAAAAAGAAGAGGTACGAAATCCATGATCATGTATCTCGTACCTCCTCGCTCCTAGCTCTTCACTATTACTTTACCGCTTCCGCAAAGAACAAACCTTCGTTCAATTCTTCCATGGCAGCATTTTTATAATTCGTTTTCACCAATAAAGAAATATTATTCTTACTTCCTCCGAATGAAATCATACGTACCGGAATTTCTCCTAAGGAATCAATCACGCGGCGCACAATCTGATTGTTCTCTTGCACGAACTGTCCTACGATACAAATGATTGTTTGATCGTGTTCTACTTCTACGGTACCGAACACTTTCAATTCTGCCACGATAGCATCTAAGTGCTTAGGGTTATCAATCGTCAAGGAAACCGCTACTTCTGAAGTAGTGATCATGTCGATGGATGTTTTATATTTTTCAAATACTTCAAACACTTTACGCAAGAAGCCATGTGCTAAAAGCATACGGGTAGATTTGATTTTGATCACCGTGATCGCATCTTTTGCCGCGATGGCCTTGATGTCTTTCTCTGTTGTCTTGTTAGCGATAACAGTGCCCTTTGCTTCCGGTTGCATGGTGTTTAACAATTTCACCGGAATGTTGTACTTCTGTGCAGGCAGGATAGTTGAGGGGTGAAGAATTTTCGCTCCAAAATAAGCCAACTCCGCTGCTTCGTCAAATGTCAACTCCTGAATAGGAAACGTTCTTTTCACAATTCGAGGATCGTTGTTGTGCATACCATCGATATCTGTCCAGATCTGAATTTCTTCCGCACGGATGGCTGCACCTACTAATGAGGCTGTATAATCACTTCCTCCTCTTTTCAAATTATCTACTTCATCTTTTGGATTCAAACAGATATAACCTTGAGTAATGATCAGGTGAGCGTCTTTGTTTGCTTTCACTAAAGCCCCCAATTTCTCTTCTGTATAAGCCAACATCGGTTCGTCGTCCGCGTCAATGCGCATGAAGTCTAACGCCGGTAACAATACCGCTTTATAACCTTGTTCCAATAAGTAAGCATGGAACAGTTGCGTAGAAATCAATTCTCCTTCCGCTAAAATAGCACGTGTATGCTTATCGCCAAAGTCTGCCTCCTTAGTGAAGGCAGAAATGAATTCATTATGCTGACGAATGATTTCACGTCCTTTTGTTTTGCCTTCTGCGCTGGTATATAATTTCTCTACGAACTCATCGTATGGACCGAAGAGTTTTTCAATGGCTTGTTTGGCACCGGCAACATCTTTTTTGGTCAATAAGTCTGAGATACCGACTAAAGCATTGGTTGTTCCGGAAACAGCGGATAAGACGACCAGTTTTTGATCCGCTCCTGAAATCAATTGCGCTACAGCGTGCATTCTTTCAGGTTTACCTACTGATGTACCGCCAAATTTTAAAACTTTCATAGGTGTTGTTAATTAATCTATCGTATGTTTTTTATTACGTATGGAACGATCAACCTTAGAAGTTGATCATTTTAACTGCCGTAATGCCGGCTTCGTCTCCTTTGTTGCCATGCTTTCCTCCTGCACGGTCAAAAGCTTGCTGTTTATTCTCTGTAGTCAACACGCCGAAGATCACCGGTTTGTCGTATTTCAAAGAAACTTCTGTAATGCCTGTGGCTACTGCCTGACAGATGAAATCAAAATGACTTGTCTCTCCTCTGATCACACAGCCCACACAAATCACCGCATCAATGTCTTTCAACGCGGCCATTTTTTGTGCGCCAATGCTCAGTTCAAAACTGCCCGGTACGTATTTCTTAATGATGTTTTCTTTCTTAAGTCCTTTTTCGATCAGGGTGCTATAGGCCCCTTCGTATAAGGCTTCTGTGATTTCTGTGTTCCATTCGGATACGACAATCGCCACTTTCTTTGTACCCAGCGATGCCGATAAGTTGACGTTGGAATACGTACTCAAATTTTTTTCTGATGAAGCCATCGGTTGATTTCTTACTATAGGTCTGACAGCAAAAAGGGATAAAACGTTGCAGCTTTATCCCTTTCCGACTGTTGCTAATTTTTGTTTACTCAGTCACCAGGGCATCCACGCGTGCCTTGTACTTCTTGGCATCGTTGAGTTCAGGAGACTTAGGATATTTTGTAAGGATGATATCGTACGTATCAGATGCCTTCTTATTTTCTTTCAATGATTCGTAAGCCAATGCCAACTTCATCAGGTAAACAGGTGTGAATTGCTCATTTGGCTTGTAATCCGCAGCCTTTTTGTAATAAGAAGCTGCTTCATCGTATTTCTCCAATTCTGAGTTTGCATCTCCGATCAACGAATACGCTCTTGCTTGCAACAAATAATCGCTGGAGGAGAAGTCGTTCAGATGAGAAATAGCCTCTTCGAATTTACCTTGTTTCAAATAGATGACACCGGTATAGAAGTGTGCCAGTTTTCCGGTCTTCGTTCCGGAATACGTTTCTGAAATATCGAGTAAGCCCAATACTTTACCATCGCCTTTTAATGCTTTATCCAATGAATCCTGTTCGAAGAAGTATACCGCCGGATAAATAGCATTCGCTGCTTCTTCGTTGGATTCTTCCAACGTGTACTGGTAATAGAAATATCCTGCGATCCCTAGTGTTACTAAACCCAAAAGAATTAACAATAGGTTTTTATATTTCTCTACCGGAGTCTTTGAATCCATTGATGTTACGTTCTCTTCCGCCACTGCTGTTGTTTTTACGTCTGCCATTGCTGTATTATAAATAAAAATAAATTACTCGATGATGAATGGATAGTTTTGGTCTACATACACGTCTCTGTATGCTTCTGTTGCCTCAGGATAAGGAGATTCTTCAGCGAATTTTACAGAAGCGTCTACCACTTCTTTAATTGCCTTGTCAATTTTTTCCAAATCTGCTTCCGTAGCGTATTTGTTTTCGAAGATAGCGATTCTCACTTGTTCGATTGGATCTTGTGCTTTGTACTCTTCCAATTCTTCTTTGGTGCGGTACTTCGCAGGATCTGACATGGAGTGCCCTTTGTAGCGGTAGGTTCTGAATTCTAACAAGGTAGGACCATCACCTTTTCTTGCACGCTCCGCAGCGCGTTCTACAGCCAAGTGTACTTCTTCCACTCTCATCGCATCTACTGCTTCTGAAGGGATATCGTAGGACTCTCCTAGTTTGTATAGTTCTGTTACGTTAGAGGATCTTTGTACAGAAGTACCCATGGCGTAACCGTTGTTTTCAATAACAAAAATCACCGGAATTTTCCACAGCATGGCCATGTTCAACGTTTCGTGGAATGCACCTTGACGCACCGCACCGTCTCCCATGTAGCAAATGCACAAGTTGTCCGTCCCTTTATATTTTTCCGCGAAGGCAAGACCTGCACCCAATGGCACTTGTCCACCTACGATACCATGTCCACCTACAAAGCCTACTTCTTTATCGAAGATGTGCATAGAGCCTCCTTTACCTTTAGAAGAGCCGGTAGATTTACCATACAGTTCAGCCATGATCGCATTTGGGCTAGAACCCAAAGCCAGTGGTTGACCGTGATCGCGGTAAGCGGTAATGTATTTGTCCCCTTTTTTCAAGGCAGAAACAGCACCTAAGGCACAGGCTTCCTGACCGATGTACAAGTGACAGAATCCTTTTATTTTTTGCTGGCCATACAATTGACCTGCCTTTTCTTCGAACTTTCTCAGCAACTGCATTTTCTCATACCAGAAAAGATATGTTTCCTTGGTAAATTTTGAATAGGCGGTTACTTTTGTTTTACCGTTGTCTTTCACTTTATCCTTTACGCTAGCCATTTCTAAATCCTTATATTGTGTACAAAGCGCCCAAAAATAAGGAATTTTCATGTACATAGAAAAACTTAACGTGCTTAATTTCAAGAATTATTCCAGTGAAGAAATAAGCTTTTCTCCTGAAATTAACCTTGTTACGGGTTTGAACGGCAGTGGGAAGACAAATTTACTGGATGCCATCCACTGTTTGAGCCTCGGGAAAAGCGCTTTTTCCACTCAGGAACAAAACCTGATCTTGACCAATCAACCCTTTTTATCCGCTCTCGGATTCTTTCAAAAAGGGAATAAATCCTATGAAGTTCGTTACGATTACCAAAAAGGAAGTAAAAAAGTTATTCTATTAGACGGTAAAGCCTATGATCGGCTGAGTGATCATATCGGTCGTTTTCCTGTTGTCCTGATCAACCCCGATGATCAGAAAATCATCCGTGAAGGCAGTGAAGAGCGCCGCAAATTCTTTGACCAGTTGTTTTGCCAAATTGATCACCAGTACCTCACGCAACTCATGCATTACATGCATTTGCTGAAACAACGCAATGCCTTATTGAAAGAATGGAAAGAAGGCATCACAAAAAAGGATTTTGTGCTGCTGGATTCCTACGATGCCCCGCTGATCAGGCTTAACGATGAGTTGCACCAAAAGCGCAAGCAATACACCCAACATTTTCTGACCTACTTTTTGCTGCAATACAAAAAGCTGACAGAAGATAAAGAACACATGAACATCGTCTACCAGTCTGACCTTTTCAAAAGCGATTTCCCCGGCTTGTTTCAAAAGAACAGGGAGCGGGACCAAATCTTGGAACGTACGACATTGGGTATTCACAAAGACGATTTCCTTTTTACGTTGGGAGAGCAAACCGTGAAGCATTATGGCTCTCAGGGGCAGCAAAAGTCCTTTGTCATTGCGCTAAAACTGGCACAACTGGAAATGATGCGTGAATTCAGCAAGACAGAACCCATTTTACTGTTGGATGACATTTTTGACAAACTGGACGATGAGCGTATCCATCATTTGGTGCATAATATTGCCGGCACCACGAAAGGGCAGATTTTTATTACCGACGCCAGACCCGAAAGATCTATGGAAATAATACGACTCCTGAAACGGGAAATCCGTATATTTCATATAGATAAGGGGAAAGTTATTTAGTTGTTAGTTATTAGTTGTTAGTTCGGTTACTAATGACAAAAACTAGTAACTAATAACTAACAACTAATAACTGTATTCATGTACGACAAAAGAGACTTTTTCAAACGCAAATCTGAGATCCAAAGCATCGGCGAAGCTTTGGGCGATATGTTGGATGCGTTTAAGATCAAGAAAAAATTTAACCAAACACATATCCTGCAAGCTTGGGGCGAACTCATGGGTACGGCCATTGCCAAGCAAACGCGTGAAATATACTTTAAAGATCAGAAATTGTTTGTGCGTATTGACTCCGGCGCATTGAAACAAGAACTTTCCATGCACAAAAGCTTAGTGACTGAAAAGTTGAACACGTTCATCGGAGAGGAAGTGGTCAAAGAAGTAATTTTTTTATAATGAGAAAAAACATTTACATAACCCTTTTATTTTTAGCTGTATTTTTTGGCGCAACCGTCACAAAAACGAATGCGGCAGGCATCAGTAATGAAGGATTCATTTTAAATAAAGGCCAGTGGCCTGACAGCATTTTATCGCGGGCAACATTTGGCTTCGGGGATATCCTTTTACAAAAAGACGGGATCGTATTTTTTCTACGCGATAAGAACAGCATGCATCAGCACGATAGAAAAGGTGTACATGGACATGACACCAACACCGTCATTCATGCGCATGTCTATAAAATGAAATTCAGAAACGCTAAACTTCAGGCTCCTCAGGGATTCAACGCTTCTTCGTTTCATGTCAACTTCATTCAGAACGACGATCCTTCAAAATGGGCGGGCAATTTATCCTGCTATAAAAAACTGATTGTAGAAAACATTTATCCGTCCGTGGATTTGATTTTATACATTACAGACAACGGAATCAAGTATGATCTCTTCCTCAAAGGAAATGCCGATCCGAGACAAATCATAATAGACTATGAAGGCGCAGACGGTTTGTCACTCGATGCACAGGGCAATCTACAGATCAAAACTTCTTTGGGTATTGTCACAGAACAAATGCCCATTGCTTTTATAGAAAAAAACAACCTGTCCAAAGAACCTGTCATTTGCCGCTATCAATTGTCTGGAAAGACGGTGCGTTTCAATATCAGAAACCTCACAAAATCAAAAGAAGAAAAACTGGTGATTGATCCACAGTTGATCTTCGCTACTTATTCGGGTTCCTTCGCTGACAACTGGGGGAACTCGGCTACTTACGACAGCTTAGGTTGTTTATATGCTGCAGGAATTGCTTTCTCTTTCGGTTTCCCCGTTACCACAGGCGCTTATGACTTAAGCTTTAACAGTTCTGTAGGAGGTGAACCGGACGTTGCGGTTATGAAATTCAGTCCCACAGGAGCGCTGGTGTACGCCACTTATCTTGGTGGCGGGCTCACAGAAATTCCTACCAGCACCATTGTCAATGCACAAGGAGAACTTTATATCATGGGAACAACCAGTTCGAGTGGAGCCATAGGAAGCGCATTCCCTACAACGGTCGGAGCTTATGACCGCACATTCAATGGTGGTGTAGCCATGTACCCCTTGGGTATTTTTGAAGGCCTGATTCATAGAGTAGGTTGTGATCTATTCATTTCACGGCTCAGCAGCAACGGCAGTCAATTGCTTTCCTCCACTTTTGTAGGAGGAAGCGGTAACGATGGGCTGCTGCCATCAGATACGAGTGTGTTGGCAAGAAACTATGGTGACGAACTAAGAGGAGAAATCTTATTGGATAGCTTAGGCAATGTGTATATCGCATCGTGTACACAATCCACCAATATCCTGTCTACTACCAGCCCGGGCTACAATAACACCATCTATAGAGGCGGAAGTCGCGACGGGATCGTGATGAAATTCAGTCCTGATCTTTCGACCATTATTTGGAATACCTATTTAGGAGGCAGTGGCACCGATGCTTGTTACTCTCTGCAGTTTGGAACCAACCATGACATCTTCGTTACAGGAGGAACCACCAGCAAAAACCTGCCGACAACCGGATTACATAAATTGGCGCGAGGATTCATTGATGGATTTGTTTTCCGCTTATCGGATGACGGCCAAACGTTGATGAACAGTACCTATATCGGAACTCCTTCCGCCGATCAGAGTTACATGGTGCAGACGGACAAAAAAGGATTTGTTTATATTCTTGGTCAATCACAGGGAAGCTATCCGATACAAAATGCCCCTTACTCCAGAATCAACTCCCAACAATTTATTCATAAGTTCAATGCTACGTTAGATACCACCATCTTTTCTACACAGATAGGATCGGGTAGAAACAAAATCGACTTTGTTCCTACAGCCTTTTTGGTCAATGACTGCGAAAACATTTTTGTTTCAGGATGGGGAGGTATTATCAATAGTGATTTTTTTGGAGAAAATTCACAAGGAGGTGATACCGAATTTCTTCCTACGAGCCCAACGGCTGTTCAAAAAAATACCGATGGGGATGATTTCTACCTGATGGTCTTAAGGAAAGACGTTCAAGATTTATTGTACGCTACCTACTTTGGCGGTAATGGAGAGAACGAGCACGTAGATGGAGGAACAAGCCGATTCGACAAGCGAGGCATCGTATACCAATCCGTTTGCGGCGGTTGCGGTGGTACGTCTTTTTTCCCTGTTACACCAAAACCTCATAGTGCAGTAAACAACAGCACGAATTGCAATAACGCAGTCTTCAAATTTGACTTGAGCAATCTCAAAGCCGACTTCGATATGGATACAACCAAGATTTGCGGGATAGGCCCTGTCACCTTCACCAATAAAAGCATAGGGGGGTCGAGCTTCCTCTGGGATTTAGGAGATGGAAGCACAAGCACCTCAGCTACGACATTTACACATACCTATACTCAACCCGGTACTTATACGGTACAGTTGATCGCCATCGATGAAACGACTTGTATTGGAAGAGACACGACAGAAAAATTGGTGCGCGTATACGAGTTCCCTAAACCTCAATTTGCGTTAGACACCTTTATCATATGCAAAGGAGATACGGCTCAATTAAGTGCGGTAAATAACCCAGACTACTCTTACCTCTGGTCACCCAATCAATACCTGAACAATAATACCATATATAACCCCAGAGCTTTTCCACCAGTCACTCAATACTACAGGTTACACATCAAGGACAATGTCACACAGTGCGAAAATACAGACAGCACGTTGGTCATGGTAGTACAGGCTTATGCCGATACACGTTGGAAAAACATCACAGGTTGCAGCGGTCAACCTACCATTCGAGTAAAAAACTATTCCGATAAAGATGGATTTACTTATGTCTGGGATTTTGGCGATGGTACAGTAGTCACTGGAAATCAGGAAACGACCCACAGTTACGGTGAATTTGGAGATTACATTGTTAAAGTAACTGTTTCCAATCAATCCTGCAGCATCACAGATTCGGTACATGTGCATATTCCGCCCATTAAAATACCAAACTTATTTACACCGAATGGTGACGAATACAACGACAAGTATGTCATTGAAGGCATGACGGATAATTGGAAACTCCAAGTGTACAACCGATGGGGCAACGCAGTCTACACACGTGAACCCTATGATCAATCTTGGGATGGTGGAGATTTGAGCGGAGGTATCTATTATTTTTTAATTACCGATCCGCAGGGGAATAAGTGTAAGGGTTGGGTACACGTATTGAAGTAAACTGAAAACGGAGAACTGAAAACTGACCTATGCTTCTGGTTTTCAGTTCTCCGTTTTCAGTTCTCTATCTTCTATTCTTCACTACTCAATAAGGAGAGCTCGCCTTCTTTGTAATTTTCTTTCACAAAATTACACCAGGTACAATCTTTGTCGCCGCAGCCTACGTCAAATTTGAGATCGAGGATGTTGCGGTAGACTTCTTTGATTTGGCCTTTGAGTATGGCTTCGTCTTGTGGTGTGACCGGAACTTTATAAGAGATGTATTCACCGCTTTTTTTATCCGGTTCTAAAAAATCAAAGCGGCCGCTTTCAAAAACAAATGGTTGTCTCTGGTGATTATCTAACAACAATTTGTAGAAAACCATCTGCCTCCAATAATCTCCACCGTTGGGATCTTTGTCGCTCGGCCCATGAACTTTCTTCAAACCGTTAGCAGGATTACCGGTTTTATAATCGATAACTTGTACCAGATTTTTATCGCCTCGCTCCATTTTATCGATCATTCCCGTTACAGGTACAGCTTCTACTTCGATATTGTCAAAGCGTTGTTCAATGATGATGTCACGGCTTTGCTGTTTCCACGTTTCAATATTTTGATCGTAATTTTCCGATAATACCTTTTTACCGTGCTGCAGCATGTTGTCATACTGGTCTTTGGTAAAATGCGAATGGTACTTATTCATTCCTTTCTCAAAGTGCGCCAGCAACACTTCTTTCGAAGGATTATTCTTATCCGGATCGGCTAATAACTCTTCAAAATAAAATTGCATAGCCAAATGGACGGCACTACCAAAACCGGAATAAGAATTTCTAGAAGAAGGAACTCTTAATATGTTTTCAAAGTAAAAAGAGATGGGGCAATTGAGGTATTTGTTCAAGTGCGTTACACTGAGCTTATACCCTTCTAAATCTTGCCGGATCTTATCGGTATCCATCACTTCCAGTTTTACCTGACTGTTATTCTTCAAGTTGCTGTTGAGCCTGTACAAGGCTACACCATCTTCATCCCCTTCTTTTACCTCTATGAATTCTACCGCACCTCTTACTTCTGCAATGAATTGTGAAGCTTGTGTTTCTTTGCCTTTGCTGTCTTGCACGGCATAACTGATGTGCAGTTTTTCTACGGCACGTGTCATGCCTACATAAAACAATCGTCTTTCTTCTTCAATGTCTTCGTGGTCGTTGTCGGCAGAAAGAAGTGTCGGAGGGAACACATAACCCTTGTTTTGCTGCCTGCTTTTTTCCCAATTGTGCTGCGTACAACCGATCAGGTATACGGCATCAAACTCTAAACCTTTAGACGCATGTGCGGTGAGGAAATGAACGCCTTTACTGGAGACCGTTGATTTATACAAAGGCAAAGTCAGGCTGTAACGATCCATGGCGTTGAGTGTGTAAAAAAATTCTTTCACACTGTAGTTTTTCTGTTTGTCCGAATCTTCTTTGAGCAAATCGAAAAACGAACTCAATACCTGTATGTTCCAATTGTGATCCTGTCCTTTAAGCAGTGCGTTCATCATGCCTGACTCATTCAGGATCATTTCAAACAATACTTGTGGTGTATTAATATAATATTGCTTCACCCAATTCTCCACTAAGGAAGAAAGATGAGAAACCGCTTTCACATCGGAAACTCTGATGTCTGTTAAATCTTTTGCATTAGCGATGACCAACCGTATGGACTTTTCATAATTGGCTACCGTCGTAATTTTTGCCGCATCTAAAGCAGTAATTCCAAAAACAGGGTAATGCAGTATTTTAAATAACTCATGATCCGCTGAATAAGGCTTCTCCGCTTCTTCGTATACATATTTCAACATAGACAGCAATTGACGAATGAACGGCACTTCCAGTACATTGATTGCTTTCTTTAAATTGAGTGGAATATTTTTTTGCTCTAAGGCACTGACCATGCGTTCTACAATGGCGTGCGAACGGTAGATCACTGCGATTTTAGATAAATCTCCTGTTTGTTGGTATAAGCCCTCCAGCTCTGCAATGACAGACGCTTCTTCGTGAAATACATTTCTATATTCCTTGACTTGCGGAAGACCAGGTAAGTCAGCAATACCATCGGCTGATGCGACCAGGTTTTTATCCAAGCCCGGTAAGCGATCGATCAACCGTTCTTTGTTGCATTCGATCAATGATTTAGCGGCATCCAATATTTTCTGCGTAGAGCGGTAATTGCTCTTCATCACAATGCGCGTGAGATCCGCACTGTATTGATCGACATAACTTACAATGTTTTTCATGCTGGCGCCCTGAAAGCGGTAGATGGATTGATCATCGTCGCCAACCACAAAAATATTTGGGGCATCATCATAAGAGGATAACTCGTTTAAGATTTCATTTTGCGCATTGCTTGTATCCTGGTACTCGTCCACCAGGATGTATTGAAAACGTTCCTGATAATTGTATAGTAAATCTTTATAGGTCTTGAAGGCGTTCAGCACCCAAAGGATCATGTCATTGAAATCGTAGCGTCCTTTGTGCAACAAGAAATCCTGGTAAGTCTGGTAGTAGCTTGCGGCTTCTACCAGTTTATTCATTTTTAATTCTTCCTCCTGAATGAGCTTGATCTTTAAATCTCCTTTCGTATACCCTTTCCCGCTTTTCTTATAGATATATTTTTCATCCAAAGGCAATCCATGAATATAATCCTTAGCCGCACGCTCTATGCCTTCGTGCGTCAGGTATTCCTTCTTCATGGTATCGAACAATTGCTTCAAACTTTTAATCGCATATTTCTCCGCGTCGTCTTTCAACTCCCGGATGATGCTGTCTGAAGGAATACTTCGATAAAGCTCTTGATAATATTGCATCGTCTCTAATTCGGATACCGGCTGCAACTCTCCTTTGCTGAAGTAATGACGATTGTAAGTAATGACTTCGTTGCAGAACGAGTGAAAAGTATGAATGCTCACCTTATATGCCATAGGCCCCATGAAGCGCAGCAAACGATTGCGCATGGCAATGGTGCCTGCGTCTGTAAACGTCAGGCAAAGGATGTTGGAAGGATTGACCTGCAAATCAGAATTGGACAACAATTGTCCGATACGGGCCGACAAGACCTGCGTCTTCCCTGTTCCCGGACCGGCAAGCACCAGCACCGGACCATAAGTAGTTTCTACGGCCTGCCGCTGCTCGGGATTGAGCTTAGCGAGAATCGAAGTAAAGATCTGTTCGTTATGTTGTTTGGCCTGCATAATGATGTATCCCGTAATAAAAGGGGAAAATATTACTCACTATCAAATATACGAAATTGCACCGAGCTGTATTTGCGGACAAAACAAATAGGTCCGGCTTTTGTTAAGTATATTTGTAATTACCTCCTTGTTTCCTGTATAAGCCTAAATTGTGTTACAAAAAATTTTATTCTTTTGCTTCCTGCTCTTACCCTTGATAAGTCTTGCCCAGGAAGATTCTATCACAGCGCGTGAACTGAGAAAGGAACGGCGTGAGGAATTGAAACAATTTGCCAAAGAAGCCGATACTTCCTATTACATCTCTTACCATTCTCAGGTAACGGGCCGCCTATACTTATCCAGAAAGTCGACTTCACTTTCTTTACAAAATGTATCCCATCACCAGGACTTGAACTACAGGCCCAATTCATCGCTCAATTTGGGTATCGGAGCTACCTATAAATGGATTACTATTAATGTCGCTTATGGCTTTGCCTTTCTTAATTTTCTCAATCCAAAGGAAGAATTAGGCAAGACGAAATACCTCGACTTGCAAGGTCATTTATATGGTAGAAAAATCGTTATCGATATATTCGGACAATTCTATAAAGGCTTCTATTTAGGACCAAAAGGTACCGCGACGATGGATAATAGTTATTATTTAAGAGAAGATGTGCGTATGAACCAAGTAGGCCTATCGATGCAGTACGTTGTCAACAACCGCCGCTTCTCTTACCGCGCTTCCTTTCATCAAAACGAGTGGCAAAAAAAATCTGCCGGTGCCGTGTTGATTGGTTTCGAATCCTACATCGGCAATGTAAGAGCCGACAGTACATTAATTCCAAATGCCTTTGACTCTACAAGGGCTCAAAAAAACATCCGCGAATTTATCTATTATAAAACCGGACCGAACGTAGGCTTTGCTTATACACTGGTGTACAAAAAACATTTCTTCGTTACCGGATCGCTCGCCGGCAATTTAGGATTCGGTAACAACACCATCGTCAGCGATGACGGGCGCTCGCAAAACTTCGGGATCAGCACCAGTGTTTTTATCCGCGCCTTTGCCGGTTACAACTCTGATACTTGGGCGATCAGCGCCATCTATACAAGCAACAACGTAGGTGTGAATCCCGGAGATGTTTCTACCAAAATCTCTTTGAACATTTCTAACATCCGCCTGAATTTTGTCTACCGTTTCCCTCCGCCTAAAAAAGTAAGGACCGGATTCGGTGTTTTAGACAGATTGGAGAAGAAGATCAAGGATGCGATTGACTATGATCAACTGAAATAAGGTACGAGCTAGGAGGTACGAGGAACGCAAAAGGATACGTTCCTCGTACCTCCTAGCTCCTAGCAAAAAAATAGGGTTACCATTGAGGCAACCCTATTTTCTTTTGTTATCAAACTATTATAGATTCTAGTATCTCTTATAACGCTCGTCTTTGATATCAGCGAAGAATTTCAATGCTTCGTCGCTTTGGTAATCTACTCGGTTTGTTCGGGAGCCTAACGCTTGCGTAGAAACCGACGTGTAGTCTGTTGGTTCAGTAGCCACGGTAATCAATACCGGCTTCACTAAACAAACACCATTTTCGCCTATGATCGGTTTACTTGCTACCCCTTGCTTCAAGCCAAATACATTACCTGCCGCAATCGGATCGTAACCGACAGAAGAAATAATAGCGGAAGCGATCGTTACATCAGACGCTGTGCCTGTCTGTGCCTGTGGACCGTAGTTTTTAGCAATGTCCGCAAAAGAACCTGACAAGTCTTTCAGTTTCTTACTGATGAGTTCGCCTTTTTTCTCTATCAACACTTTACGCTTTACTTCTTCTCTCACATCATCCACAGATGCTGTACCTTTATCTCTTTTACCCGTAAGGATGGCAATCACAAATTTATTGTCGATCGTAAATACGTTCGATACTTGACCCAGCTTTGCATCGTTATAAGCCCAACGGATCAACTCTCTTGCATTTTGAAGTGCCGATAGACCCGGATCATTTTGACCGACGTTCTTTTGATCGTATTTCTGAACTTTACCTCTCACTGACAATTTCAATACTTCAGCTGCAAAGGCCGCTGTATCTTTTACTGTGGCAGCAAAATTATCCGCTTTCGTGTAAATACTGTCTGTCGTTTCTTCAGAAGGCTCGATATTGAATACTACTGTACCCACCAAGAATTTCTTGTTTGTCTTCGCTTGTGTGACTTTAATGATGTGGTATCCAAACTCTGTCTCTACCAGGTTAGGTAATAATCCCGGAGAACTTGGAGCGAAACACGCTTTCTCGAAAGCGCCTACCATCTGGCCCTTACCGAACCAACCCAAATCTCCGCCTCTTGTAGAAGTACCGTCTGTACCGTAAGTTTTTGCCATCTCTGCAAAATCAGCACCGCCTTTGATTTTATTTAATACGTCTTGCGCTTTTTGTTTTGCTACTGCTTTCGCTTCCGGAGTTTGTGCCTCAGCACGCAATAGAATGTGTGAAGCGCGAACAGAGAAGTTGGTATCGCTATCTACTTTGATGATTTTATACAAAGAGTAATTGGCTCCATCAGAATAAGGACCATATACAGAATCTTTTTGCAAAGAAGACAATCTCTCTGACAAAGCCGGAGCCAATTGCGACGCTGTCTGGAAAGCTGGCAATGCGGGAGCGTTAGAGTTATTCTCAATGAACACCGTATCGTTGTCCGTTTGCTTGAAGTCAACCAATAACTTTTGAATCTCTTGTTTGATAACGATGCTGTCTTTGTATGTAGGAGTTACGTCAAACACAGCATACACTAGTGAGCGACCGGCTTCTACTTTGTATTCTTCTTTGTGCTCGCTGATGTAGTCTTTTAAATCGTCGTCAGAAACTTCTACCGTTGAGTCGGGAATAGAGGAATACGGAACGAATACATAATCAACATTCGCTTTGTCAGATTGCGCGTGGAACAATTTCTTTGCTTCTGCTTTGGTCACGTATTCTGACTTCTTCAAAAGGTTGGTAAATTTCTCTCTCAATCTGGCTTCTTGCGCCTGCTGTTCGATCAAATGCCACTTTACTTGAGTCGTTTGATCTACCTGATCAAAATTTCCCAAAAACTGTGTGACCATCGCTTTGTTGAACCCTTGCTGCTCACCGCCGAAAGCGCTCTTTATGTACGAGTGAATAAAGTTACCCTGCACCATGTCGAATTTTTCGTCGTCAGTGATAACCAAACCTAAGTCGTTGAACTCTTCTTTGTAGACGTGCTGAAAGATCAGTTTGTTCCATGCTTGTTGCTGCATGTATTGTCTTTCCGATTCGGTAACACCTTTACCTGATTGCAATTGGTACTCCGCTTCCTCACGAGCCACGGCATTTTGATAATCTACTCCGTCTATGGACGTCCCGTTGATTTCACCAACGTTGTTTTGATTTCTAAATATGATCGAGTTAGGACCAAAAAATTCATTCCCCAATAAGAATAACAACAAGCCGATGGCAATAAAGCCGACAACTAAGCCGGATCTTTGATTAATTTTATTAAAAACTCCCATATTAATGTATTTTAAAGAAAGGCAATTTAATTAGTTTATGTAGTAAAAACCAAACAATAGACGGGTTTGGAGGTATTTATTTATTGAAATTGAGGTGTTGACTGGTATAAGGCCTTGGAGAAAGAATGATGTAAACAGGGAGAAGTTGAATTTGTCGGTTTTACCAAGGTTTTGGGCGTTTCCCCGCCTTATGAACGAAAAGGAAATTATAACCTTGTTGGCGGGGCCGGGCTCTCGCGGCAAGTCCGCCTGCCGCACTCCCGATATTCATCGGGACCACGCGCTTCGGGCTTTCTGCTCGATCCCTAACGCAATACATCAAGAACATTATTCCCTTTCACTGTTTCTCCGCTCTGTTTCTGTTTCTCAATTGCTGTGGGCTTTTCGCTCCTATCCCTCAGCCAGAAGCTCTACGATAACCTCATTCTAAAACAAAAATATCTACTTGTTTCTGCTTTTTGATTTGGGAACTATTGGCTTTTTATTTTTACTCTTTGCCTCCAATTCCTCCTTCTTCTTTCTCAAGGTATACCACAGAAAAAGACCGACGGATACCATCAAGAAGAAATAGCTGTTTTGCAAGCCATAATTTATACCCTGGTGTATACCAATGAGCAGGAAAGCAGCGGATGCTCCTAGTAAGAGTGTTTCTGAGAGTTTCATTCCGAAAACGTGGTGGTGCCCACCGGATTCTTAAGTTTATACCATGAAAAATCCTGTGCGGCTTCCATTCCTTTTCCTTTGAGGTGTTCTGTCGGTGTCTTGATCGTCACCAACTCGTCCTCCTTCACATATATTTTTTTCTTCGCCGAATCCCAAAACAGTTTTTCCGTATGCAGCTCTTTTTGATCCTTAATGTTTTGAACCACCACATCTCCTTCTACCCTGTACAAGGAGGTCAGTTTTTCCTGATACCCTTTCTGAGCGGTCAATACGGCTTGCTGTGTTCCTTCTTCATTGAAAAATTCTACACGCACACCTTTCAAAAATTCTTTGTCTCCGTTTTGGTATTCCAACTCTTTGCCGGCATTGAATTTAACACGCAGAATCGCTGAATCGCTAAACAAGGTTTGTAACGAATCGATCTCCATGACAGGGCCCTGGTAGACTTTCATGTCTTCCATAGTGGCGGTTTTCTCTCTGCATGAAAAAAGTACGGTCAGCATGAAAGCCAACAGCAGCAGAGCTTTCTGGCTTATTGTATTCTTCTCTTGATAAACCATTTGTCTGTAATCAAGATGCTGACATGCATGCGCACATAGAGTTCCTGTGTATTCTCTGTACTGATTGTGCCGCGCTGACCAACAACAACAGCCAAATTAATTTTAGGGAACGTCGCTCCCGAAGCACCGCGCACTCCAACAGGCAAAGTCAATCCCAAACTACCTGAGACATCGTTCAACTGATTGCCATCCACAACATAGGGAAGTATGGCAAAATTAAAGCCGGCACGGTAAGTAGGTGATTTCCATTGCTTGCGTGTTACGGGTCTGAATTCTCCGCCTATGCCCAGGTTCCAGGCTAAGCGGTATGTGTCGTCTGCGAAATTCCCGTATTCATAACCACTCCAATTCGAAAAGCCTCCTTCTACACCTATCATCCAGCGGTTCGGTTTATCAATGCTCATCCCGAAGGTAAACTGAGCAGGCAAATTTGTAGTCTGCGTAGAACTAACAATCAACGAATCTTCAGATATTGTACCCGCGCTGTTTCTGCTGATTTTGTACTGATTGGATGTCAGCTGCATCGGTGCGAATACCTGAACCGTAGCACCGGCATTCCAGAAGATACCGGATGGCACCAATACACTGTCTTTCCAGACATAAAATTCTTTGCGGTAATGTGCCGCCGGTTTTATACCCAAGCCTTTGTGATTAATGCGTGTTCTGGTACCATACTGTATCCCGCTCGAATTACTCTCCATCACAGAAGTGTTAGTAGTGGTAGCAGGACCAAATAAATAGTTAAGGCCCAAACCAACACTTAGTGTTTTACTCACACCCCACCCGTTGTTGAGTGCGATTTGATACAGTCCACCTTTGCCCTCGTAAGTATATTGCATGTTGCCCTGAGCAGGATCACCCTGTATCGGAGTTGTTGTAGAATAGGAATGGTCTTTTACAGAAAAGGGTTGCATGGATACGGTCGTGTTCCAAACCTTTCCAATCGGAACCGTCAGCGCGAAGTAACGGAAGTTAGCAGCGGTGTATGTTTCCAGCTTGTTGCCTACTGAAAGTACTTTATATTGCGCCGTGCCTGACGCTTCAAATTTGATCAACGAATCGTTGTACAATCCCTTCTTGTTGACACTGGTAGCGGGGTTTGACAATTGAACGTAATCTCGGTTATACTGTGATACGGATATTCCTCCTGCACCCAGGTTTTGAACACTGACCGGAGCAACCAGATCGCCAATTCCTATTTGCGAATAAGGAGAATTACCTAAGCCCTGAGCCTTAGAAAATGCAGGAAATAGTACGATGACTAAAAAGAAAAGAAAAACGAATTTACGCGACATTATTATATTCCAGGACCCTATTCAACCCGATCAAAACCAATGAATCTTCCGTAAAGATGCGGGTATTAATTATGTTTTCAAAATATTGAGCGTCACCGCCCGTCATTATGACTTTCAAATCGGGATACAACCCACTATAGTAGCGCACATATCCTTCTATTTCGTACTGTATGCCTTTCAATACTCCAGCTCTCATGCTTTCCTGCGTAGATACACCAGGCAGTACAACCGCTGTTGGATCAACAGGCGTCCAGTCTATTAGGGGCAACTTCTCTGTAAACACATGCATGGCCTTGAACCTCATGCGTGTACCCGGACTGATACTGCCTCCATGGTACACCTGGTCTTTGGTTACCAGGTCCATCGTGATACAGGAACCGGCATCGATTACCAATACATCGGCTACAGGGAATTTTGTCAAAGCTCCAACCGCTGCAGCGATTCTATCTACTCCCAGCGTTTCTGGTGTCTCATAATTGAGCTTCAGTGGTAATTTTAAGGAACGGTCGAAATTCAACCAGGCGATGGCTGCAGGAAACAAAGCCCTTGCTTCTTCCAAGCCATGACCCACGGAAGAGGCGATGACCTGATCTGTCGGTTGAATGTTAAGTTGTTGCAAAACAGTCGCCGAGAGCTCATTGTAATGTGCCGTCAGCACACCACGTTCGAAAACGCCGATCTTTGTGCGGGTATTGCCTATATCTACAACTATATTCCTCATGCCTCTTATTCGTTATTGCCGGCGTTCTTTTAAATGAACAAGTGAGGTAAATTTACACTAAATTACCCCAATGAAAAATGCAGCATCGCCCATTCTTGCCATCGGCCTTATGTCAGGTACTTCCTGCGACGGTTTAGACATTGCCTATTGTGAATTTTCCAGGCAAGCGACAGGATGGGGCTATAAGATCCTCGCAGCCAAAACCGTGGGCTATTCCGATTCTTTTGTAAAGAAATTACAGGAAGCGGCTGCCATGAGCGGAAAAGACCTGATGCGCTTTGACCGGGAGTTTGGCAGTTTCTGCGGAAAAGCCGTAGTAGAGTTCCTAGCTGAATACCGCTTGGAAGCCCCTGCTGTGGTGGCTTCTCACGGCCATACGATCTTTCACACACCGGCCTTAGGTGTGACCTGCCAGATCGGTTCGGGAGCCGCTTTGTACGCGGCCTGTTCCATTCCTGTAGCCTGCGATTTCAGAAGTGTAGACGTGGCACTCGGCGGACAAGGCGCGCCATTAGTGCCTATAGGTGATCAATTGCTGTTTGCCGATTACGATTATTGCCTCAACCTCGGAGGCATCTCCAATATTTCTTTTAAGCAAAACGACCGCCTGGTTGCTTTCGATATTTGCCCGGTCAACATGGCACTTAATGAATTGGCGGCTTTACTGAACATGCCTTACGATAAAGACGGCGCGGCAGCAGCAGCAGGCAAAGTGAGTGCTTCCATGCTGAACGAACTGAACGAATTGGATTTCTATGCACAACCTGCTCCTAAATCTTTAGGGAAAGAATGGTTTGAACAATCGTTCCAACCGGTTATGGAAAAATACAAGCGATTAAGTGTCAACGACCGTTTGGCTACCTGCAGCGAACACATGGCCTTCCAAATGGCTGAGGTAGTAAGGGCGCAATGCCTTGCGCCCCAACATTCGACTTCACCTAGTCCACAAAAACTATTGGCAACAGGTGGAGGAGCTTTCAACAAGCACTTGATGAAACGCTTTGCAGAATTATTAAAAGATACCTGTACGGTAGTCATCCCAGATGCACAAACGGTAGCCTTTAAGGAAGCTTTGATTTTTGGGTTGCTGGGTGTGATGCGTATAGAAAAAGAAAACAATGTGATGAGCAGTGCGACGGGCAGCAGCAGGGATCATTGTGGTGGGGCGTTGTACGGTATATAGTGAAGAGCTAGGAGCAAGGAGGTACGAGAAATCCCTCGTACCTCCTTGCTCCTAGCTCTTTACTTTTTTGACCTGAGGTTCATCTTATTCTCCTCGCCATTAATGAGCCTGCGGATATTTTTCTGATGGGTTAAAAATACAATGGAACACATGGCAAAGGCGAAGACAATGACAATCGGCTCTCCCGGATTGAAAGCAGGCAAAAACATAAGCAAAGGAAAAGAGATCGCTGCGAACAACGAGCCTAGAGAAACATATTTGGATAATAAGAATACAATGAGGAACACAAGAATACAGACAAATGCTGCCGGAGTATGAATGGCGAAGACCATTCCCAATAAAGTCGCTACTCCTTTGCCACCTTTGAATTTAGCATAGATCGGAAACACATGGCCAATTACCGCTGTGATCCCGTAAAGCAATTTAAAAATGATCATTTTTTCCTGGATTGACCAGCCAAAATCGACCAATAGTTCCGCTGATTGCGCTGCAAAATAACCCTTCAGAACGTCTATCGTCATCACAATGACGCCAGCTTTTGCACCCAATACTCTAAATGTATTTGTGGCTCCAGCATTTCCACTTCCGTGTTCGCGCACGTCAAAACCGTGAAACAGCTTACTGTACCACACAGCAGTCGGTATTGAACCAATGAAATAGGCCAATAACAATCCCAATGCAATATAAATATCAGTCAACATAACCTATTTTACGAATGATGGTCTTTCCGGGTTTATTAGAAAGAGACTAAAAATAACGGTTTAAATCTATAAAGCCAAAATTACGTGTTACACCCAATTTTTTACTTCAGCATATCCCTGAGTTTCTGCTGATCCCGTTGTTTCTGCTCTTGCTGTTCCTTAGAAAACTCTTTCTTCTTCTTTTCTTCTTCTTGTTCGTAATTGGTATCCGTTTCGTTGACCTTGTATTGATCATACGATTCTTTGTTGTCGAACTCGTCGTCTACGCCATCCGTCACATTCTTTTTCTTACGCTCGATTTCTTCTTCCGTCTCTTCCACTGGTTCTTCTTCTCCCACACCCGGCTCTTCCTTCTCTTCTACCACTGTATCCTGTGGTTCTTGCGTTTCTTCTGCCGGTTCATCACTCAGGCGAGTCGCTTTGTAACGCTCTGCAAAGGCATTCTCAAATTGCTTTTTCTCCATTACTTCTCCTTTTACAAAGAAGAATTTACTTCTGTCTGGCATTTCACCTTTTGATTTGGCAGCCAGTTGATCGTTCAAGTCTGAGTTGCCTGTAACGATGGCCAAACGGTTGTCGTCGTAACTGATAAAATACCAGTTGCCATAGCTCGCTTCCAGCAAAATATTCACCACGTCACCTTTGATGGTCTTTCTGATTTCAACATAACCTGGAATCTTTCTGTTGACTTCATTTTTCATCACACTGGTCACGTGTATTTTACCTGTGCTATAAAATGCTTTGTATTCTTCTGACCATTTCATCTCTACTTCCTGCAAGAGGATACCTTTGCTAAATGTTGAGGACAAGGTAGAAAGGGGTACAGGACCCAATGCTTTTTTCTCTTTATACTTGGCTATGCCTTGCTCTCCGATTTCTTCTGACAGTTTTCTATCGAGCAACGCTTCTTTGTCTTTTGTTTTGGCATATGCCGTTTCGTTCATGTCCAATTCTTCCACCGGAAGAGACGCGGCCAGAATGTTCATGTTTTTACCTAACATTTCCAATTGGGCAGAAGCCGGTTTGAACCCTACGGCTAACAAGAAGTTGAAATCAAACAAGGTGTCTTTCAAATCTCCGGATCCTTCTCCTGCCGCGAATAGGGAGACATTAGAATTAGGCTGCAACAAATCAAAATTGCCACCAAACTTAATGGTTGATTTATCATCGTTATAAGAAAGGAAGTTTCCTTTCAAGGCACGGCCACTCAACTTCAAAGAATCACCGATCGCAAATTCATTGGAGTCTGCATCAAAGTTCAGGTTACCGGTAACAGGCAAAATGGTTTTGTCGGCATCGTTCTTTTTCAGTGAAATGAAGGTTGTATACAAACTGTTTCCACCGTCGAAACACAATCCCGTTTGCAATGGCTTACCGTTGGCGGCCACCGCGTTTTTCAAATCGATTTCCACGTGCTCGGTGGCTCCGCTGTTTTGGTATTTCAACCATTCAGAATAACTCAACGCTCCCGCCAAATCCAATTTTACAAATCCATCAAAAGACAAAAACTTCTGTCTCGCATACATGGTCACGTCTCCTTTATATAGGATCTTAGGACCAATATGCAATTTCTCTTCTTCCGACACACGTCCTTTACCTACGGTGTAGAATCCGTCTTTCTTCTTTTCTCCTTCTATGTATTTGAAGTTGGTGAACTTGATGGATAATGTATCTTCACCCAAGTTGACGTACTGGTAAGTAGTCTGTCCGTTGAACTTATTACGACCCAATACATCTAACACCCCGTCGTAGTGATTGTGGTATTTAGTGGTCGTGTCGCAAAGTAATTTCGAGTTGGTAAGCGTACGCATTACCGCATTCTCTTCAATGAATACTTTACCACTGTCGGGATAAACTCTGCTGTCGCATACGTTGATGTATGGAACACCGTAAATATTCAACGTCAGGTATTCGATTTCATAGATCGCGTTGGTGGCGTTAAACACCAAGGAATCCTGATCGGGGCGGATGGAATAGAAATAAGATTTACTGATGTCTACTTCTTCCGGTTTGGTCATGAAGATCTTTTTCTTCTCTAGATCCCAAAGGCCATTATCCAATGACGTTCTGTATTGTCCATAAGGAAATTCCGTAGAGGCGAAACCTTCCACTTCGGGTTTGAAGGTGGCTAAGTTAGCTTCCAGGTCAAAATCCAATTTCACATCTGTTGCTCTCAAGGCCGGTTTATCCGGGTTGCTTGACTTGATCGAGAAGCCCGCATTGCGCGCTCCGAATTTTTTGTCTTCAAAATGGAAGTTCAGTGATTCGGACGATGACCCCCTGGTAAACAGCACACCCAAACCGAACATACCTTTTTCAGAGTTGACCAAAGTCCCTTGCATGTTCGCCGTAGACTTATACAAATGGAAAGGTTCCGTAGTATTAGAGAGCATCATGCTGTCCTGAGGAACCAGCCATTTCAAACGGTAGCCTTGTACCTGCACATCCGGGAATGTAATGGAAGGATCTAATTGCGGATTGACACCAATCTTGGTATCCATGTTGGTACCAACAGTCAATACCGAATCTTTGAAGTATACAAAGTCATTGGAATACAAGGTTGTATTCAGGTATTCAATTCTACCGTTACCTCTGATCCCTTGATTGTCTAAAGAAATATGGTCAAAGAATTTGCCTTTACCGGCGTATAAAGGATAGCCCTCTACCGGCGTATCGTGTTTAAAACCTAACGAGTAGTCGGGCATAACGACGAGTTTTTCTTGGAAATCCGGGAAAATATTTCCGGATTTAAATGTTCCATCGAAGCCAATGGCCGCGGGGTCTGAAGCGGATAAACTGTCTACTTTAAAAGGAGGTATCTCAAACTTAATGGTCGTATCGTATGAACCGCTGGCCACTTGTTTCTTATTGAAAAATACGGAGGCTCCGGTTGTCGCATCAAAAATCGGATACTCCGGAAATTTCTTGCGGCTTGATTTGTTGTCGGGTTTGTTGATGTACAACGTACCACTGGAGTAACGCAACTCGTTACCTAATGTACGTTGCTTGCCGCCTTTCTTTTCGTCTAATGAATCCGCGGCAACGACAGAGTCTTTATTCTCCACTGACAACTTGATCTGATCGATGGTTGGCATTCTAACAAAGAAGCTGTCGTAGTTAAATTGAAAATCGGTACCGATAAACTGAAATTGTGCCGTATTGATTTTACCATTGAACTTAAAGTCACGGTTTTGCTGAATGACAATGGTATTGCTATCCGGAACGATGGTTACGTTTAGAGAATCACTGATGTTCACTCTGCTTACACCTTTTACGGTCAGTTCTTTTGTAGAAAGATCAAGCACCGCATTGCCGCCCGAAGGAGAAATAGAGATAAAGGTGATGTTGTCGTAATCTTTTTTATCCCGTCTCGACAATACATAATGTCTTGCCTTATCTTTTAATTTAATGTAACCGGTGCGGCTGTTGTAATCGATGAAACCTTGCTTCATCAAAGAAGTCATCGCACCCTTCATAGTTTTAGGATCTACCTTGTAGGCTGTCGCTACATCATTGGCATAGAATCCCTTCTTTTTCTGACTGTCCGAATAGCCTACAATCACCGCTAAAGGATGGAAGCGATAAATACCTTGCAGCTTGGAATACTTTTGTTCGCTGAAGTATTCTTCCGATTCGAAGACCGCGGCAATCTGTCCGCGTGCATTGACAATTTCAAACACGATCTTATTCGTGTTCATGTCCCACACCATCGCATCCGCTGTGATTTCCAGTTTGTGGTAACTGTCAATAAAAGGAGCCACGCGGTAACCGCCTTTTTTGGTCAAACGTAATTTTGAGGTATTCTTATTGTACTTAAATACCGCACCCGGGTGATAGATAGAATCTTTGTCCTGGTATACTGAAATCGATGTAAACTCACTGCTGATGATCGAGTCTCCCAACTGGAAACGGTTTGAAACCGCACGAATGGTAGAGACACCGTTGTGCAAGACTTCAATTTTCGAATACCCTTCATCCAAAGAAGAACTGTACACTCGCTTACCGGAAAGCGATAGACCACCTTCGTACTTGATGTTGTCGCCCAATCCTTTTACCGGAATATTACTCTTGTAAGAAATAAATCGCGGCCAGTTTTTATCGGTAGGGTCTTTGTATTTCTGACTGTTCAGCTTGAATACGCCCGCCACAACAGAATCCGTTCTCGCCGGATAATAGAGTTTGGCATCGGCCGCTTCGAACTTATAACTTTTTACAGGGAAATTATACTTGCTCAACTCGCAATAAGCACCGGTCTCGCCGGCGGAGGACCAATCTACTTTACCACCGTCTGCAATGAACAAGAAATCCGATAAGCGCAACGCTCCTGATACACCTTTCAATTGAATGGAATCATAAGGTGTCACGAGTGTTAAATCTGTTTTTTCAAACACAATCACCGGCCCTTGAACAGGCGGCTGTGGTGCCGCTTCGTAACCAATGCTATAATCAAGTACTACTTCTTCTTCTGCCACTACCGGTGTTTCTTCTACAACAGGTTCTTCTGTTGCGCCCCAGGATTCTTCTGTTGTTGTAGGGGTATCCCAACCGGCATCCCAACTTTGTTCTTCTTCTTTCGGAGCTTCTGTTTCTTCCATGACACCCTGATCAGCAGGAGCGGCATCTGCGATGGAAAAAGAGAATGTACCTCCGGTGAAATACAGGTTATTGAATTTGGATTCGAAAAGCATTTGCTTTTCCATGACCAATCTTGCGCCAGATAAAAAGGCACCAAACTTCCGCGTGTCATAGTCGACAATCACTTTATCGCAAATGATTAAAAACGTATCCAATTCATGGGCAGCCATGCCTTTGGATTTGATCAGGTGCAGATCCGCGAAGAAGTTGGAGAAATCAGGGAAACTCCTGAGTTTTTTAGACTTTTGAAGTTTTTGAGAGACTTCAATGATTCTCTTTTTTTCCGGTTCGGAGAAGGATCCCCAAATGCCGGTGAATTGTTGGGCCGATTGTACGGCTGCTTCATTTTTAGAAGCGGACAATAGTGTGGTGACGTCGTTGGTAAAAACAGACGGATCAGACGAAAACTTTACCTGTGCCTGCACAGTAAAGCTACACGTCAACAATGCCAGTGCAACTAACCCACCGAAATACTTCACTAACCCTTTATGCATTTTAATAATGCCCATTTATCTTTTAGTTTCGAGGCAATCACCTTCAGACCGAATGCATTGGCCTTTTCAGTGAGCACCGCTATGTCTTCTTCGTAAAATCCGCTGAGCAACAGCGTGCCTTTGTTCTTAAGAACCCTTGCATATTCCCCCATTTCCTCCAAAAGGATGTTGCGGTTGATATTTGCGAGCACCACTTCAGCGGATTGGTCTGCAATAGTCAAAGTGCCAATTGTGCCTTGTAATACTTTTACTCTTTTGCAGGAATTTAAGTTAGCATTTTCAATGCTATTTTCAAAAGCCCAATCTTCGATATCGTAGGCAAGTACAGATTTAGCACCACGTTTTTCGGTCAGAATCCCTAGTATTCCTGTCCCACATCCCGCATCGATCACCTCGAGGCCGTCAAAAGGCAGGTCCAAAATTTCTTCCATCATCAAGCGCGTGGTGGCGTGATGGCCGGTACCAAAGGACATTTTAGGCTGAATAACGAGCTCCATCTCCACTTCCGGGTCTGGCGCATGAAATATAGCCCTCACCCTCAAATGTTTATTGACCGTTATGGGGTCAAAGTTCTTTTCCCATTCCTCGTTCCAGTTTTTGTTCTCCAATTCTTTTTCTTCCAAAATAGAAGAGGCTGGGAAATGGGTTTGGATCAATTGATGAATCGCTTCTTTGTCGTAATCGGCAATGAGAATATACGCTTCCAACTGGCCGGGTTTTTCTTCAAAGGCTTCGAAACCATTTTCTGTCAAATGGTATACGAGAAGATCAATGTCTTCTTCCTGGCAGGTGATGGGAACAACAAGGTATTTGGGTTGCATCGAGAATAATGTTGAGAAGGTATTTAGTGGGTGTCAGGTCTTTCGACCTGACACTGTTGGCCGTTAGTAAAGAACTTCGATTTTCAATCCATCCGTGTCAGGTCGAAAGACCTGACACCCAATCTAAGATTCCATAACATATAAAATCCCTCCGATAGCCATTAAATAAAACTATGGGAGGGATTTGTAATTATTTTTTAATCAATTAAAACGATTTGATCACGTCAACGAAATCACGAGCCTTCAATGAAGCTCCGCCGATCAATCCGCCGTCAATGTCTTTGCAGGCAAACAATTCCTGTGCATTGTCCGGCTTGCAGCTTCCACCGTAAAGGATAGAAATAGATTCTGCTACTTGTCCGTATTTAGAAGCCAGGTGAGCACGCAATAGTGCATGCATTTCCTGTGCTTGTTCTTTCGACGCCGTTACGCCTGTACCAATCGCCCAGATGGGTTCGTAAGCGATTACTACTTTCGCGATTTGTTCTGCTGACAGGTGAAACAAACTTTCTGTCAACTGTTGTTTTACAAAATCAAGGTGAATGCCTTTTTCTCTTTGTTGCAACGTTTCTCCGCAGCAGAAAAGAGGCGTTTGGCCTTGCTTCAATACCAGGTTGACACGTTCCGCCAATTGCGCATTCGTTTCACCGAAATATTCTCTGCGTTCGCTGTGACCTAGGATCACATATTTTACGCCTACAGTCGCCAACATCGCAGGAGATACTTCGCCGGTGTAAGCTCCTGATTCTTTTTCATACGCGTTTTGCGCGCCTAAAGAAACTTTACCGCTTACCAGTTTACCTACTGCATGCAAATATATAGATGGAGTACACAATACTACTTTTACATCGCCGCTTACTTCGTCAGCGACCATATTGACTACTTCAGAAGCAAGAGACAATCCTTCTTCCAATGTTTTATTCATTTTCCAGTTACCGGCAACAATTTTTGCTCTCATGATGTATGTATTGATATTGATAATAAAATTAAGCGACTAAATGTAAACTAAAAAAACTGAAAACTGAAAACAGAGAACAGAAAACTGAGGATATCGCCTAGCTTTCAGTTTTCTGTTCTCTGTTTTCAGTTCTCTGCTAATGCGCTTCCAGCCAATTATCCCCAACTCCTATTCCAACTTCCAAAGGCACAGACAATTGAATGGCATTTTGCATGAAGCCTCTGACCTTTTCGGTGACTAATGCCAGTTCTTCTTCTTTCACGTCAAACACCAATTCATCGTGTACCTGCATGGTCATGCGGGATTGTATCTTTTCTGATTTGATCCAGTTTTGAATATTGATCATGGCCAATTTGATCAAATCGGCCGCACTGCCTTGTATCGGTGCATTGATGGCATTTCGCTCGGCAAAGCCTCTCAGTGTGAAGTTTCGTGAATTGATATCTCTCAAATACCTTCTGCGTCCTAAGATTGTTTCAACATATTCATATTCTCTTGCTTTGACAATTGAACTGTCCATGTAGCTTTTTATGCCAGGGAATTGCTCGAAATAAGAATCTATGATTTCCGCGGCTTCTTTGCGTGGAATGCTCAAGCGCTGCGATAAACCAAACGCCGAAATCCCATAGATGATCCCGAAGTTTACCATCTTGGCTTTGCGTCTCATGTCTGAGCTCACTTCTTCTTTGGCTACTCCAAATACTTTGGAGGCCGTGGCGTTGTGAATGTCTTCTCCTTTGGAAAACGCTTCGATCATGGTCGCATCCTTACTGAAGTCGGCCATGATGCGCAATTCAATCTGCGAGTAATCCGCCGATAATAATTTCCAACCTTCTCCTTTGCTGACAAAGGCTTTGCGGATTTCTTTGCCTCGCTCTGTACGGATCGGTATGTTTTGCAAATTGGGATTGGTAGAACTCAATCGTCCGGTAGCCGCTACAGCCTGGTTGTAACTGGTATGTACTCTGTTGTCCGATGGGTGGATCAACTGAGGCAAGGCATCGATGTAGGTCGATTTTAATTTTTGTAATTCACGGAAGGACAAGATGTCATTGACGATCGCATGTTCGGAAAGTTTCGACAACACTTCTTCTCCCGTTGCATATTGTCCTGTCTTTGTTTTCTTCGCCCCCGGATCAATCTTCAACGTTTCAAACAATACCTCGCCCAATTGTTTGGGAGAAGAAATGTTGAACTGTACGCCAGCCGTAGCATAGATGCTTTTCTCCAACTCTACAATTTCTCCTGCCAGTATCTGCGAATAGTCTTTCAGCGCCGAAGAGTCAATCTTTACACCTTCAAACTCCATGTCAGCCAATACTTGCGAAAGCGGTGTTTCTACTTCGTTGAATAATTTCTCTTGTTCCGCTGTTTTCAGCATCGGTGCAAAAAAATGTTTGAGCTGCAAGGTCACGTCAGCATCTTCACTGGCGTAAGCCGTAATCTTGTCTATGGTTACATCCCGCATGTTTCCTTGCGAAACGCCTTTCTTGCCGATCAATTCTTCAATGGATACCGGTTTGTAATTCAGGTACACGGAAGAGAGCATGTCCATGTTGTGGCGCATGTCCGGCTCCAGCAGGTAATGGGCAATCATGGTATCGAACAAAGGTCCTTTGACATCGATGCCATAATTTTTTAATACTAAAATATCATACTTTATGTTTTGACCAATCTTGGTAATGGACTCCTCTGCGAAGAAGGGCTGAAAGACATTGACAATACGTTGTGCTTCTGCACGATCAGCAGGCACCGGAACATAAAATGCTTCACCGGCCAAGTAAGCGAAAGACAAACCGACCAACTCCGCATCTTTCGAGTCCAACGAAGTCGTTTCTGTATCGAAGCAGACTTCTTTTTGCAAGAGCAAATGCGATAATAAAGATTGCATGAGCGCTTCTGTATCTACCGTTCTGTAATCGTGGATGCGGGTATGGATAGTGTCTTTTTGTACGTCTTCTCTTTCCTCCGACTCATCTCCTTCTGCTACTACTACTTCCGTTGGTGCTGTTCCACCAAACAGTGAAAGTGTTCCTTCCGAAGAGATCTTAGGTTTTTTAGCTTTGGAAACAGCAGGAGTGATCGAAACGATCGGCAACTCCTCGCCTAGCAAGCGTTTGCTCAGGTTCTTGAATTCCAGTTCTTCTAAAAGAGGAATCAATAATTCTCTCTTCGGTTCGCATTGCAACAAGGCCTTTTCATCAAACTCAACAGGCACATTGAGGTCTATGGTTGCCAATTCTTTTGACAACAAACCTTGCTCAGCAAAGTTGACGACGTTTTCTTTTTGTTTGCCTTTCAGTTCGTGTGCATTGGCTATCAAATTTTCTACCGAGCCATATTGTGCAATGAGTTTCTGCGCAGTCTTTTCTCCGATGCCCGGTATACCCGGAATATTATCTACCGCATCGCCTTGCAAGCCCAGGATGTCTCTCACCTGATCGACATTGGCAATGCCGAAACGCTCCAATACTTTAGGTATATCATACACTTCTGCGCCATTGCCCATGTAGGCCGGACGGTACAGAAAAATGTGCTCTTCCACCAACTGCATGTAATCTTTGTCCATGGTCATCATGTACACATCAAAGCCTTCGCGTGCCGCTTTTTTAGCCAACGTTCCCACTAGATCATCAGCTTCATAACCCGGCATTTCCAAAATAGGGATACACAAGGCTTCCAGCAAACGACGCACTAAAGGAATCGCAACAGTAATGTCTTCCGGTTGTTCCTGACGATTGGCTTTATATTCTGCAAAGCGCTCATGACGCAAAGTAGGCCCGGGTAAATCGAACGCTACTCCGATGTGCGTGGGCTTTTCATTTTTTATGATCTCCAGCAAACTGTTGGCAAAACCAAACACAGCACTGGTGTTTAATCCTTTGGAAGTAATTCGTGGTGCTTTACTGAAAGCGAAATGAGCACGATAGATCAGTGCCATGGCATCGAGTAAGAAAAGCTTCTTTTCTGACATAATTGAATTGGGAGAATTTGTACTAAATTTAATTAAAATTGTTGTTAGTTGTTAGTTGTTAGTTATTGCAGGATAACTATTTCTTATTCGGTATTAAAAGCTAAATATTAACTAAAAACTAACAACTTATAACTAACAACTTATTTATGGCCCTCATCAAAACCATCCTCGGTAAAACTCCCGCATTCGGCAAAAACGTCTATTTATCTGAAAACGCAACCGTGATCGGCGATGTCATTGCAGGAGACGATTGCAGCATTTGGTTCAATGCCGTCATTCGAGGCGATGTCAATAGCATCCGCATGGGGAATAAAGTCAATGTACAAGACGGCGCTTGTTTGCATTGTACCTTTGAAAAAGCACCATTGACCATCGGCAACAATGTCTCCATCGGTCATCACGCCATTGTGCACGGCTGTACGATTGAGGACAATGTATTGATCGGCATGGGTGCCATTGTTATGGACCATGCACACATAGAGCCCAATGTATTGGTTGCCGCGGGTTCTATTGTTCTTGAAAATACCAGATTAGAATCCGGATGTCTTTATGCGGGTGTACCGGCTAAAAAAATAAAAGTCCTCGGAGAAGAATTGCTGAAAGGACAGATCGATCGGATATCGAATAATTATGTGAAGTATGCTTCTTGGTATAAATAAAGGGATGAGCTAGGAGCTAGGAGGTACGAAAAACCTAGCTCGTCCCTCCTAGCTCCTAGCTTTACTAAACCATTCTATTCAAATATCGACTGAATGTCTTCCTTACTCAAATTCTTCACAAAGCTTTCTTCCGTTGTAATCAGCTCTTGTGCCAGACGCAATTTATTTTGCTGCAGCATGAGTATTTTTTCCTCCACCGTATTTTTTGTGATGAACTTATAAGTAAATACATTGTTCTTCTGTCCGATCCGGTAGGCGCGGTCGATGGCTTGTGCTTCGATGGCGGGGTTCCACCATGGATCCAGCAAGAACACGTAATCCGCTTCCGTGAGGTTCAGTCCTAATCCACCTGCTTTTAGAGAAATCAGGAAAATGCGTTTGCCCTCTGCTTGCTGAAATTTATCTACTTCTTTTTGACGTTCTTTTGTAGAACCGTCTAAGTAAGCAAAATCAATATTTTTCTCTTTCAGGTAGTCCGCATACAAATGCAGGTGTTTTACAAACTGACTAAAGATCAAAATTTTGTGGTCTTCTGCCAATGCTCTGTCCAACATGTGAACCACATCTTCCATTTTTCCCGAGCCGTCTGTATATTCACTTTCCGCCAGAATGGGATGGTTAGCGATTTGGCGCAAGCGTGTCAAGCCTTGTAACAACAGGATCTGCGAAGCCCCTACACCTTTTTGTTCGATGGAATCTAAAATCAAATTGCGATAATTTGATTTTACTTTTTCGTATTCTTTCTCCTGTTCCTCGGTCATGGAACAGTATTGTACGTTTTCTATTTTATCCGGCAAGTCTTTTACTACCTGGGATTTTTGTCTGCGCAACACAAACGGCTTGATCAGCGCATACAGTTTTTTGGTTTTGAGTTCATCGTGCTTCTTCTCGATCGGATTCAGGAATTCGTTTTTAAAGAAACGCTGAGTACCCAACAAACCAGGATTGACAAAGGACATCTGAGACCAAAGATCCAAGGTAGAATTTTCTATCGGTGTACCCGTAAGAATTAGACGGTACTTGCTTTTCAATTCTGTCACCGACTTCGCAATGATGGAATCAGGATTTTTGATCACTTGCGATTCATCCAATATGACGTAGTGGAAAAACACTTGCTTTAGGATTTCAATGTCCATGCGCACGGTACCATAAGAAGTCAATACCAGGTCGTAGTCGCTAAATTTACTGACGTCCTTCTCTCTGTGGATACCGGTGTAGTTCAATATCTTCATACCCGGTGTAAACTTGCGCGCCTCCATCTCCCAGTTAAAGATGAGGGAAGTAGGCATGATCAGTAAGTTGGTGCAGCCGGGATGATTTTCTTTTTGCTGTTGCAGCAAAGCCAATGTTTGTACGGTTTTACCAAGACCCATGTCATCGGCCAAGCAACCGCCAAAATTATATTGGCTCAGGAAATTCATCCAGTTGTAACCAGCCTTCTGGTAAGGCCTCAATTCACCGATGAATCCCATAGGAAGCGGGACATCGTCGATCTTGTCGAAGTCGCGTAACTGTTCGAGTTTTTTATCAATGGATACTTTCGCCAGGTTTCCGTTTTCCAGTTCTTTCACCAAAGCCAGGTGGTGCTTCTGCAATAAAATTTGTCCGTCTCTGTCTTCTACAAACGCAAACAATTCCGAATACTTGGTAAACCATTCTTCCGGAATCACGGCGATTTCACCATTCGGCAATAGAAATTCCTTCTTCTTCGCCTGAATGTATTTCTTTAACTGAATAAAAGGAATTTCATACGTACCAAAACGAACGATGGCATACACATCAAACCAGTCGTTGTTTTCACGCACTTCCAGGCTGATCGTTGAATCACCTACGAAATAGCGCTTGCCGTCATTATTGGATTGTGCAATGGCTACGCCTTTTTCCACCAAAACATTATTCAGGGAATTCAGCAAAGACAAACCCGTTGATTTGTCAATCACTTGCTTTCCTCTTTTGAAATCGATGTCGTATGTTTTGAAAAAAGCAAGGATGTCTTTTTCCCAAGGAGATTCGCGAATGATTTTGTGAAACAAGACATCGTCTCCGTTCTTTTCGACTTTCACAAAACATGGCAGCGAACTGTCTGCCGGGAAAGCATAGCCGCCGTATTTAAAAGACAAACTGAATACTAATTTATCGTCTTCCTGAATTTCTTCGGACTGATCACCGAACAAACTCACAGGAGCCACTGCCGGAGCGAGTTCTGCGAAAGTCAACAAAGCCGTAGGTGCATGACGTTCGGTATTGATCCTAAAACCACGTGCCATCACATCAAACGACGCAATCAAAGGACTGATGAAACGTTCGTAATACGTATCCTCTAGTTTCTTAGGAATGAGGATGTATTTCTTATTGAGGAAAGGTCTGAGTTTATTTCCATCCACATCTTTTTCAAAACTGTACATGGTATTATCCACCAGTAACCAGGCAGGGTGTATGGTGACAAGAATCGCGTTTTTACTTTGAAAGTCTACGCGTTCTCCGTCGTATTTGATGGTCGGATAGTAATGTGTATTGTCTTCATTTCTCACAAAGTGAAAAATAACAGACGCTTTCTGAGGAGCAATGGCAATGCGTTTCCAGGTCGGTTCCCCGTCATGGCCCATTTCGAAAACCATTTTATCCTTCAACAAATCCAATACTTCTACTTTCTTCCCTTCGATGTAAGCGGCAATCGCTTCCTGAAGTAAAGAGTCTCCCTTTTCCTTATGGTATACTTTAGCGAAAAACTCTGTGGCAGTAACTTTCTTATTACTGAATTTCTTGATGATGGAATCCTGCTGCATGGCATCCATGATCTTGATGAGTTTGAAATCCACTTCATCAAGACCCGCTGCAAATTCTTCTGCATTCTTAGAAGAGATGTTCTGGTGTTTGAGCGTCAAACGACCTTTTTGGTCAAGTTGCACCACATAGGACTCAAACAAATAGCCCAGAAACTCATGCTCTAGCAAAGAGTAAATGATTTGGAACGGCTCTGTGGTTGATACTTTCATAGGTCTACAATTCGCATATTAATGAAAATGGTCAGGAGTAAAAAGATAAATGTGATATTTATTCATTCCATTCTTTATTAGCAGGTTAGAATGAAAACAAGGAGGGTGTTGACACATATTTTCCACGGATTATTTGTTATCGGAAAAAATCTTTTTATTTGAAACGCCATGCACGAAAAGGAAATCAAAGCCAATACCGTTCACCTTTATCAATCTGCTCATCGGTTAGTTCCGGGGGCAGTGTATTGGTACGGAGAAGATTATCTTTCTTTTTCAGATGCGTTGGATCGCACGCTTCAGCAAATTAAAAGCGCACCTTTAAAAAACAAGCTGGAAATATCTCTCCATTTAAACCGCGCAACGCTTTCATCGGCGCAACTGGAAGAATGGAAAAAATTTTATTGCGCAGAAAAAGCTCAGGAATATACTTCGGAACAAGTGCTCATGAAAAGACAGGGGTATAAATTTCTATGGAAATGCCTCTTCCTGCTCTGGCTGTGCCTAACAGGAGCCTATGCCTTTGATCAACTGAAGATATTGGGCGATTATTCCCAAATGCTCGGAAGAGAAACATTCTTTTTTTTAGGCTGGGTAATTCTTTGGAAACCGATCGAAATGATTGTCTTCGAACCCTGGTCATACAAACATCAACTGCGCTTGATTGAAAAATTGAAGCATGCCACCATTAGCACAACAACCTTATGAGAATAGTCTTAGAAATTCCCGGAGAGCACGTAAAGACAACCGTGTTTAGCTGGAATCAAAAATACCTGATCAAGTTAGAAATGGCCATGTACGAGCAAACCTACAAAGTGAGTGAGTTTGATGTCGCCGGTGATGAAGACATTCGCAAATTAGTTGAAGACGAAACGTTCAAGGCTGAATACATAGAGCGGTTCAGGCAGATGCATGTAGGGCTGCACGAAGCTCTTCAGAGAACTGAAAACTGAAAACCGAGAAGCTGATTGTATGTCCGTTTTCGGTTTTCTATTTTCAGATCTCAAATAACTATAGCGCTGGCGCAAGATTTATCTTGTGCCTTTTTTCACATAGAGCATTTGCTCGGGATAATAGTAAGTACATCGGTAAGTCATACCCCGAGCTTAAGCTCTATTTTATTTTAGGCACCAGTTAAAACTGGCGCCAGCCAGAGGCTATTGAGAGAACTGAAAACAGAGAACTGAGTCGAACGTCAGTTCTCTGTTTTCAGTTTTCAGTTCTCAGATTTCAAATTCCTCTCCCTTCTCCGGCATCACAATATCCTGATACCCTTCTTCGGAAAGCTTGTCTCTAAAAGCCTCCATGCTTTCAACTTCTCCGTGTACCAGAAATATTTTTTTGAGTTTTTGTTTGTCAAACTGTCCCACAAATTCCATCAAGCCTTGTTGATCGGTATGGCCGCTGAACATGTCGGTGTATAGGATTTTCGCTTCTACCTTAATGTCACGTTTCTTCATTGTGATATAAGGTTTGCCTTGCATCAGTTCGTTTCCTACCGTTCCTTCCGCGGAGTAACCAATCATTAAAATGGTGCAAAACGGATTGTTCAGGTTTTGTCTGACATGTTCATTGACTCTTCCGCCCGCAATCATCCCGGAAGAAGAGATGATGATGCAGGGCTCGTAATAATGTGAAATGGCTTTGGTTTCCTTGTAGGTTTTGAGGTATACCATATGATCGAAATCGAATAAGGTGCCGCCATCTTTATACATTTGCCTAGCGGCCTCATCCAGCCAAGGCAGGTGTTTCTCATACACATAAGATCCGTTCATCGACATGGGACTGTCCGTAAAAATCCGGATGTTGGGAATGCGTCCTTGCAACATCATGCGACGTAAAGTATAGATCAAAGTCTGTGTTCTGCCAATACTGAAAGCCGGAATAATCAATCGTCCTTTGTGTACAATGCAGGTTTCATTGATGACACCTTCCAGAATATCTTCTGGCGCTGTTTTTTCCTGGTGCAGACGGGCTCCATAAGTCGATTCACAGACCAGGTAATCCGGAGAAACCGGACTTTTCACCGGATCCATCAACAAAGGATAATTTTTTCTTCCTACATCACCTGAGAACAAAATGGTTTTGTCCTTGCCTTCTTCTTTTATAGTAATCAATACATTACAAGCACCTAACAAATGTCCGGTGGGTATAAAATGTATCGTTACTTCTTCGTTGACGACAAAATTGTGTGAAGCTTTCACTGCCACAAATCGATCCAGCGCCTTGTTCACCAAGGCTAAAGCATAGTCCTTGTCGTTCCTGGCAGCACGCAACAATTGATTGTCTTTTAAGAGTAAAGCGCATAAATCTGCAGTCGGGCTGCTGCACAATACCTGGCCTTGATAACCGGCGCGAATCAACTGCGGAATATTGCCGGAGTGGTCAATGTGTGCATGAGTAAGCACCACCAAGTCGATGTCTGACGGTTCAAAAGGAAAGTGTAGATTGGGTTTGCGGTTCATGCGGTCGTTGAAATCCGCTCCGCAATCGATGAGTATTTTATATCCTGTAACCGTTTCCAGCAAGAACATACTTCCTGTCACTTGTCGGGCAGCCCCGTGAAACGTCACTAGCATGTTATTTATTTAAATGGGATGATAATTCGCTGATGATTAATTTAGATTTTATGTTTTATGAGTATTCTTTGTAAAATATCTAATGACGTGCATAAAATGTTTTTGGGCGTGCCCCTCCGGGTCGGGCTATCCGCTACAAGTCCTCGCTCGGTCATAGCTCAATTCATTACCTATCTTTCATGCTCGCTGCGGGCTTTCCGCTTCTATCCCTCACGCGAACTCAACACACTATTGCTTGAGGTTCGCAATGAATACAGCTTAGAATCTTCTGGCGTTTTACTTTTTCTAGGTAATATGACCCAAAAATAGTAAGAATAATCGAATATGAGTGCAAGTGGAGTATTCATCAATCCTCTTTTCAGTACTGGCCAAAAAATCTTATCGCGACCAGCCGAAATATTAAGCAACGCCTTATCTCTCGCCTTATAGAAAAGACCCGTTTAGTTTGACCGAATCAAAGTATTGATTAAATTTCGCTGTAAAAATTTTAGTCTTTTCGATCGAATGACCGTATCCAAACACCAACAAATCCATAAGATTTCATTTGCAGGATTATTGATTACCCTTGGTATCATTTATGGAGACATCGGAACATCGCCGCTCTATGTAATGAAAGCCATCATTGGCGATAGTACGATCACAAAAGAATTGGTTTTCGGCGGATTGTCTTGTGTGTTCTGGACACTTACTCTTCAGACGACTTTCAAGTACGTATTCATCACCTTGCGTGCCGACAACAAAGGAGAGGGTGGTATCTTCTCCCTGTTTGCGCTGATCAGAAGAAGAAATCCAAAGCTCATCTGGGCCGCCATTATCGGTGGCGGAACGCTGCTGGCCGATGGAATGATCACTCCTCCGATCTCTGTGTCTTCCGCGATAGAAGGATTGCAAATCTTTAATCCTGAACTGAACACTGTGCCGATTGTCATCGCCATCATCAGTGGGTTGTTCCTATTTCAAAAATTCGGAGCCAATGCCGTAGGCAATTTTTTCGGACCGATCATGTTTGTCTGGTTTACTATGCTGGGTGTACTTGGTTTCAGACAAATTATGCTATACCCCGAAGTGCTGGAAGCCATTAATCCTTATTATGCTTATCAGATTTTAACCCATAACCCAAGTAGTTTCTGGTTGCTCGGTGCGATCTTCCTTTGTACTACTGGAGCAGAAGCGCTGTACTCGGATCTTGGACATTGTGGCAAAAAGAACATCCGCATCAGCTGGATTTTTGTAAAATCTACTTTGATCCTGACCTATATGGGACAAGGTGCCTGGCTCTTGAATATGGGTCAAAGCAAACTTAATGGGCTCAACCCTTTTTACGAAGTCATGCCCGACTGGTTTGTGATCTACGGTATTGGTATCGCTACATTAGCCGCCATCATTGCCAGCCAGGCGATGATCAGCGGATCTTACACCTTGATCAGTGAAGCCATTCGCCTGAACCTTTGGCCAAAAGTTAAAATTAACTACCCTACACTGACTAAAGGTCAACTCTACATTCCCAGCATCAACTGGATCTTATTTCTGGGTTGTATTGGCATAGTGCTCTATTTCAAACATGCCGAAGAAATGGAAGCCGCTTATGGTCTGGCCATCAACATGACCTTTTTGATGACTACGGTTTTGCTGACGTATTACTTAAAGTCTATCAAGAAGCTGAATAGTATTTTAGTATATAGCTTTTTTACCTTATTTGTTGCCATCGAAAGTGCTTTTATGGTTGCCAACCTGGAGAAATTTTCAAAAGGTGGTTATGTGACGCTTGTTATCGGCGGGGCATTGATGATGGTAATGTACGTGTGGTACCAGGCCAGAAAAATTAAAAACCGTTTGACGGAATTTGTTAGACTGGAAGAATACTTCCCTTTGATCAAAGAATTGAGTCGTGATACTTCCGTGAATAAATATGCCACACACGTGGTCTACCTCACCAGCGCGGATTCTGTCAAAGACATTGAATCTAAAGTGATTTATTCTATTTTCCAGAAGCAGCCGAAACGCGCCGATATTTATTGGTTACTGCACATCGACGTAGTGGATGAACCTTATGCGATGGAATATAAAGTAAACACCATCCTTCCCGATGATTTGATCCGAATCGATTTCAAATTGGGTTTCCGTATCGAACCACGTGTGAACTTATTCTTTAGAAAAGTAGTGGAAGACATGGTAGCAAACAAAGAAGTAGATTTTACCAGTCGCTATACCTCTCTTAGCAAACGCAACATGATCGGTGATTTCAAATTCGTTGTACTGGAAAAACACTTAAGCCATGACAACGACTTGCCTTGGAAAGAACAATTTATCATGGATATCTACTTTATTCTGCGCCGCATGAGTTTGTCAGAAACCAGCGCCTTCGGTTTGGATACCAGTACTGTAACGGTAGAAAAAGTACCACTGGTGATCAGTCCGGTAGAAGGCGTAACCTTGAGACGTATTCCTTAGCCTATGAGTCGTTCGAAGAAAATATTTGTCCTTGTTGCGGTGTTGTTCACGCTGGCGGTGATCGCTTTTGCCCTGGATATGTGTTCGCGAACTACTCCTCCCTGGGAAAAGAAAAAAGATTCCCTGAAAAAATATAAAGTCAAGCAATATCAGATCACAAAGAAAAAACTTCCACCCACAACGCTTAAACCATGAGCTGGACCGAACAAAACAATAAGCTAAGTAAGGAATTTGTTTTCAAAAACTTTTCTCAAGCTTTTGCTTTCATGACACAAGTGGCCCTGTTGGCAGAGAAAGCCGATCACCATCCGGAATGGAAAAACGTGTGGAACAAAGTATGGATCGATTTGTGTACACACAGTGAAGGCAGTACAGTAACCAACAAAGACCGTGAACTGGCTAAAGCCATAGATGCCGCTTACCGTCCATGAGTGAATACGGAAAATTATACCTGATACCAACTCCCATTGGTAACCTCGAAGACATCACCCTTCGTGCCATTCGTATTTTAAAAGAATGCGATTTAATTCTGGCTGAAGATACCCGTGTTACCATTCATTTGCTCAAGCACTACGAAATCGAAAATAAACTATCCAGCTTTCATTCCTTCAATGAGCACAAAGCATTGGAGCGCGTGATCAGCGAATTGGAGGGTGGTAAAAATATCGCATTGGTCAGTGATGCGGGCACACCGGGTATATCGGATCCTGGCTTCTTACTGGTAAGAGGTTGTGTACAAAAAGGCATCGTTGTAGAATGTCTGCCCGGCGCTACTGCATTGATCCCGGCCTTGGTGATGTCTGGCTTTCCTACAGACAGTTTCGTGTTCGAAGGTTTTCCTCCGGTGAAAAAAGGACGGAAAACCTGGTTTGAACAGATCGCTAAAGAAGAACGCACCGTCGTTTTCTACGAATCACCGCATCGCCTGATTAAAACACTGGAAGAATTGATTTCATCCGGTCAGGAAAAAAGGAATATTTCTGTAGCCCGTGAACTGAGTAAAAAATTTGAAGAGATTGTGCGCGGTACACCGGCAGAAGTACTGCACCATTTCAATACCCATATTTTAAAAGGAGAGTTTGTGATTGTACTCGATAGGAATGCTCCTGAAAAAAAACGTAACCGCGACGAAGATTAATTCTACGTATGAAAAAGAACCAACGCCTGCTCTTCTTTTCTCTGTCTGTGTTGTCCTCGCTCCTGCTCTACCTGGCCTGGCCTGTATCACCTTTGTTCCCTCTCATCTTTATTGGCTTTGTGCCGTTGTTGTACATCAATGAGCAACTCGGTGCAGAGCGTTTAAAGTTTTGGGCTTTCGCCGGCTATACCTACTTGGCCTTGTTGTTGTTCAATGCCTTTACCACCTGGTGGGTTTGGAACTCCACTCCTCCTGGGGCCTTGTTTATGTTATTCGCCAATGCCGCACTCATGTTGATTCCATGGCTGGCTTATCGCATCACGACTTACCGCATGAAGATGCTTTGGTGGTCACATTTCAGCATCGTTCCTTATTTTATTGCTTTTGAATACTGGCACCTCAACTGGGAGTTGTCCTGGCCATGGCTCACATTAGGCAATGCCGCTGCCTTACTTCCGGAGACCGTGCAGTGGTACGAATACAGTGGCGTTTTAGGTGGTTCATTCTGGATTCTCGTCAGCAACGTATTGGCCTTTTTATGTTACGTTTATTACACTCAAAAACGTGCCCGCTTTAAATCGATGGTATATGTGACAATGAGCGTCATTCTCCTTCCTGCTTTGTATTCTTATTTATATTACCTCACCTACGAAGAAGAAGGCAAAGGCAAAGAAATCGTAGTCGTTCAACCGAACATTGATCCTTACACACAAAAATATCCCGGCACTAAAAATTTTATCCCTTATCCTGAGCAGTACAAGCGCCTGGAGAAACTAACCGAAGATGCGATCGGCAATTCTACGGACTTTGTGCTCTGGCCCGAAACCGCCTTCCCTGAAGACATTGTAGAAGACCCTGATACCAACATACTGTATCAAGGCAATGCGATGTTTAAGGAACTGGTTCGTTTTGCAGATAAACATCCCGCAACGGCTTTTGTGATTGGTGCAGATAGTTATCGTTTTTTCCCATCCGCCAAAACAGCTGAGGGCATGGCTTATCCTACGCAAGATCCCAACGTATTTTATACGCCTTACAATACAGGACTGTTCATTGAAAAAGGACGAACACCCATCTTCTACCATAAATCCAAACTGGTACCCGGTGTGGAAGTCTTACCTTATCCGGAAGTACTGGGTTTCGTGACCAGCGGCTTAGGGGATATGGTAGTGGCTTCTGTAGGCAAACAAAAACTGCGCAGCCCTTTTAAGAAAAACGACAGCACCAGCATAGCGCCTGTCATTTGCTACGAATCCATTTATGGAGAGTTTTTGGGAGAGTATGTAAAGAATGGTGCGGGACTAATTTTCATCATCACCAACGATGCCTGGTGGGGCAATACGGTAGGGCACAAACAGCATTTTCATTACGCCCGATTACGTGCGGTAGAACAACGCAAGTGCATCGCCAGAGCAGCCAATACAGGCATCTCAGGCTTCATCAACCAACGCGGTGACATCATCGACCAAAGTAATTACGACGAACAACGTACCATGCGTCATACGCTATTGTACCATCCTAAACCTACCTTGTATACCTTAACGGGAGATTTGTCAGGCCCTGTTGCGCTTATCGCAAGCTTGGTGTTTCTTATCTTTGGTGCTGTCGGTAAAAAAAATCATGAATAATTCAGACTTAGCCTCGCTCTTAAAAGAAGTCAGAAAAAGTGCGGCCGAAGCAGCGGCTTTTCAACTGAAGGAATTGAACCGCTTCAATGCCAACGATATCATTTACAAGGGAAGCAATGATTTGGTTTCTTATGTCGATAAACAAACCGAAGAATTACTGATTAATGATTTATCCAAGCTGCTACCGGAAGCTTCTATCCTAGCGGAAGAAGGCGGCATGAAAGATAACAAAACCTTGCAATGGGTGATTGATCCATTGGACGGCACTACCAATTACCTGCATCGTCTTCCTGTTTTTTCCATTAGCATTGCCCTGCGTGAAAATGGAAAAGAAATTGCAGGTCTCGTGCATGAAGCTAATAAGAACGAATGTTTTTACGCCTGGGAAAATGGCGGCGCGTATTGCAACGATGAAAAAATAAAAGTCTCTTCTGCAGATACCTTGTCACGCTCTTTAATCGCTACAGGATTTCCTTACAGCTTATTGGATAAAACGGATGCTTATTTCGAAATCATGAAAGAGTTGCTGTTAAAAAGCCATGGCTTGCGTCGCTTTGGTTCTGCCGCGGTAGATTTGTGTTATACAGCTTGCGGTAGATTTGAAGGTTACTTCGAATTCAACTTAAAGGATTGGGATGTGGCTGCCGGTGCATTGATTGTAAAAGAAGCGGGCGGTAAAGTGTCAGATTTCTCTGGTGGCAACAATTACAACACCGGTCATGAAGTACTGGCTACCGGTCGCATTCATGATGAATTACTTTCCGTCATTCAGAAGCATTGGTAGAACTTTTTCTTGAATAAATCAGTTGGTTCATTATGTGGCAGGAAATCATCATCGGACTATTATTCGCAGTAGCGCTTTTCTTTTTAGGCAGAATGGTATACCGCCAATTTACCAAGAAAGAAGGTTGCGGTGAAGGCTGTGGATGCAGCAGTGCGAGTGCGGTGTCGATGGAGGAGATGGAGAAGAAACTGAAGGCTGATAAACGTTTCGGACCAAACAAATAGCTATTCTTTAATCAACCCTTTCTCCTTTAAAACCTTTTTTTCATCTCCTGTAACGTAGGCGAAAATTTTAAATTCCTCTCCTCTCTTTTGCAGGATATAAAAGATATCAAAATCTATCGCCTGGGTTTCATACTTTGCCAACCAATGTGTCTTAACAACAAAGTGCATTTCATCTAAGGCTGTGATTTCTTTGGAAATGATGTTCATTGATTTTGTTCCAATGCTTTTATAAAATTCATACCCTTGTGGAATGGCTTTCCTGAATTGCGCATCGTTGTTCCCTACAATAATACCCACCGGACTGGCTTCAATAAAGGATTCTGCGAACGAATTGACCGTCCCTTCTATGTCTGCGTGCTTTCCTGATAAGGCTTCGTTGAAACGTCTGTCATAATCCTCAAAAAATTTGTTGATGGCTGCTTCATGATTTGTTTTCATACATCGAATACATTTAGTATTGCTTTTATGAAAACAGGTATTGTGCCAATCTGCATGGCCGGCTCCGGGCTGTTTTGCCCCTAAATCTCCTAAAGGGGACTTTTGAGAAACAGAGCGGAGAAAGAGTAAAACTGTTTCTCCGCTCTGTTTCTGTTTCTATCTTTTTTTCTGCCCTCTCGCACTCTTAGGCTTACCATACTTCAACTTGTGCGCTTCACCTCTCCGAATTTTATTATTGACCTTTTTATTCTTCTCTAGTTTCTCGTGGAAGGCAGGCCCGGCTTCTTCTCTTTTAGGAGTTTTGACAAGTACATTTTTCATCTTCACCTTCGGCAATTCATCGTCCATCAGGACATCTGAAATAACAAGATTCGCCGGCAAAGGAGACATGTCTACCTGAAACTTCATCAACTCTTCGATGCGCTCCAGGTTTTCCCAATCCTGTTCTGTAATGAATGTTCTGGCTTCTCCTTTTTTATCGGCACGGCCTGTACGACCGATGCGGTGAATGTAATTTTCAGGAACTTTCGGTGCATCAAAATTGATCACGTGCGTCACACTAGAGATATCAAGCCCTCTGGCTACAATGTCTGTCGCGATCAAAATCCTATAGGTACCGTTTTCGAATTGATTGACAGAATGAAAACGATGGTTTTGTTCTTTGTTTGAGTGAATCACGCCCAATTGTCCGGCAAAATCTTTCTCTAATTTATCAAAGATCAAATCTGCCAATTGTTTAGTCGAAGCAAAGACCAATACTTTTTTCATGGCATCGTCTTCTTTCAAAAACAAGTGCAGCAAGTTGATTTTCGTATTGAAGTTAGGAACACGGTAACCCACCTGTGTGATATTTTCCAATGGCGTACCGGTTGGCGCGGCCTCTATCTTGATCGGATCATCAAAATAGTCTTTGATGAATTCTTCCACTTCTTCCGTGATGGTAGCGGAGAACATCAGGTTTTGTCTTTTAACAGGCAGTAAGTCTATGACGCGTGTCAGCTGTGGGCGAAAACCTAAGTTCAGCATTTCATCCACTTCATCAATGATCAGCCGTTTGACATTTCTGAGTTTTAAAACACCTGTCAAAGCTAAGTCCAACAATCTACCGGGTGTAGCTACCAATACATCCAGGCCGTCATTGACCATCTCACGTTGCGTATCGATCTTCGTACCGCCGTACACGCCACCCACACGTACTTCCATGTAGGTCGTCAGCTTCTTCACTTCTTCCGCAACTTGCACGACCAATTCACGTGTAGGAACAACGATCAGGATTTGAGGCAAACCGTCTTTCGCGAATTTCAATTGCCTCAAACACGGCAACAGGTAAGCCAATGTTTTACCTGTACCTGTCTGTGCAATGCCTACCACATCTTTGCCGGACATCATCACAGAAAATCCTTTTTCCTGAATAGTAGTCGGATGCACATAGCCTAAATCATCTAAGGCATTGAGCAAAGCATTGGAGAGGTTTAATTCCTTAAAGGTCATGGGTGCAAGTTACGACTTTTTGAAATTCAAGGACAGTCTTTATCCCTTTCCTTTCAATAAATGGCCAAAACGCTTGATTAACACATATACGAGGATCCCCAGCACGATAAAGCCCCATAATCTGGCGGTGAAAACAAAGAAGCCTGACAACCAAGTCCATCCTTCTTTAAGTGCTTCCCATATTTTGAAACCAAAGCTCGGTTGATACGCTTCAATGTTCTTATCGTTGGCAATCAATTCACGCTTCACTGTTTCTCTTTGGTAAAAATCTAATTTCACTGTACTGAAATTAATCTGATCATTCAATGCCAAATTAGAAATCGTTGCTGCATCACCTTGCTCTTGTTTGTAATATAAATTCTCTTCGGCATTCGTGGTCTCGTTCAACTTCTTTCCTCTATTATCAATCGCATCTTCCAATCTTTTCTCGTGTCGTCTGATTCTTTTCTGTGTCAGTTTATTGCTCAGCAATTGTAAGGCTACATCGTCTGCCGATATGGTACGGTAATCTAAATATTCAATATATACAGCCACCGCACGCAAGGTACTGTCCAGTTTGGTATTCGGCACACGGATCGTCATCGTATTCCTCACTTCGTAATACGTAGTCTCCAAAGAAGAATCCGCGCTGATCGCCACATGAGAGACATGGTTGATGGAACTCGATAAATTGGTATACGTGACGAAACCTCCGAAACTTTTAGTCAGGTCTTCAATTTTATAGGTCGCATCGAATACATTTTTTACTTTGAACTTCATCTCTGCCGTTCGGATAAATTTGCGTGAAGTATCTTTTGTTTCTTCGGCAGCAGAGGATGATATAAACCCATTGCTTAGCGCTGTAGAATCAGCAGCTGCGCTTTCCATGCTGGCTTCCCTATGATCTTTGGTACTGCATGAATTTAAAAACACGGCAACAAATGCCGTAAAGAAAAAAGAAGGGATCGCTCTCATAAAATTTGGGGTTTACGTTTAGTATTGTTTGCGCAGGTAGTTGACGTATTTTTTTGTTTCATCTGATGGATAAGGAAATTTTTGGTCAGGTAGATAGGTGTCCAATAATTTCAACAATTGCATGACTTCTTTTTTTCGACTTGCCTTATGACTTTTATCTACATGAATCAATAGATTATAACGCAACTGTTCGACGAAATTAAATTGATCCGTACTGTTCAGGTTCATTGTTTTTATTAAATCCAGCGAGTTCTTCATTTCAGACAAGTAGGTCGCAAAATCATATTCTTTTTTATTGTTCACGTTCACTTGATCCAATAAAATCATAGGATACAAATAATCATTTAACCCCATGTAATCATTCTCCGCAAAACCTATGGTGAAATAAACGTCTGATTCAAATTCATTGGCTTTTAAAATACTTAGAAATAATTGGTCGCTGCGTTGCAGGTACTCTTCATAAATAGTGGGTTTCACAGTCCATGAAAAATCTTTATACGCATACTTATTTCTTACAAAAACCATGGAGTCTTTCCAATGCACATACTCCAGGGTATCAATTACCACTTGCGGCTGATCAAAGCTGACATGGTATTTAGATTTTAGAAGTTGAGGATACCAGGTAGTATTTAATAAACCGACATCAATTACAGTAACATCTGCCCGATAGTTTTCGACAAGCTGTAAATACCAAAGAGGAATAGTGATGTTATCACCTGATGTCATTAGGATTGCTTTTTTACTGCATTGACTTAAAATTCTGCGATTGACCGCCAGAAAAAATTCTCCAAAGCCACCTCGTCTTTTCCCTTCATTGAAAGCCCATACAGCAGAATCCAGTTTGTCATGTTTTAAATAGCACATCGCCATAGATCCCCATTCTGAAGTAAGCTTGGAATAGGGATCAAGCACAACCAGTTCACCTGTATATTTGGGCGTCAACTGTATGACCTGTTCAAACTCGTCACTGCAGCGTTTGTTTAACTGGAGATCCATATCGATCATGCTTCTTCCATCTTTTGAATTAAGTCTGCTGTACGCATAACCTAAAAAATAATGCGCTTCTGCATTTTCCGGTTCTAAGGTAACAGCCTTTTTTAAATAAGAAGCTGCCATTGCATAATCCTGCTCTTCAAAATCTTTTTTAAATTCGGCTTTCCCCTTTCCCAATAAAGATTCGAAACTCTCTTTTTGTGCACACAGTTGCGTAAGAGAAACAAGGCTGAAGATTATACTCAATGCAACACTTCTTATCAAAATCATTATTCTACAAATCGTTTTAATTCTGTTTTTTGAAACGTCCATTCCGGAGAATGCAATTCATCAGTATTCGTCAAATCGTACCAGGGGGAACGTTTTTGATCTCCGATATTCTTCAACAGGTGAATGTTTTGCGCAGGCATGTAACTTTGCGCAAGGGTCATGATTCTGCTGCCTGTTTTAGTTTCAATGGCTACATCCATGACAATGACAGCATGCCCCGGAGAGCCGCCACGAATAAATACATCGCCGGCTTGTATGCTGTCGTAGGGAATAGACTTGAGTTCTTTCGACAAAGAAAGGGTACCGGCATACATAAAAACAAAATTCATGTACTCCCGAAACGTAGTATAAGAATAATCAACTGCTTTAGGTTTATACCAAGTGGTTGTATTGCCTGATACTTTTACACGATAACCTTCCGCCCACTTTGTATAGTCCAATCGGAAACCATTTGTGAAGTTAAAATGAATTTTTTTATACATTTTTTCTTTATACAAATACTCCGCTCTCAAACGCATGACGGCATCTGCACATTGCTGCAAATCTTTTTCGCCTACGTCTATGTCCAACACCGCTACATAAACTTCCGGGTTGTATTTTTCTTCCCCATTAAAATAGTAGACTTTTGAACCGTGTTTTTTCAAAGGAAAAGTTAACAAAAAGGAGCCGAAAGAATGTGCTGGGTATTGCAGCCTTGCATATCCTTCCGGGCAATTTATTCTGGTTTGAATAGTTTTGCCCGTAGTGTCTAAATTTGTTTTTTCGAGAAGGGTCTGATCTGAATAGCCAGCTATTTTAAAAAAGTCATTTACCGGTTGATCGCTTTTGTTGCAACTCGCCATACAATAGGCACAAATGAACAAGAACCAAAAAAACTGTGCCTTCATCGCGGTATGTTTTGCTTGATGTTAACTCCTCTTTTGAATAAAAAATTGTACGGCTTCGAAAATTAATTAATTCCAAACCTGAACACCTTCCGTACAGTTCTTACACATCTCATAGGTACTGCGCGACTGAATCAGGTTGTTTCTAAAATCCTGGTACTTCTCACCCGTCCAGATATCAGAAAAGGATTGCGTTTGAAGAGAACCCATGGAGTAATGCGCATCCTTATCAAAACAACAAGGGACCACTTTACCATCCCAGGTAATGACACAGGAATGCCACATTTTCCAGCAGTTTTTGTCACCGCCGCGCTTGATGTCGTAGGTGCCGTTCTCTGTTTTGGAATAGCGGGAATACTTTTCATTCTTCGGCATCAGGTCAGAGCCGTTTTCATAATCGTAAATTTGTGCGGTTTTCAATCGCAATTCATCTACTCCTAATTCTTTAGCCAGCTTTTTTACCTCCGGAATCTGATGTTCGTTGTGTGCAACCACCAAAAATTGAAAGATCACATGCGGTGTTTTAGAACGCAGTTTCTTTTTCCATTTGATGATGTTGCGCGTGCCTTCGATGACTTTAGATAGATCTCCGCCTACACGGTAGGATTCATAACTGCTTTGTGTCGTGCCGTCGATAGAGATAATCAGTCGATCCAGTCCACTCTCTACCGTCTCGCGTGCACGGTCATCGTCAAGGTAGTGCGCATTGGTAGAAGTTGCTGTGTAAATACTTTTTTCACTGGCGTAACGCACCATATCAAAAAAGCCTTTGTGCAAATAGGGTTCCCCTTGAAAATATAAAATTTGATACAGTAAATCTTTGGTGAGCTGATCGAGTGTAGAGCGGTACAGACCCAGATCCATCATACCGGTAGGACGGGTGAAAGAACGCAAACCGCTTGGACATTCCGGACAACGCAGGTTACAAGATGTAGTCGGTTCGATGGAAACACTGGCCGGCATTCCTTTATGCAAAGAACGTCCCTTCATCATCGAATGCTGATAAGAATAGGTCAGCTGTCCGGCGTTGTATAATTTACGCGGAGTCAATTTGGTTGCCCAGGTGAGACCATCCTTTAAACTACCGATCATGTTAAAACCTTTTGGTCAGGTACATTTCCAATCCGTGACCCGAATAGGAAGTAGGTGCAATGAAATATTCTAAGGCAAACACATTGGCCTGCAGAGACCAGGTCTTTGCTACCGTAGCGCTTAAGCCCAGTTGTGTGTTGATGTTGCCATAACCGCCAACCGTAATGGCCGGCACCACAAAGAAAGCAGGCGTAATCGCATAGTATGCGGCCACTTTTGCGAAAGGAAGATAACCTTTTAAAAACATGTAATTCAGGTCTCCTTTTACCGCCCATTTGGTATTGAGTTTATAAAGATAAGTCAACTGAAGTCTCGTAGGCAACATCGTCGTTTTATTCTGCACCACTTTTTCTATGCCCAATTCTTTCGCGACAGAATCCAAAGCGACACTGGAGATGTAAGAATTACCGGGAGCTAAAATATCGCCGATGTTTTGTCCCTCGTAGGTATATGCTTTATCGCCTGTATAGGTGTCCATGTTTCTCCAATTCACAGCACCCAGGTCTTTGACTTCTAAAGTCAGTATGGATTTCTTGAAGAAGCGCTGCGCATACAAATCAACGCCTGCACCCCAACCGTTGTTGGCAGCAAAAGGATTTTCCGGACGCTTTTGCGAATACCAATGAAAAGGAGCCGACATCTCCACATACGCGCCACTCGGATCTGTATACAGGTTGCCTTCACCTATACTTGTCTCTCTGTAAAAACTCGCTTTGATAAAAGATAATCTGGCACCAATGACCAACTCTTTGCCTACTACTTTTTGCACACCGACAAATAGAGAAGCGTAGCCCCACTGTTTTAATGTAGAAGGACCAATGACAGCATTTTGTCCTGCATATTGTGCATTGCCCTGAAAGGCTAGCTTGAACATGTCTTTAGTGAAATAAGCGTACGTGAATTCACGGTAAGCGACACCGGCATCAAATAAAACTGTCGTATCCTTTTTCGAACGGTAGGTACCATGCAGCGAAGTGGAAAGATCCACGCCCAGTCGATTGTGAGCCTTCAGGCGATTGATAGAGCCTTCCTTGTCTTCTTCGGAAATGTAGGTACTTTTATAGACCAGCTTGCTGAAAAAATCATTGGTGACTGCCGTAGAATTGTAATGGTATAAACCTTTCAACTGCACAGAACCTTGATCCTTGAAACCTATCTTTAAAGAATCTCCATCAAGTTTGGAGATCGTCCAGTACAGGTCATCGCTGTAACTTTGAGCAAACACAGCTGTTGAAAGGCAGGAAAAGCAAGCGATGGTGAAACGAATGATTTTTTTCATGATACCCCTATTGACCATTGACGGTGTATTGTATGTCGCCGGCTAATTTAAATTTGATTCTGTAATCGCTGTATACTTTGGTGTAAGCCCCTGTATCTGTACTGAAAGACGCTTTGAAAATAACCGATGTGGCTTTCTGTATATTGCTAATGGTACCTGGAGAAAGATCGTAAGATATCACACTGCGCTTAGGTTGCGTCACTTTGCCGTCCATGCCCTTTGGTGCGCGCTCTACGTATTGATTAGTAACCAATGAATCCAACACAGTACCACTTCCATCCAGGAAATAGGCCATTACTTTCGCATCGAATGGAAACCCATTATCCGTGATCAAATTTAGTTTTCCTTTTTTTAAGGCATTGTTTAATTGCGGAGCAGAGGAAATAGCAATAGTATCCGTCAATTGCAACTGGTCAGCAATCATGGACAAAGGCAGTTTAAATTCCAGGTATGTTTTTACAGGATAATCTGCGTAAGCAAATTGATTATCATTAAAAACAGCGCCGGGGTTTATTTGCAAATTACCTGCATAATCCACTGTCTTCGGTAATACATTGACCAGGTTTGTCGCATTGTTCACCACTACTCTGCTAGAGGTAACAGTCGGAGGATTTCCATCCATGCCAGGTGTCAAAACTGTTGTGGCTGAAGAAGCCGAAGCAGAGTTTGATCCGTTATGCGCCGTAATGTTGCTGATGGTCGCAGTACCTGGTACACCAAAACCATTGTCTACAACTACTGCAACATCTGCATTTTCAAATTGCAAAGAACCACCCGTAATGTTTCTGAATACTCCCAATGGAATAGATCCGTTGATATTAATTGTTGTGTCTCCCAAATACCCTTGCACATAAGAAGGTTTGGCATTTTCCAAACTGATTTTTACCTGAATGTAATCGGTTAAGGCCAGGGGAATTTTATTCCCGGTATATTCAATTCGACCGACAAGCTCATTGTACAATCCATTGTAATCTGTATTGATGGCAGGATCTCCTCTCAGCCCCATGGTGTAGCCTGTCATGTCATAAGTAAATATAGTTGTACCACCTGAAGGCGGCACCGTTGTATTGACAAGGAATGGCACGCCATCCTTTATGGCAGTAGGAATAGAATAGGTAAAGTAAATATTATCCGGTATCGTAGAAGATACTTCGATCTTTACATAACCTGATTTCATTTTCATTTCTTTCAACTTCACAGAACCCATGTCCAGCAAGTAGTTCACCGATTTATCATTCACTACATTTTGCGCTGGAAAAATGGCAATGGCTGAAGTAACGGTCACATCCCTTACGGTTAATGTCACGGTTACGGCATCGTTTGTATCGATATGCACCATGGTGCCTCCCGCAAAGTCCATGTCCAGGATATTGCCATTCATGATACCATCCACATGCTTTCCTGAAATATCTTCTGATTGCGTTTTAGAAGTATTAGGAGCGATGTTTGTCAATATCGGATGAGCCACAACAGCGAATGGCGTTCTGGCATTTCTAATTTCAATTTCTGCACGCTGAATAGCCAAGGGCAGACCATTCGTCACAGAGATATCCAAAAATCCTTCTTTGATCTCAGCCTCTTCCAGTATGGCGTCAATATTAATAGGTATAGGACCTCCCGTAACATTAGAAATAGCCGGGATAAAAGGCTGTGTTGTTCCATGACTGGATAAAATAAAATTACCTATGACAGCCGTTGATGGATTCGCCGCCATCTGACGAGCAATTTGTCCTAGCGTAATTCTTGTTACGATAGGAGCCGTACCGAATTTAATGGAATCTAATGTTTTATTGATGTCAAAGGTAGGCGTAACAACGGATACAATAGAATCCAACTGCAGTGTATAGAGTGTGTCCCGAATAAAGAGGTCTATGCTCTGATCCGGATTCGTTTGGCTCGAACCATCTTTCACGATGTTTTCTATACCCATCTCTGTGTAGGCAAAAGGGGCGAGCAGTTGCGTATCCCATTGTGGTTTCTCCAAATCCTTTTTACAGGCCAGGCAAGTAAATAAGAGAAGGAAATATATACCGTTGATGCGGTTGAATGGATTTCTTTTCATGTCGATCGTTTGGAAAAGCAGGCGTTCCACTATGATTATACATTTAGGCCATGATCTGTTTTTGCCCTAATAAATGATTAGAAGGATGCAATTGATACGGATGGTCTAAAGAATAATTGTGTTTCCACCCTTCAATTTCACATTAAATTAAGGATTCCTGCATTTTTTGAAGAATTTCTTTCATTTGGCAGGCCTGTTTCTTGAATACTTTTTGCTTTCAGTATGTAAGTATTACAAGATCAGAATTAAGCTATCTATTTAATATACAACTTTTTATGCCATTACACAAGAGCTCTATTAAATAAAAAAGAGGTGTAGGATCTACAAAGACCATACAGTTGTAAACAAACATTTCCAAAGCGTGCGGATTTGATTAATTTTACGTCCCTAATGAAGCTCCCATGGAAACAGAATCTACTCTACTAAAACCAAAAACTATGTCATCTACAGCATTCTCAGCATTCAAGAGAGACGAAGCCATTTTTGACCTCATCAAAAAGGAAGGAAAACGTCAGGAAGAAGGACTTGAATTGATCGCCTCTGAAAACTTCACCTCACCACAAGTGATGGAAGCCATGGGCAGTGTGTTCACCAACAAATATGCTGAAGGTCTTCCGGGCAAACGTTATTATGGCGGATGTGAAGTAGTGGATCAGGGAGAGCAATTAGCCATTGACCGCGCCAAACAATTGTTTAATGCAGCATGGGCAAACGTACAACCACACTCCGGTGCGCAAGCGAATGCTGCGGTGATGCTGGCCTTGTTAAATCCCGGTGATACCATTCTGGGTTTTGATTTGGCACATGGTGGTCACTTGTCACACGGTTCTGAAGTCAACCTTTCAGGTAAATATTATAGAGCAACATTCTACGGTGTAGAACAAGCAACAGGCACGATCGACATGAACAAAGTCGAAGCGATCGCTGCGAAAGAAAAGCCAAAATTGATCATCTGCGGAGCTTCTGCCTATTCGAGAGATTGGGACTACGCGCGTTTCCGTGCCATCGCTGATCAGGTAGGCGCTTTGTTATTGGCTGATATCTCTCACCCGGCTGGTTTGATCGCCAAAGGTTTGTTGAACAATCCCATGACGCATTGCCACATCGTAACCACGACTACACACAAAACCCTTCGCGGTCCTCGTGGTGGTTTGATCTTGTTGGGTCAGGATTTTGAAAACCCATACGGCTTCAAAAACCCTAAAGGTGAAATTCGCATGATGTCTGCATTGTTGGACTCAGCCGTATTCCCGGGTACTCAAGGCGGACCATTGGAACACGTGATTGCAGCCAAAGCGGTTTCATTCCTGGAAGCATTGAGCGATCCTTATTTGGAATACGCCAAACAAGTACAGAAAAATGCACAGGCCATGGCCAAAGCATTTACAGACAGAGGATACAGCATCATCTCCGGTGGTACAGACAATCACTTAATGTTGATTGACCTGACTTCTAAAAACATTACCGGTAAAGAAGCAGAGAACACCTTGATTCAAGCAGACATTACCATCAACAAAAACAAAGTGCCTTTCGATACGAAATCCGCTTTCGTTACTTCAGGTATGCGTGTAGGTACAGCTGCCATCACCACTCGCGGATTGAAAGATACTGACATGGAAAAAACAGTAGACCTGATCGATGCGGTGTTGATGAACAAAGACGACGCGTCTAAAATTTCAGACGTGAAGAAAAAGGTTAATGCATGGATGGAAGAGTTTCCATTGTATAAATAAAACTAAAGCAGTCTCGTTGTTGGCGTCTCGCCAACAAAAGGCTTGTTTAACACGTTTTCATCCCATCACTTGTTGGCGAGACGCCAACAAGACATAAACATATCAGGTTGTTCAATTCAGAAATGTCATTTGTAGACCACCTCGAGGAATTGAGGTGGCATGTGATCCGTGCGGTAATTGCTTTACTGGTAGTTACTGTCGCAGCGTTTATCAAAATGGACTGGATCTTTCGTGAGGTTTTGCTCGCTCCCTCTACGCCTGATTTTTGGACGTTTAAAATGTTGTGCAAACACTTTAGCTACTGTGTAGGAGAAGCCAACTTTACGCTGCAAAGCCGGACCATGACGGGTCAGTTTTCGATGCACATCACAGCAGCCTTCATTATCGGTTTTGTCATCGCCTTTCCTTACATCTTCTGGGAGATCTGGCGTTTTGTAAAACCGGGATTGAAAATGAAAGAACAGAAAAACACCATGAATGCGGTACTGTCCGTATCCTTTTTGTTTTTCCTGGGTGTGGTGTTCGGTTATTACATGGTACTGCCCATCACCATACAATTTCTGGCCAACTACCAGATAGATCCTACCATCATCAATCAGTTTGACGTTACCTCTTACATCTCCATGGTTTGTTTCATGGTACTCGGTTGCGGTTTGATGTTTGAGTTGCCGGTATTGATTTACATCTTGTCCAGAATGGATATGATGACACCAAAGTTTATGCGTACCTACCGACGTCATGCCATTGTGGTGATTCTCTTTATCTCGGCGGTGCTTACACCTTCTCCGGATATGCTGAGTCAACTGCTCATCGGTATACCGCTCGTACTCCTCTATGAAATCAGTATTTTCATATCGGCATACGTTGAAAATACTAAAGAGAAAATTTAGTTGTTAGTTGTGAGTTGTTAGTTGTTAGTAAAGTTTATATGCTTATGAAAATATTTAATCTAAACCTATTACAAGAAATGCGTTGCGATTATGTTGCTTACTTATTGAGCACCTGTTTAAAACTAACAACTAACAACTAACAACTATTATGTTACACAGAATACAAAGCCTACATCTCCGAAAAATTAACAGCCTTAGGATACCTTGTCAAAGACTTCGGTCCGCACGAAAATACTTCTGTTGATTATCCTGATCACGCGCATCCATTGGCAACTTCTGTGTCTACAGGAGAAAACACTTTTGGTATTTTAATTTGCGGCAGTGGAAACGGTGTAGCCATGACAGCCAACAAACATCAAAAAGTACGTGCGGCGCTGTGCTGGACTCCTGAGATTGCCAAGCTTGCTCGTCAGCACAATGACGCGAACATTATCGCCTTACCGGCGCGTTTCATGAGTGTAGAAGATGCATGGAAAGCGGTAGAAGTGTTTGTAACGGAACCGTTTGAAGGCGGAAGGCATCAAAACAGAGTCAATAAAATACGCTGTGATTAGTGCACATTCATTGCTCTTTTCAAGACATAAAATCCTTTTTTCTTCTCCACGTATTTGTTAGCTACTAAAGGCAAACGATAAAACGTTTTGGGCAGTACACCATTTGGATCTACGATGGCATCCGGCTGTTCCTTTGTAAAATAGCGGTCCAGCAAGGCTACTGCTTCATAACCGTCAAGGTCCATGAAATAGGTTTCTGCAAGGTTCCAGTTTAAAAAGGGGGTAGACAATTTGTACTTGCTGTAAGCAGAAATATTATTGTCCAATACCAATACACTGCGTACATAAGGATACGGTGCCCAATAATTCTCATCAAACTTCACACGCAAACGGCTTTCCTTGCCCGATGTATCCTGTATCACTTCTTTTTTTAATTCGAAGCGCACAAAAAACAAAGCGCCAAAGCTCAATAACAATACTGTATCAGCAAACCATTTGCGTTTTTGCAGCAGCAGGAAATAGGTCGCTATCGCTGAGGCATAAGGAACAATTTGCCAAATGGTGAATACGGAACGTTCCTTTACCAACAAAAAGCTGAGGGAAGAAAACACAAACAATAAAAATAAGGACTGAATCACTCTGTGCTGGTAATTCACAAAAGAAGTAGACCTCACAATGGCAAGGAAACCGATCAACAGCCAGAACAATGGAATGGCTACGATCCACAACAGATGCTGAAAAGAAAGGAAGTGATTGGCCTCAAAGCTGAACACCCGTTGCAAAAAGAATTGAACATAAAATGCAGAGGCATCATTTAAGAAATAATACAACCACACCAATACAAGCGGCAGTAAAAAAGCATAAAGTAGAGTGACGAATTTTCTTGCATCAATGGGACTGTACAAAGCCAAAGCCAACAACACACCCGGTAGTAATAAGATGTAAGGCGCATAAAACAAAAAGGCAATACTTGCATTCCATCCAATCCAAAACAAAGGCTGATGATGTTCGTTGTCTTTGATGTACGAAATCATAAAATAAAACGTCAGCAACAAGAATGTGTTGCCCAGTACCACAGCACTCATGCTGATCATATCAGGGAACAACAAACAGAATCCCAAGTAAATCAAAGCCGGTAAGGAAGAGCGCTGATCGTAACATCCTTTTTCATTCAAGGTTTGATTCCATAATAAAGCCTGGAAAAACACCAAAATCAAAGCGACAATGCGGTAATAGACGACCTCTCGTCCAAACAGCTGAAAAAAGATATATTGTACCCAGGCGGTAAGAGGTTCCGTCCAATGAAAAACATCTTTATACATCACATTTCCGCCGGCTAGGTGCTCACTCGTCACCATGTTCATCAACTCATAAGAGGTGGTTGGGAACACCGCTATATCGCTAAAAATAGCATAGGCAATGGTAAGCAGCAGCAATAGCAGCAAACGGGGCAGATCAAATATTTTGAATATATTTACCAAGGCGGTTGAATTATTGGTTAAAGGTAAGCATTTATTGAGGTACGAGCTAGGAGCTAGGAGGTACGAATTATCTTATTATAAATACTGGGCTTTGTTCCTAGCTCCTCGCTCGTACCTCCTAGCTCCTATTGCTTTGAAAACTCCTCAAAATACGGTAAGTTTGATAAAAAAAGAAACAAAGTTTTACCAATGGAAAGTACCAGACAACAAAAGTTTAGCCGCATGATTCAAAAGGAGTTGGCTGAGCTCTTTTTAAAAGATACAAAGAGCTTGTTTGGTAATACTTACGTCAGTGTAAACACCGTGCGGATGAGCCCTGATTTATCCGTTGCCAAAATATACCTGAGCTTCTTGTCCACTACGGATAAGCAAGCAGAGTTAAAGAAAATACGTGTCAACACCAAGGTGGTGCGCAAAATGCTTGGTGATAAACTGAAGAAGCAAATACGCATTATTCCGGAATTGATCTTTATGCTGGACGATGGTGTAGACTATGCCATTCACATCAACAACCTCATTTCAAAACTGGACATTCCTCCAGCTCCTCAAGAAGACAACGAGAAAGAAGAAGAATGAAAGCCGTCTTGCTCATTGCCGGAAAGTATTTTGTTCCTTCGGGAAAACTGAACATGATTCATGTCATTTCATTGCTTTCTATCGGTGTAGTAGCAGTGGTGACCATGGCCCTCGTGATCGGGATGGCTTTCTTCAATGGAATGGACGATTTGATTCGTTCGCTCTTCAACTCTTTCGATCCTCAAATTAAAGTTCAGCCGGCTCAAGGCAAAACCTTTCTCTATACACAAGATCTTCATAAAAAAATTGCAGGCACTCCGGGCGTCGCTTTCATCACCGATGTGATTGAAGACAATTGCGTGGTCATGTACGCGAATCAAAGCGATGTGGTAAAAATAAAAGGTGTAGCCGCTAACTTTGCCGAACAGGGACGCATCGATACATTTATTGTAGAAGGCAGTTATAAATTAAAAGACGGTGAAAAAAATTATGCCTTACTGGGAAGAGGCGTCGCTTCTACTTTATCAGCCAGCGTCAAAAATGCATTTACACCACTTACGTTATATTATCCCAACAAATCAAAATTCCAAAACCTCTCATCGGCCAGTGCCTTCAATATTGTAACCGTGCAACCGGGAGGTGTATTCGCTATAGAAAAACAATACGACGACCATTATGTGATTGTTCCGATTGCTGTAGCGCAACAGTTGATGAATTACACCAACCAACGCTCTTACCTGGAGATTAAGGTAAAGGACGGTTATGACATTGAGAACATAAAAGATCAACTCTCTGATGTGACCGGCGAAGACTTTCTAATTCTGAACAGCGAAGAGCAGCATGAAACCTTGCTTCGATCTTTGCACATTGAAAAAATAATTGTCAACCTGATGTTGACTTTTGTGCTGGCTGTTTCTTCTGTTGGAATTTTCTTTTGTTTATCCATGCTCGTAATCCAAAAGAGAAATAACATTGCCGTTCTTTTTTCTTTTGGGTCTTCACGTCCCTTTATTCGTAATGTATTCCTGACAGAAGGCGCCTTGATTTCCTTTACCGGAGCCTTCATCGGTATGGGTCTTGGCGTTTTGCTGTGTTACCTGCAGCAACGTTATGGGCTTATCAGCATCGGTACGGAAACATCTCTGGTAGATGCTTATCCCGTGCGTTTAAAAATAAGCGACCTGCTGATTACTTTTTTCTCTGTGATCTGTATTACCTTTCTTGCCTCGATCAGACCAGCTCTTGCTGCGTCTAATGTCCAGATCAAAGAACATTTATAATAAGCTTAAGGTTTGCGTGAGGGATTGAAGTACCATCAAGCACGAAAGTGCGAAGATTGCGAACGTTAGTTCGCCCTAACAGCCCCGTTGCTGATTGCTCACTCAAAGGATTTCTAAAATCGCTATTGTTAAATCTCCTTTACAATTAGAACCTCTACTCCCAAATCCTTTCCCAACTCTTCCCTTGCTCTTCTACACGAAGTAGTCCTTCGTACAAACTATACAAATACACATTGCCCGCCTCCTGCCCGGTACCTATGAGTTCATAGACCTCATTCACTTCGCGTCCTTTGAACTCCGTCTCGCCGATATAATGTATCGTGTAGTCGTTCTGATCATTAAAGAGCACTAGCTTATTGCCCTCGTAATTCTTTTTAAGAAACACTCTGCCGACCTGCAAGGAAGGAATTTCGATGGCATCCGCGTGTTGCTTGTTTATCGTAAAAAATACTCTGAAATAAGGCGCCTTCGTCGCATTGCCATAATCCATCGTCCCTGAGGCGCCACAACTCCTATAACCCTTTGTCCAACTTTTTCTTTCTTTATCCGGTCCTTGATCCAGCTGATAAGAGGAAGTCAAGCGAAGAGTATCCGATTGATCGGCGTTAACATAAGCCAATGTCTGATCAACATCTTCCAGAATTTTCCGCTCATCGGCGTTCAATTTATAATTATCACAGGATTCCGTACAGCGCATACTCATGAAAGGTATACTGAGTAGGAAAAAAAATAGTGCCTTTTTCATGCTATTTAAGTGTTTAAACAAAATAAAGATGCTGTTTTGATGCTTTTAAGACGGATAGGTTTAATTAATATTTTACGATACAAATATTTGTTTTTGAGATGGTTACATTAGATTTGCAGATCGTATGTAATAACATGTAGATAAAATTGTATTTATCTCAGCAAACCTATCAACAGCCAGTATGTCCATGAAAATTAAACTGCTCCTTTACCTGAGCCTGTTTTCAGCCGGTCTTACTACAGCTATGTGCCAAATCTCCGGTACTATTAATACCTACACTAAAGTGACTGCTGTTGATTACCTCTGTAATTTTATTACAGTCAATTCTACGGTGGGCTTTGCAGCAGGTGATAAAGTGCTGCTCATCCAAATGCAGGGCGCTACGATAGATCAAACAAATACCGTGGCTTACGGAGATGTTACTGCTATCGGAGATGCCGGTAATTTTGAATTTGCGATCATCGATCATTTCGCAGGCAACGATGTTTATTTTTCAAAAACATTACTGCGTACTTATACCCCTTCAGGATCTGTACAAATGATCAGCGTTCTGCAATATGCGGCCGTAAGTGTGGACGGAGAACTCACAGCCAGAGCCTGGGACGGCAATACCGGCGGTGTGCTGGTATTCGAATCTTCTGATATCGTAACATTGAACGCCAACATTAATGTCAGTGAGCAAGGGTTCCGAGGAGGAGACAAAAGTGCCACTGGTGGCAACTGCAGTTCCAGTGCAAATAATAGATATACTTACGCCTATCCTACAGTAGAAGCTGGACAAAAGGGAGAAGGAATTGCTGCTTATGTTTCAGCAAAGGAATCCGGCAGGGCTAAACAAGCCAACGGCGGCGGCGGCGCTAATTCGCATAATACCGGTGGTGGTGGTGGTGCTAACTTTGGTGCGGGAGGAAGAGGAGGAGACAAGAAGAATACAGGATGTCCTATTTCACAGAGCCCCTTCGGATACGGGGCTGTTGGATTAGGAACAACCTACTATAGCACCGCCATAAATAAAATTTTTTGTGGAGGCGGAGGCGGAGGTGGCCAGCAAAATAATGGTTTTTCTTACAATGCGGGTAATGGTGGTGGAATCATCATTATAAAGGCAGTGGCATTAAACAGCAACGGCTTTACCATCAAATCCAATGGAGGATCAGTTGCTTCTTATTACTCTTCGTCAAATCCCGGAGGCGCAGATAATGGCGATGGCAATAGTGGTGGCGGTGCAGGCGGAACTGTGTTACTCGATGTCACGAATTATTCAACATCAGCTAGCGTAGAAGCTATGGGAGGTAGAGGAGGAGATACCGGCTATTTAGATTTTGATTTCGGTCCGGGTGGCGGTGGCGGTGGCGGCGTAGTATGGTCAAGCACACCATCTGGTGGATTACTTAATGTGAATGTATCGGCCGGAACAGCCGGTATATCAGGTACAGGAAGACCGCCGATCACTTCAGCACCATACGGTTCTGGTACCAGCTGGGGGGCTACCAATGGTGCAGCAGGAACTTTATTAAGTTCATTGTCCATTCCTCAAAGCACTTCTTCTTCCAGCTGCGCGCTTCCTGTTGAATTACTATCCTTTAAAGCAATAGCACAAGGCAAATATACGGTACAACTCCAATGGTCAACGGCGACTGAATTAAACAATCATTTCTTTACACTCTACAGAAGTACAGATGGCGTTCATTTTTCTCCTATCAGTACAATAGATGGACAGGGAGATAGTCATCAAAAGACTAGCTATACCTATACTGATGGAGTCCATGCTTATACTCTCCTATATTATAAACTTAGGCAAACGGACATCGATGGGCATACTACAGATCTGGGTGTTCGCAAAGTGTATCCCTCTTCAGAAGAACAGCTTGTGTTCACTGCTTATCCTAACCCATTTAACGATGAGTTATACCTGACATTGGATAAGCAAACAAAAGAAGCAATAAAAAATTTAACACTTATCAATGTATATGGAGAATCTACTCCAGTGACATGGGAGGAAAAGGAAAACGCTTTGCGTCTATATACGGCTTCTGTTCGTCCCGGTTTATACTCTCTCATACTCTATTCTTCGGCTCATCAACAAGTCATCAAAGTGATTAAGGAATAAAAAAAGCTTTACATTTCTGCAAAGCCCATTATATTTCCTTTTTATACTTTTACCGCTTCAACACCTTCTCCAAAACCTCCACCGCCTTATCTATTTCTTCTACTGTGTTCATGCGACTGAAAGAAAAACGCAGGTAACCGGAATCCGGATTGGTGCCGATCGCTTCTAAAACATGCGAACCAATTTGTGTACCACTGGTACAGGCACTACCTGCTGAAGCAGCAATGCCTTCAATATCCAAATTAAACAATAGCATTTCGTATTCGTCACCGGGAGGTAAATTGATGTTCAATACGGTATACAAACTTTTATCCAACTCTCCGGAAAGCCCGTTGAACGTGATGTTGGGAATACGTGAACGCAGTTGTGCAATCATGCGTTCTTTCAGGCCCACAATATGAGTTTTATCCTGATCCAAATTACCATAGGCCAGCTCGAAAGCTTTCGCCATCCCTACTATGCCCGGAACATTCTCCGTGCCGCCACGCATGTTGCGCTCCTGAGGACCGCCGTACAACATAGGTCTCAAAGCAGCCTCGGCATTGACGTATAAAAATCCTACGCCTTTCGGTCCGTGAAATTTATGAGCCGAAGCACTCAAATAATGAATCGGTAATTTCTGCAGATCAAAACGATAGTGACCCATCGTCTGCACGGTGTCTGAATGAAAGTACGCTTCGTTTTCTTTACAAAGTGCTGCAATGCGTTCGATGTCGTTCAGATTGCCGATCTCATTGTTGCCGTGCATCAGACTCACCAGTGATATAGGATTGTTCGCCAGTAAGGCTTCCAGACATTCCATGTTCAAGGCTCCCTGTGCATCCACTTCCACTTTACTTAATTCAAAGTCCAGGTAGTCTTCCTGCAGCTCTTCTGCTGTGTGCAACACGGCATGATGCTCCAGTGGTGAGGTAATGACATGACTCAACTCATAGGTATGAATGCAACTAAAGATCGCCAGGTTATCGGCTTCTGTGCCTCCGGAAGTAAAAAAGATCTCGGAAGGTGAGGTGTTCAAAATATCGGCGATCGTCTTTCTCGCCTTATCAATGGCTGCGCGCGTCTCCCTGCCATAATTGTGTATGGAAGAAGGATTGCCGAACTTGTTGGTGAAATAAGGCATCATGGCTTCGAGCACACGCTCGTCCATGGGTGCGCTGGCAGCATTATCGAGGTAGATTGGCATTGATCGTTTCTAAGATTTCACGCAGGTCTCCCATGATTTTTTTCGCCAGGTGATCGGCTGTCGCCATCGAAGAAGATTCGGAATAGATACGAATGATGGGCTCTGTATTGGATTTTCTCAACTGTACCCATTCCTGATCAAACTCTATTTTCACTCCGTCTTCGCTGTTGATCGGTTGTTTGCTGTAGCGTTTCTGCAATTCTAAGATGACTGCATCCGCATCGATATCGTCCGTAAGTTCGATTTTATTTTTTGAAATCTGGTATTGAGGATATGTACCTCTTAACATGGACACTTGCTTGCCATACAAAGCCAGGTGAGACAAGAATAACGCAATCCCAACTAAGGCATCACGGCCGTATTGCAACTCAGGATAAATCACACCACCGTTGCCTTCGCCACCGATGACCGCTTTATTCTTTTTCATGGCAGCCACTACGTGTGCTTCACCAACCGGTGATGCCACATACTTCTGTCCGGCTTTCTCTGTAATATCACGCAAAGCACGTGTGGAAGAAAGGTTAGACACTGTGTTGCCCGGGGTATGCTTTAACACATAATCCGCTACCGCTACCAGCGTATACTCTTCACCGAATGCAATCCCATCTTCTTTGATGAAACATAAACGGTCCACATCCGGATCTACTACAATACCTAGGTCATACTGACCGCGCTCCATTTCAGAAGAAATGAAGGTCAGGTTTTCCGGTAATGGTTCGGGGTTATGAGGAAAATTGCCATTGGGTTCGCAGAATAATTTAGTAACCTGCGTAACACCTAATGCTTCCAATAGCATTGGAACCGCAAAGCCTCCCGAAGAGTTAACGGCATCTACCACCACTTTGAAGTTGCGTTTTTTAATGGCTTCTACATTCACTAAAGGCAGCGCCAAAATAGCTGCGATGTGTCTCTTAAGTGACTCCTGGTCTTTATCTAAGGTATAAGTACCTAATTTTTTATACTCCGCAAAACGCAGTTTTGAATTCTTCGTGTATTTGTTGACCTGACTCCCCTGCTTCTCTGTCAATACCTCACCCGAATCATTGAGCAGTTTCAAGGCATTCCAATTGCCCGGATTATGACTCGCCGTGATGACAATACCTCCCGCTGCTTCTTCGTGCTTTACGGTATATTCTACCGTTGGTGTAGTAGAAAGACCCAAGTCAATGACATGGATTCCCAAACTGCGTAAGGTAGAAGCCACCAATTGAGTGACCAATTCTCCTGAAGGGCGAGCATCCCTTCCAATCACCACCTTTGGTGATTCATTCTTCTCTAAAATCCACATTCCGAAAGCGGAAGCAAACTTTACTACATCCTGAGGAGTTAGGTTATCACCTACGGTACCACCGATGGTTCCTCGAATACCAGAAATAGATTGTATAAGCGTCACTGCTGTTTTATTTTAGTCCCCTGTCCAACAGACTGAAATAATTTGTAAGTTGGACACTCAAATTTAACCATTTTATAAGATTCCCAATACGAAGTTATGAGAAATCTGAGAACTGAGAACAGAAAACCGAGAACTGATGCCTATTCCGTTTTCTGTTCTCGGTTTTCTGTTCTCAGTTTTCAGAACCATACATTCCATCTAACTCCATTGCCATGAGTAAAGTCGTTCCGCTAAATGAAACCCTTCAATCCTTCGCCAATGTTCTCAAAATAATGGACGAACTGCGTGAACAATGCCCATGGGATAAAAAACAAACCATTGACAGCCTGCGCTATTTAACCATTGAAGAAACCTTTGAACTTTCTGATGCCATCGTAGAAAAAGACATGGACGAGATCAAAAAAGAATTGGGGGATATTTTTCTGCACCTCGTTTTTTACAGCAGAATAGCCTCCGAAACCAACGACTTTACCATCAAAGATGTGATGGACAGTTTGTGTGAAAAACTCATCCGCCGTCACCCTCATATTTATGGCGACGTGAAAGCAGAAGATGAAGAAGCGGTCAAAAGAAATTGGGAACAGATCAAACAAACAGAAAAAGGCGGCAACAAGACCATCCTTGCCGGTGTGCCAAGGTCTCTGCCTGCCATGGTAAAGGCTATCCGTATTCAGGAAAAAGCCCGGGGAGCAGGTTTCGATTGGGACAACAAAGACCAGGTGTGGGATAAAGTAAAAGAAGAATTAGACGAATTTGAAAAAGAAGCCAATGCTCCTGAAGTCAATAAAGAAAAAATGGAAGATGAATTGGGAGATATCTTTTTCTCCATCATCAATTACTCCCGTTTCATAGACATCAATCCCGAAGATGCTTTGGAGCGTACCAATAAAAAATTCATCAAACGTTTTACCTACCTGGAAGAACAAGCGAAAGCTGCAGGAAAGAAACTACATGATATGACGTTGGAGGAGATGAATGGGTATTGGGAAGAAGCGAAGAAAAACTGAGAACAGAGAACTGAGAAGCTGAGAGAATTTTCGGTTTCAGATTTTCGGTTTCAGATTTTCAGTTTTCAGTTTTCTGATCACTGTACCTTTCCCATTTCTCCAGCGCTAACCTAAAATCTTCCGGTAGCTCGGACTCAAACTGCATGAATTTTTTTGTGGTGGGGTGAATAAACCCAATAGACTTGGCGTGCAGGGCCTGTCTGGGAAGGAGCTCGAAACAATTATCTACAAATTGTTTGTACTTAGAAAATACTGTTCCTTTTACAATTCTGTCGCCGCCATAGGTCGCATCGTTGAACAAAGGATGGCCGATGTGCTTCATGTGTACGCGAATCTGATGTGTTCTCCCTGTTTCCAGGTTACACTGAATCAACGATACATATTGCAGGTCCTTTAATACTTTATAATGGGTCACGGCTCGCTTGGCTTGTTCTTCATCCTCATACACGGCCATGATCTTGCGATCTCTCATACTACGGGCAATGGGAGCGTCTACGGTGCCATTCGGAGGATTAGGAACTCCCCAGGCGATGGCATAATAAGTACGTTCAATGCTGTGGTCAAAAAACTGTTTCCCTAGAAAACTCATCGCGTATTCTGTTTTCCCGATCACCAATAAACCGGATGTGTCTTTATCGATACGATGCACCAAGCCCGGACGAATGTCTCCGTTGGAGGAAGGCAAATTATTCAAATGGTAGGATAAGGCATTCACTAAGGTCCCTGTCCAATTGCCGTGTGCAGGATGCACGACCATACCGGCGGGTTTATTAACAATCAATAATTCCTCGTCTTCGTAAATAATGTCCAATGGAATATTTTCCGGCAGCACCACATCTTCTCTTGGCGGATGCGGAAGGGAAACGATGATGGTGTCGCCCGGTTTAACCTTATAGCTGGGTTTTACCGCACGGTCATTGACTTTCAACGTTTCTGCATGAATGGCATTTTGCAATTTACTGCGCGTGGCATTCTGAATCCGATCCATCAAGAATTTATCGATGCGAATCATGCTTTGTCCTTTGTCTACCACAATACGGTGGTGTTCAAATAACTCTACGTCGTCTTCGCTAAAATCAATATTTTCTTCGGAAAGGGTCATGTGGGTTTTAATTGTTTGTAAAGATAGGGAAAATAGTGGAGAGTAGTTTTCATTCCTAGCAGTCTGGCCCCTAAATCCCCTGAAGGGGACTTAACAGTATTGAGTAATTAGCGACAGCAAGAACTTGTTTCTGTTGCTAATTACTCTTGCTTTATACTGAACAAGTCCCCTTCAGGGGATTTAGGGGTCAGACAGTTTGTATCGAGTAGCGCTCTTGTTATCTTGCATGTATGTTGCTTCAAAGCCATACCCTTCCTCCTATCACCGTCAGCCCAATTAAGCATCCGAAGACGGACAACCTGTACCTGGCTCGTCTGGATCTACTGCCTTATCCAGCCGGAGGAAATAAATGGTTCAAACTGAAATACAATTTGCTGGAAGCGCAACGCTTGGGCATTCAGACTTTGATTACATTCGGCGGCGCTTATTCCAATCACCTCTATGCAACAGCCGAAGCCGCGGAATACTTCGGTTTCAAAAGCATCGGTATTATCCGGGGAGAAGAACATGTCCCGCTCAATGATACCCTTCAATATTGCGTCAGTAAAGGCATGCAGCTTTTTTACCTATCAAGGGAAGACTATCGAAAAAAGAATGATCCGGCATTTATACAAGCCTGGATGAGTCAACAAAATATACCATTGGGTTACCTGATCCCTGAAGGCGGCAGTACTATTTTTGCGGTAAAAGGAGTACAAGAAATAATTTCACTCCTGCCTCAAGACACGGATATCATTGCCACGGCCTGCGGCACTGGTGGTACACTGGCAGGAATCCTGGCCGGCTTAAAATCGCAACAAGAAGCCTGGGGCTTTTCGGCATTAAAAGGAGGAGGATTTCTGTTGGATGAGGTACAACATCTTCTTTCACCGCAACCTACGCCTTCTGCTTTAAAGCTTTTTCTTGATTATCACATGGGAGGTTATGCGAAATTGCCAGACGAACTGTTGGCTTTTGTAAAACAGTTTAACGAACAGCAAGGCATTGCCTTAGACCCCACCTACACCAGCAAATTGCTCTTTGGACTATTTGATCTGGCCGATAAAGGCTTGCTCCCAAAAGACAAAAAAATCGTGGCCCTTCATACCGGAGGACTGCAAGCCTGGGATGGATTACCGGAAAAAAAACGTATATTTCTCTCTGAATAACGAGCTGATCATGTCTGTAAAATCATACATCGAATCCAACAAAGAAAGATTCCTGGAAGAGCTGAAAGAACTTTTGCGCATTCCTTCTGTAAGCGCCGACAATCAATACAAAGCAGACGTATTGCGTGCCGCTGAAAAAGTAAAAGAATTTCTATTGAAAGCCGGTGCAGACAACGCTCAGCTGTATCCAACCGCCGGACATCCGATCGTCTATGGCGAACAGTTAATCGATCCAAGTTTACCCACTGTTTTGGTTTACGGACATTACGATGTGCAACCTGCTGATCCGCTAAACCTTTGGGACAGTCCTCCTTTTGAACCCGTTATCAAAGACGGTAAAATCTTTGCCCGCGGCGCAAGCGATGACAAGGGACAGATGTTTATGCACATCAAAGCATTAGAAACCTTAAACCAAGTAGGTACACTGCCTTGTAACCTAAAGTTTCTCATAGAAGGAGAAGAAGAAGTGGGCAGCAATAACCTGGAACAATTTCTGAAAGATCAGAAAACACTGCTCCAAGCAGATATCATTTTAGTTTCCGACACCGGTATTTTATCTAATGAAAATCCTTCCATTACAACCGGTCTGAGAGGATTGAGTTATTTGGAGATAGAAGTAACAGGACCTTCCAGAGACCTTCATTCCGGCATGTATGGCGGTGCGGTGGCCAATCCTATACAAGTATTGGCTCAGATGATCACTTCCTTGAAAGACGAAAACAATCGCATCACCATTCCCGGATTCTACGACGATGTGCAAGAAGCTTCAGCCGAAGAACGTCAACGCATGCGCGAAGCGCCTTTTGATCTGGAAGCTTACAAAGCTTCTTTGAAACTGAAAGAAGTAGCGGGAGAAAAAGGATACAGCACCTTAGAGCGTGTCAGCATACGCCCAAGTCTGGACGTCAACGGCATCTGGGGCGGCTACACCGGAGAAGGAGCAAAAACAGTATTGCCTTCCAAAGCCTTTGCTAAATTGTCGATGCGTTTGGTACCGAATCAATCCTCAGAAAAAATCACACAGCTCTTCACGGATCATTTCAAACGCATGGCGCCGGCTTCAGTAGAAGTGATTGTGAAACCTCATCATGGAGGAGAACCTGCGCTTACTTCGTTGACTTCAGACGGATACAAAGCAGCGGAGAAAGCCTTTTCAACCGTTTGGAACAAAAGACCTATCCCCATGCGCGAGGGAGGAAGTATTCCTATTGTGAGTTTATTTAAAAAGGAGTTAGGTCTCGATACGGTATTGTTGGGATTTGGCCTGCACAGCGATGCTATTCATTCTCCGAATGAAAATTATCACCTGTTTAATTTCTTTATGGGTATCGAAACCATTTGTGAGTTTCATAAACAATATGTTGAATTAAAAAAGTAAGTCAGACCAAGGAAAATTTGATTCGTCAACTTATAGGTTTCGCTTACCACTAAAACTATTTATAACAGATTGCTGTTATCCTTTTACTTATGATAAAACACATTTCTTTTATTCTTTTGTTTTTCAGCTTCTTCGCCTGCAACAGCGAACCCAAGAAGCCTGTTTTAAAAAGCGAAACGAAGCAGACCATTTTGCAGAGTGAAACGAAACAGAAGCTTTTAAAGCCAGCCACCTGGAAATATTCTCTGTCTAAAAAAGAGGTTGCTGTAGGACAAACCGTTGATCTTGTTTTTGAAGTAGCGATCGATGACAACTGGTATTTGTACTCTTCCGATTTCGATCCTAATCTCGGTCCCAACCTTACCGTCATAACATTCGAACCCAACAGTACTTACAAACTTGTAGGTAAACTCAAACCTGTAGGCGCCAAGAAAAAATACGATGACATCTGGGGTGGAGAATACACTTACTTCAAGCACAAAGCCCTCTTCAAACAAACTGTTAAAATTCTTGATGAGAATGTTTCCATAAAAGGATCTTATACTTATCAAGTCTGCACAGAAGTAGATGGTAAATGCATTGGCGGAGATGGGGAGTTTGAGTTTAAAGATTTCGTAGTAACCAAAGCCAACGGTTCGTCTTCCCTTAATGCCGTACCTGATAAAGTAAAAGAAGCGGATTATAGCAGCCTTGCGAAACCTCCGTTGGATTCAGCAACAGCTGTAGCAGAAGCTGATAAGGTCAAAGCAGCTAAGCAAGTCAATTCTCCCGAACTGATCTTGAAAACAAGAGGTAATGAGTCTACAGCTGACTTAAGTTTGATAGCCTTCATTTTTCTTGCATTTTTTGCCGGTTTTAGCGCACTCTATACCCCTTGTGTGTTTCCAATGATTCCAATGACTGTAACATTATTTACCAATTCAACACAAACCCGTAAACATGCCATTATCAAAGCCCTTGTATTTGGAACTTCTATTGTTATCATTTATACATTAATCGGAGTAATATGTACCATAATCTTTGGTGTCGGCTTTGCCAATGCTCTTAGCACTCATTGGATTCCTAACGTTATATTCACAGTCATTTTTATTTTCTTTGCACTATCAATGTTAGGAATGTATGAAATTACTTTACCTTCTTCGCTCGTAAATAAAGTAGATCGTGAGGCTGATAAAGGTGGGTATTATGGTGTCTTTTTTATGGCAATGACGATTGTCGTTGTATCGTTTTCATGCACCGTTCCTTTTGTAAGTGGCGTATTGATCGCTGCTAAAGAAGGTGAACTACTGCGACCTGCCATTGGAATGATGGCCTATTCTTCTGCGTTTGCTATTCCATTTGCCCTCTTTGCAATTTTTCCTGAATTATTGAAAAAGTTGCCTAAGTCCGGAGGATGGCTGAATGTGATTAAAGTAACTTTCGGTTTTGTTGAGCTAGCATTTGCTTTGAAATTTCTAAGCGTAGCTGATCAGGTCATGCATTGGGGAATTCTTGACAGAGATATCTTTCTTTCTTTATGGATTGTTATCTTCACTCTGCTCGGTATTTATTTATTAGGCAAAATCCGTTTACCACATGATAGTCCTGTAGAAAGTATAAGTATCGTAAGACTAGTAATGGCAATAGCCAGTTTATTTTTCGCGGTATACTTAGTACCTGGCTTATGGGGCGCTCCATTAAAACCTGTCTCAGGTTATCTTCCGCCTCTTACAACACAAGATTTCAATTTATCGCTGAGTAATACCCTTATGGTTTCTGAAAAAGAAACAGCAAGTGATAAAAAACTTTGCAGTCTGAATCCACTATATAGTGACTTCCTGAAGTTGCCACATGGATTGAAAGGATACTTTGAATACAAAGAAGCTATTGCTTGTGCGAAAGAAAGAGGGCTTCCTTTATTTATTGATTTCACAGGACACGGTTGCGTCAATTGCAGAAAAATGGAAGCAAACGTATGGTCAGATCCTCAGGTATTAAAAAGATTGAAAGAAAATTATGTAGTGCTAGCTCTATATGTAGACGATCACACAAAGCTTCCAGAAGACCAATGGGTAACTTCTTCATTTGACGGAAAAGTAAAGAAAACAATCGGTGCAATTAATGTAGACATTCAAGCAACACGTTTTAAAAATAATGCACAACCTTTCTATATTTTATTAGATCCTTATACGGAAACTGAATTGGCCAATCCTGTTGCTTTCAACGAAGACATTGCAGAGTTCATTGATTTCTTAGATGAAGGAACTAAGAATTTTGAGATACTGAGGAAAAAGTAAGTTGTTAGTTGTTAGTTGTTAGTTGTTAGTTGTTAGTTGTTAGTTGTTAGTTGTTAGTTGTTAGTTGTTAGTTGTTAGTTGTTAGTTGTTAGTTGTTA